>JAJXVP010000096.1 GCA_021782055.1 bacterium | reverse complement strand
CCATTGCAAAACCTTGGGGAGTTTGTAGTGCGAGCTGCCCAACATGGCGGCATCGTGGGCGTGCCAATGTTCTTCGCGTTGCCAGTAGCCTGGGTCAAACTGATGTTGAACGTAAAAAAGCCAAACCCCGATGATCGAGGCTATGTAAAACATAGGGAGTTCCACCAGGTAAACGAGATTCCAACCCCCTAGCAAGCCCAACGCCACCGCCAACACGGCAATGCCAATATTAGTAATATGCAAGTTAAGAAGACTCTTTTGTTCAAACTTTCCACTAGGAAAACGTTGCAAAATAAAAAATAAGACCGGCGGAACGAGAAGGAACAAAACTATGGGGTTGCGGTAAACCCTGTACCAAAAACGGGTACTGGGTTTAGAAGCCCGGTATTCTTCGAGGGTTAAGGTCCAAATGTCGCCCACGCCACGCTGGTCTAGGTTGGCGGTGTTGGCGTGGTGAATGCTATGGGCTTTTCGCCAATCGGCAAACGGTGTGAACGTTAGAATGCCTAAAAGTGTGCCCACGACGCGGTTGGCCGTGGCGCTGGCAAAGAACGAGCCATGGGTACAGTCGTGAAAGATTATGAACAGACGAATCATAAATAAGCCTGCGAGAATGATGAGGGGAAGAGTAAGCAGGTAAGGTTGTCCAGAACGAAGTAACCAAATAATCACTGCCCAAAGCGAAAGAAACGGAACAGAAGTGTTGATAATTTGCCAAAGAGCACGAGCCTTCGACGGCTTTTCGTACTTTTTGGTTTCTCGGAACCACCCCTGTACGCGGGAATCTTGGTTTTGTGCCATACTTGCATTATAGACTGGAAGATCATTCCTGTCAAAATTGGTAAAAATTATGCCGCACACCTACAGAAAACCCCGCCAGAGGAGAAAAATTCCCAGCGTGGAAATTTTTTGTTTCCCGAGTAGGAATTTTTTTTTCCCCGTGGAGGAATTTTTGTTTTTCTGAGCGGAAGATTTTTGGGGGCCTGGGGAGGGGGCTTGGGGAGGGGGGCTAAAGCGTTTGCAGGTGTCTGTTGGGTGCTGCGGATCTCGGCGACCTTCGTCCCAGCAGGCAAGTGAGCCTTCTTTTTTTTCCGAAAATCCGGTATGTTATAAAGGTACGACCTATTATTGAGGGACTGAATGATGCTTTTTCTCCGTATTCCTTCTGAGCTTGAAGCCAGGCTTTCTTTGTTGGCCAAAAAGACGGGTCGAACTAAGTCTTTCTATGCCATAAAAGCCCTTAGTGAGAACTTAGAAGCCCTTGAAGATTACTACATCTCTGAAGCTGAATATCAAGAGTTTCTGGCAAGTGGACAGAAAACCATTAGCCTTGATGACGCTATGGGGATTCTGTGAGTTTGCAAGCCACAAGGCTTTTTCCATTTTTAGGGCCACTCGGAATGGGGTCAGCCGACGGCCCGTTACTCCGAGAGGAACACTCTAGGCTCTCAGGTCCTTCACGACTTCCTTCACGGTCTCTTTTTCTAAAAGGCTACCCCGGACGTACTTTTGCAGGATCATCGACGCCAGGGTCTGGTACGGGATTCCCTCGGCCAGGCGCATGGTGACGTTCTTGCGGGGGCTGGACAGATAGGGTTCCAGAAGCTCCTCCTGAACTTCCTTGGGGAAGGAAGTTGCAGCGTCGAGGTGTTGAAGTTCTTTCTCCTCATCGTCGAGAAACTCAAAATTGGGAACGTAGTCGCTACTCATGGCAAACCTCCATTCTGCTTATTCAGATCTCGGCTGGGGTAGATGGTCTTCAAAAAGATCCCGTCCAGTTCCTCACCTGAGCGGACAAGCTCGGCGACGTTCTCAAAACAAAGCCTTCGTTCGGCTTTCAGGGTTTCATTTTTTCGGGATTCCATCGAATTTTTACTAGCTAAATATCTTGCGTTTAACGTGCAATAGAAATACGAGGTAGGCACTCCGGAAAGGCTAGGAAAGTGGACTTGGAAAACCAAGCTGGACCGTCTCAGCCTCAATTCATAAGGCTTTTGGGATCGTTGCTCAAACAGTAGAGGTAGTCTTCCAAAGACAGAAGAACGACTGACTGTTCACTCCAGTCAAGGTGTCGCTGGATAGTTGCCCGGGCTCGAAGCTCTGGCTTTTCCTTCAGTTGTTCGATATTTGCCACAGATGACTCCACAAAAAAGCGTCATACTCCCTTCGTCCTCGGCCCAAGCCACAGGCGCCCCAAAACAAACGCCAACAGACCTAGCGAGAACCATCCAAACCAGTCACCTAGAATTTGAAACAGCGTTTGCTGGTGTTCTACGGGAACGTCCGCTATTAGCGTCGCGAAGTGACCTGCATTGCTGGTCTTTTCGGCGAGAATTCGTCCATACTCGTCTGCTGCAGTCAAAAGCCCCTCTCGTGCCGCCCGTACCAAGCTAAACCCATTTTCGACAGCGCGCATCACGGCAAGGTGTCCATGCCAAAGGCCATCCACAGAAAAATCCCACGCCGGCACCAACATCAGACCTACTCCAGCGTTACCATAACGCCACGACGGCTCGGTAAAATCCATGTCTTTGCAGATTTCAACACCCCATTTCGAGGCTGCCTCTGGCCCAGCTGTACCCTTCGGAGCGTCGAAGTATAATCGCTTCGTTCCTGCACTCAATTGAGTGGTCTCGAAACCAGGTAGCAGGTGCTCTTTGTTGTAGGTAAGCACTGGCGAGTTTGGCAAATAGACCCTGGCTTGATTGTGCTTGCCTGCTGTGCTGATACGAGCCACCCCGATAACTAGCACCGCATGGGTTTGGTCCGCAATCGGTTGAAAAAGTCCATCCACATACGCAACGTCATTGTCGCGAACGACTCCGACGTGTTCCGGCATAACGATCACTTGCGCGCCCTTGGTAATGAGCTGGCGGGCATAAACGGCATAGTCACTTAACAGAGTATCCGTCGGACTACCCGGCGGCTCGACCGCCGCTCCGCCATTGGCATCTGAAGCAATAAGGCCCACTCGTACGTGTGGGCCTGACTGCGGCAAAGCCATCCGCACCGTACCGAAAACGAGCAGGGCCCCTACAATCCCCACCGTCGCTGTCAAAACCTTCAGCGCCAGGCGTCGCTCGCGGCTCAGAAGATGATATGAAAGAACCAGGCCCGTTGGAAGCAGCATCAGCACAAAGCTCATACCCCAGGGGCCGGTAAGCGAAGCCGTTTGTAGAAACTGTAAAAAGTTGAGTTGTGAATAAGCCAAGTCACCTGCAGTCCCGTTCGGGGTAAGGCTCGCCAAAAACTCGAACCCAGCCCACAAAGATGGAAGGGCAAGCCAAGCACTCCCAATAGCATGACGCATAACCAAGGCGCGCATCAGTAGCACTCCGCCTGCAAAAACCACGGCCTCGGCCCCGAAGGAGGCCAACCACCCTAACGGGGGAATGCCTAAAAGGTGAAAGTAGTTCCACAGGTTCAGACTTCCCATAAGCCAGGCCCCACCGGCAACAAGACCGGCCTGCCACGCAGGCCGGCGTAAGGCGAACCATAGCACTGGCATCGGCGCCAGCCACATGACTGGCCATAGCGGGGTCAGTCCGTTGCCTAAAAATACAAGTACCGCAGTCAATAGAAAGGTTGTTAGAGCTATCAATTACTTTTTTGCACTCCCTGGTTGTCTTTGCCCCAGTATAAGGAATCCACGGGGCTCGGCAAGGGATTAAGCTTGTGGGCCTGCTGTGGAGGCCCAGGGCGCAATACCAGATTAGTAGTGATTGCGGATCTGTGCTAACAGGAGCACATCATTCGAGACTGCGTAGACTATTCGGTGTTCATCTGTGATTCGACGCGACCAGTAGCCTTGTAGCGCGTGTTTCAGCGGCTCTGGCTTGCCTATTCCCGAAAAGGGCGATCTTTTGATTTCTTTGATCAGCGTGTTTATCCGGGCAAGGATTTTGGGATCATTGTTCTTCCAGTAGAGGTAGTCTTCCCACGCATAAGCCGAGAACATGATCTTCATAGATCAAGCTCTTTGATTTCTCCTCGTCCAGATTTGAGTTGTTCGATCGAAGCCAAGAGTCTGGTGGCATTAGCAGGTGTGCGAAGGAGAAAAGCTGTCTCTTCCAGCGCCTGGTAGTCTTCTAAAGACAGAAGAACAACTGACTGTTCACTGTTTCTTGTGATGATGATCGGGTCGTGATCATCGACTACTCGGTCCATGGTCTTGGCAAGGTTGGCTCGTGCTGCCGTGTAAGTGATGGCGGTCATCTAATACATCCTGTACAGAATACAGTACAGGGCTGGTGCGCTGAAGTCAAGGTTGCGCTAGTTTGGCGACCGGGCAAGAAGCCCTGGGATTGACAATCGCGGGAGGTGACCAGAATATTGCTCCAGCTCGGTAAGCCAATGTCGCGGGAACTGATTCAAGACCAGCGTGTGGTGATTTCACCGATGCCGGGGTGCGCTTTGACGCAAGCGTTGCCCCACGCCAGCCTCAACGAAACGGTCTTCAACGTCTCCGGTGAGCACCCCGCTCCCGAACAGACCTTCGCGCCGAAATAACCTATGATCGTTCCTTGACATGTGGCCACTGTGGCTATGAAATTTTGGCATGATTTCAGTAGGTGTACGCGATTTGAAGAATCAGCTTTCTCAGTACCTCCAGCTGGTCAAACGAGGAGAGCGAGTTCTGATCACAGAGCACAATCGGATAATCGCAGAGATCGCACTTCCACGCGAGGAAACCGGCGCAATCTCAATTGAGCAAGTCCTCGATGACTTGGCTTTGTCAGGGAAACTGAAGAGGGCAAAGCGAAAAGTCTCGGTTGCTTCTGCCGGTGAAGTGTCGTCTGGTGTCGATTGGATCTCTATCTATCGTGAGAACCGAGAATAGTGGGCTCTGTTCACTACTTTGATTCAAGTGTCCTACTCGCAATTCTTCTGGATGAGAAAAGGAAAGCCAGCGCTGTTGACTTTTGGAATGAGGCGACTGTACGTGTTAGCTCGATTCTAATGAAACTTGAGGCGATCACGGTAGTACGGCGCACCTACGAACACAATAAATCGAGGCTGGCATCGAATTGGATGACCGCAAAGGTTCAGGAACTTGAGGAGTATGTCCAAGGATGCCGCGTTTAGATTCTTTACATTTGACAAAGAAATGTTAGCCCTCGCTAAAAGCATGCATTTCGAGACCAACCATGTTCTGGAAGAAGAAATCATTTAACCTCTGACATAAAGTGGATATTAGCGGATTCTCCTTTCCAAGAATCCATCAGCCCCCGCTCGATGTAACTCGAAATTCTAGATCTTTCTCACTTGCCTAGGCCTCGTACCTCCCGCAAAGACCCTCATCGACCAGTCCCGCAGAAATTGGTATACTCTTCTTATGAAATCTATTCCCTCTTCTGACTGGTCTCAACTCTACGAAGACAGCTTCAAGACGCTGAACGCTCCCAAGCCCGGAGCCTGGGTCGAGACTCGCGTCCTGTCGATTTCAAAGGACACGGTCTTTCTCGAACTTGATGGCAAGAACGAGGGCCTGCTCGCCCGCGAAGAAGTAACCGACAAAAACGGCGAGCTTACCGTCAAGGTCGGCGACACCGTAAAGGCCTTTCTGTTGCCCTCCGAAAGTGGCGAACGCATTTTCACCACCCGACTTACCGGAGAAACTGCAGGGCTGGAGCTTCTCGAGCAGGCCTACCGCGAGGGATTACCCGTCGACGGCCTGGTAGACCGTGAAATTAAGGGCGGTTTCGAAGTGAAGCTGGGCGAGTTTCGGGCTTTCTGCCCTTATTCGCAGATGGGCGACCGCCGCGCCGAGGCGACCCCAGCCTTCGTGGGTATGCGCTTACCGTTCCGCATCCAAGAATTCAAGGACGATGGACGTAAGATCGTCGTTTCGAATCGCGTCTTTCACGAAGAAGCTCGTCAGAAAACCTTGTCCCAACTTAAAGCCAACCTTAAAGAAGGCCAAACCGTGCGCGGAACGGTGAAGTCCGTCCATGACTACGGGGCTTTCATCGACCTTGAAGGCGTCCAGGCTCTGCTTCCCGTCTCGGAATACGACCGAGCGCGCGTCGAAGACCTGCGAACCGTGCTTTCGGTGGGGCAAGAGATCGATGCGGTAATTCTCAAGCTTGACTGGACCAACGACAAGCTCACCCTTAGCCGCAAAAGCTTGCAAGCCGACCCGTGGACCGAAGCGGCGGCACGCTTCCCCGAAGGAACCAAGCTGACCGGCAAGGTCGTCCGCGTGGCGAGTTTCGGCGCGTTCGTGGGCTTGGCCCCTGGAATCGACGGACTAATCTACGTTTCTGAATTCCGAAGTGACGGTCCGTATTCCGGCGACCGCAATGTTCCCGTGAAGGTGGGGCAAACCGTGTCGGTGCAGGTGCTGTCCGTGGACCCAGCGAACAGACGGATTGCGCTCAAACCAGCCACGAGCCGCGAAGACGACGAAACAACAGCGAAGTACCTTAGCGGCTCTAAGGACAGCGACAGCTACAATCCGTTTGCGGCACTGCTGAAAAAGAAATAGAACTTAGGCCTCTCTGTTGCGGATTTCTTGAAATCGTGCCACGATGACGCTATGGAAATTCCGCGCCGTCTCGATATCAGTACTCTCGTTCGCCAAAGAAGTGTCTTGCTTCTTGGTCCCAGACAAACCGGAAAGTCAACCTTGCTCCGAAGTGCCTTTCCCGAGGCGCCTTATTACAACCTTCTGCACACCGACGTTTTATTTTAACGGGCTCCTCGGCGCGAAAGCTCAAAGCCGGCGGGGCCAACCTGTTGGGAGGGCGCGCCCGACTGCGGCATCTTTTTCCTTTCGTCACGAGTGAGCTTGAGGCTCAGGACGGTGACTATTCTTTGTCCAAGATCCTGTGTTGGGGCTTATTGCCGCCGGTGTGGCTCTCAGAGTCTCCTGAAGAAGACTTGGTGGCTTACTGCGGTACTTACCTTAAAGAAGAGATACAAGCCGAGGCCCTAGTCCGCAACCTGATAGGCTTTTCGCGCTTTTTGACTGTTGCCGGTTTGAGCAACGGTACCCAGCTTAACTACGAGGCTCTGGCAAAAGATTGCGGTGTACCGGCGCGCCACGGAAAAAGCAGAAAGCCTGTCGCAACGTCAAAGCTCTATTTTTTTGACGGGGGAGTGGCACGGGTGCTTGCAGGACGCCCGGTTCCTCAACCTGGCTCAGCAGAATGGGGCCTAGCCCTCGAGCACCTCATCTTTCAAGAACTTCGCGCCTGGTTAGGGTATCGCAACAGTCAACAACCCCTGTGCTATTGGCGAACTGTTGACCAAAGGGAAGTCGACTTTATCGTGGGAGATGAGCTGGCCATCGAAGTAAAAGCGGCCGCACGCATCAACGACCGCGACCTTAAAGGGTTGCGTGACCTAGCCCACGAAGCAACGTTCAAAAACCGCCTTTTGGTGTGCCAAGAACCCGAGGCGCGGATGACCGAGGACGGCATACTTATTTTGCCGGTTAAGCAGTTTCTCGCACGTTTGTGGTTAGGAGAGTGGGAATAGTGTATGCTCAATAGCACTTTTTATCCTGAGCGACTCGAAGAGATCGGAGACATCGAGAACAAAGCCGTACTCAAAAAGGTGGCTCAGGCGCATCAAGCTCTTGCAGAACTCAAAGCCACTGCTGAGTCCATGCCAGATCAAATCAGGACGACTTGTACCAGTCTGACATTTTCGAGCACCGGTACCTCTCAGTTGCTGATGCACAGGCAGACTGTGTATGCGCCGCCGCAACATCCTGACGACATCATCCTTTTTAGAGTATCCACCCTTTCTACGACGGCAGCGGCCGAACTGGTCGGGTGGTCAACATCCTATACGTGGTAAAAGAGGGGCTACTGAATAGCCCAGTCCTGTACTTGTCGCGGTTCATCAATCAGAGTGACTGTTACCGGCTCTTACAACAAGTACGGGAGACTCGCGAGTGGGAGCCGTATCTGCTGTATAGGCTCGGCGGTATTGAAACAACTTCCCGCAAGACGCCCTCCAAATACCTTGAGGATCTAGTAGGAACAAGGCTGCTAGAAAAACATAAAGTTGGCAAAGAGAACTTCTACCTGAACACAAGTCTGTTTAGGCTATTGCAAGAAACGTAAAATCGACCCTTTGAGTGGGGCACGTCGAGATGCTACGCTGTCCTAACGCCAGCTTAAGATCCTAATGGACCAGCTTAGGCTCTCGTGGGCAGGCGAAGCGAGGGGGTAGGGCGGTACCGTGTACCGCCCGAGGGGGAGACTTCCCCCCCCAGAACAGTGGTGCTTAATCCTCCGCTTTTTGTGAGCGTTTTTCGGCAATGCGGCGTTCGTTTTGGTTCAGGACAAACTTGCGTAGACGCAGGTTCTTGGGAGTGACCTCGAGAACTTCATCATCACGTAAAAAGTTCAGGCAAGCTTCAAGTGTCATGGGCTGAACGGGTGTCAAGGTGATGTTGTCGTCCTTGCCGGCGGCGCGCATGTTCGAAAGCTTTTTCTCTTTGGTGATGTTGACGTCAAGGTCAATCTCGCGGTTGTGCTCACCCACGATCATACCTTCGTAGACACTGTCGCCGGGAACAACAAAGATGCGTCCGCGCGGTTCGAGGTGGAAGATACCGTAGGCTACAGCGTCGCCCTGGCGGTCGGCTACGAGGGACCCATTTGAACGTGATGGAATCTCACCACGAAAATCTTCGTAACCGGCCAGGTAGCTATTCATTAGGCCTGTACCCTTGGTGTCGGTCAAAAACTCGTCGCGGTAGCCAATCAGCGCACGGCTCGGGGCCGAGAACTCTAAGCGCACACGACCTGATCCGTGGTTGACCATGTTGGTCATACGGCATTTGCGTTTTGAAAGTTTTTCGGTGACGATACCGGTGTAGGTTTCTTCACAGTCGATGAACAGGTTCTCGATCGGTTCTTTCTTTTTGCCATCAATATTCTTGAGAATGACACGGGGGCGGCCAACCCCGAACTCATACCCTTCACGGCGCATCGTTTCGATGATGATCGCCATTTGAAACTCACCGCGGCCTTTAACGGTAAAGCTTTCTTTGTCGGGGCTTTCTTCAACACGGATGGCAACGTTGCGGAGGGCTTCGCGTTCTAGCCGCTCTTTGATCTTACCGGGCTGAACGAACTTGCCTTCTTGGCCAGCAAAGGGGCTGGAGTTACGATAGAAGTTCATGGCCACGGTGGGCTCATCGACGGTGAGTCGTTTGAGCGCTGCCGGGCTGTCACGGGTGGCTATGGTGTCGCCGATCTTTACATCAGTGACGCCCGACAAGATGATAATGTCGCCGGGCTCGGCTGTGTCCGAATCGGCCAAGTTAACCCCGTTGTAGACCTGAAGCTTGGTAACCTTGAGAGTAGCTGGGTTGCCCGACTCTCCGACGCAGACCAAGGCGTCACCGCTCTTGGCGCGACCGTGGTGCACTTTGCCTACGGCAAGGCGGCCCAGGTAGTCGCTGTAATCCAGGTCACTAACCAACATCTGAAAAGGCGCGTCGGCGTCATACACGGGGCCGGGCAGGTGGTCAACAATGGCGTCAAACAGGGGCTTGAGGTCGGTGCCCTTTTCTTCGAGGGTCTTTTGGGCAATGCCCTGGCGGCCAATGGCATAAAAGACTGGGAACTCCAGCTGAGCTTCATCGGCATCCAAGTCA
>JAJXVP010000095.1 GCA_021782055.1 bacterium | reverse complement strand
ACAAAACCTACTTTAGTCCCCAAACGTTTTCGCTGGGTTTCGATAACAAAGGCGTGTTCTGGGTTGATTTCAGGAATAATCATAGGAACATCAGGGGCCATTCTTAATGCCGAATTGTTTGAGACAACGGGTGTCTCTGCCTTGGCGTAAGCCTCTTCCAGGGCAATGATTTCCTCTTTGGGCATATCCACAGCACAAAAAATGAAGTCAACCTGACTAGCTACCGTGTTTACTTCTGTAGCTGAAATAACTTTCATGTCGGCAAAACGTGAGGGGAGGGGTGTTGTCATCGCCCAGCGACCTTGAACGGCTTCACGGTAAGCTTTTCCGGCGGAGGCGGAACTAGCTGCCAAAACAGTGACTTCAAACCAAGGATGATTTTCGAGAAGGGTAAGAAAGCGTTGGCCAACCATACCTGTGGCTCCCACGATACCAACTTTCCATTTCTGACGGCCCATGACTTCCTCCCTATTGAGATTCTCATCATAAAAAAAAATTAAGATTTTGAAAAGACAGCTCAAAACAGAGATTTATTTGAAAAACCAACTGAGGTGCTCAGTTTTTTTATCTATCTTCCGAAACTCTTAAAGAAGGAGTCGAACATGGACACGAGATTCCAACGTTTGAATGACCTCAAGACTCTGATGGAACTGCAACGTGATGGTATGCAGGATTTTCAAGAAACTCAACTGCGGGTGCGTCAAGCTCTTTTAGACCGAAGTTGGCCTGACCTCGATAAGGCACTTCACTCCTTAGAATTTAAAGCAGAAGGCTTGAAATGCCTAGAAGAACGTCGAAATAGTGCGTGGCTGGCTTTAGGGGAGTGCTTGGGACTAGAGCATCCCTCTTTTTATCGTGTTCTGGCCGACCTTGAGCAACCGTGGAAAGAAGAATTGGCGGAGCTTCATCGGGCTTTAAAGCTGAAAGCACTCGAAATGAAAGGTTTGTCGGAAGGTTTGAATTCCTACGTTCAAACTGCTCAAAGCCTGATCAAAGCTGTCGTCAGACAAGCTGATCCAGCCCAAAGAGGACCAATTTATGCCAAAAATGGTTCAATCAAACATTCACGGCCTCGTCCCATGGTTTTGGATAAACGGCTATAGAGGGGCATTATGAGTTCAACATTTTCAGGAATAGAATTAGGTAAGCGGGCGCTCATTGCCAATACTGAAGCTATGCAAACCGTTGGCCATAACTTGGCCAATGTGAACACCGAAGGCTATTCACGACAACGTGTCGAGTTTACAGAAATGGACCCCCTGGATGAACCAGCGTTAAACCGTGCCGAACGTCCAGGTCAAGTAGGGCAAGGTGTTGTCATTGCCGAAGTTGTGCGCGTACGAGACGAATTGCTCGATAAGCAGATCGTGGCACAATCTGGTTCAGAGGGCTATTGGAAAACGAGAAGCCAGTACTTAAGTTTTCTCGAAAAAGCTCAGAATGAACCCGCAGACGTTTCAGTTCGCCACCGACTCGATATGTTCTGGAGTTCTTGGCAAGACCTTTCTCAGCACCCCGAGCAAATGGCTATGAGAAAAGCCGTGCTGGAACGCGGTCAAGGGCTAGTGGACTCTATTCATCAGCAGTATAAAAGTTTGAAACACATTGCCGTGATGATCAACGATGATGTGCAAGGTACCGTCACTCAAGTCAACGATTATCTCCGTGAAATCGCCAAACTCAATGTCCAAATCGAAAAAGTTCAAGCTCAGGGCGATCATCCCAATGACTTACTTGATCGTCGTGATTTGCTGGTAGGAAAACTCGCCGAATTAGTTCCTATCACAACTGTCAATAAAAGAGACCCCCGTGAATTTCAAATTCACATGGGTGGTATTCATTTAGTTCAAGGAAAGGTTGTCAGTCCCTTGGAAGCTGTTGGCGACCCCAATAATGAAGGTTACTGGAAAATCATCCGCCCAGATACCAAAGAAAATGTGAATATTCCGGGGGGAAAGTTAGGGGCATTGATTGAATTAAGAGATAACGATACCCGGGGCCAAATTCAACGCTTAGATCAAATGACGGCTAATTTTGCCGATTTGGTTAATGAAGTTCATCGCGAGGGGTATGGACTAGCCGGGACTACAGGGCAAGATTTTTTTGTACAACAACCCATGGTCCTCAACCGTGACGGCAGTTATGACCGCAAAGGTACAGGTGTTTTCGATTCCACGTATATCTTCCGCATTAATGGAGATCATAAGCTGAATCCCCAATCTTTGATTGGGCTTGCCGGACAGTTAACCCTTCCAGGTCCCAATGGTTTAGTCAAGATTGCCTATCACCCTGCAGATACCGTTCAGGATGTGATCAATCGCATCAATGACTCAGGACTAGAAATTTCTGCACGCCTTGACCGAGATGGTCAATTATCTTTTAAAGCAGTGCCCAGTGCTAACCCTGAAAATCCAGATTTTGTCATCCGACATATAGAAGACTCGGGGCAGTTTCTGGTGGGCTATGCCGGAGTTTTAGCCTCTTCTGGTCCCCAAGGGGCTTTTGATTGGAACAACCCTCAGGCCGTTTCGGTCTTAGCGGGGGGGACTGGTGTTCCTACTGGTACGAACCCAACAGGAAAAGGGGCAACCTTTGCTGTAGCTCCTTTAACACATCCTGCCGCGTGGATCACGCTCAATAAAAATCTGGTCGCTGACCCTGGAAAAATCGCCGCAGGTTTGGGAAGTAATGGTCAAACTGCCGGCGGTGGTGATGGTTCTGCGGCATTAGCGATTGCTCAGATTCGAAATTCTGTTGTTATGATTGGTCAAGCCAGAACCTTTGGAGATTACTTCGAAGAAACAGTCGCAGAAATCGGCTTAAAAGGTCAAACCGCACAAATCAGCATGGAAACTCAGCAGGACATTATGAAAAATCTTCGCAATGCCAGAGATTCGATTTCTGGGGTCAACATCGACGAAGAAATGTCAAACCTTTTGAAGTTTCAGCATGGATATCAAGCGACGGCCCGCTTTATTAGTACTTGGAATGACATGCTTGATACCATCATCCGGCACATGGGGGTATAACAGATGCAACGAATCAGCTCGAACATGACCATGAATGACATGGATTGGTCGTTGCGAAATCAAGAAGTTCGCATGGCTAAAGTTCAGGATGAAATGGGGTCTCAGCATAAATTCACTCAGCTGAGAGATGATCCCATTGCGGCAGCAGAATCAACCCGTTTACAATCCTGGAAATACCGCTTAGATAAATTCGAACAAAATGCCTCTCAACTTCAAACCAACCTTCGCTTTACAGAAAGTTCCATTCAACGTGCCCAAAGCATTTTGCAACGGCTCAATGAGTTGGCTATTCAAGGGGCGAATGGGACCTACACCCAATCCGATTTGAGTGAAATGGGCGTTGAAACTAACGAGCTTTTGAATGAATTGGTTTCTTTAGCCAACTCGAAAGGTCCAGATGGCCAACCCGTCTTTGGCGGGGAAATGATCGACGGAAGCCCTTGGCGAGTGTTGAAAGGTCGCGTTCCTGGCTCTGAAGGTCAAGTCATTACACAAGTCGATTATATCGGGACTATTGGTCAAAAGCAGACAGAAATTTCAGATAATACCTTTATCAAAGCCAACTTTCCTGGTAACGCCGTTTTTTGGGCAGATAATCAAAGGGTTTATTCCCAGGTGGATTCCCAAAACTTTACTGTTCCTTCGGACACCACGATCCAAATCGATGGTAAGTCCATTGCCCTTAAAGCCGGGGACAGTGTTCAGGCTGTGATTGCCAAAATTAATGATGCCCCTGTAGCTGTAAAAGCTAGCTTAGATCCCGTCACAAATGGCTTAGTCCTTGAAACCACACAACCTCACCAACTGTTTTTGCAAGACGGACCCGGGGGAAATACTCTTCAAGCCTTAGGTGTGATTACCAATAGTATGGGGCAAAAGCCTCCTCTGAATTACAACCCTGATGCCAAGGTCTTTGGGGGCTCGTTGTTTGATGCCGTGATACGCCTTAGAGACAATATGTTGAAAGGAAATAATCAATTTTTAGGAGGTCAAGGTTTGGCTAGTCTCCATGCTAGTTTGGGTAACCTTCAAACAACACTTGCCGAGTTAGGGGCTCGTGATGAGCGTTTAACACAAACAGAAAAAACTTTAAAAGACGAGATTCCGAAAGTTGTCGAGATGAACTCCAATTTGGTCGATCTCGATGTCACCGACGGCATTACGAAGTTGAAAATGTTGGAATTGACGCATGATGCGACGTTACGCGCCGCAGGTAGTATTTATCCTCGCACTTTAATGGACTTCCTCAGATGAGCAGACTGATACAAAGTAAAGCCTATGGTTCGGTCGTAGTTGACGACCTGCAAATACTCGAATTCCCAGAAGGCCTTTTGGGGTTCGAAGACTATAAAAACTTCGCCCTCCTAGATGCCCACAAAAAACCTTTTTTTTGGCTTCAATCCTTGGATGATACCCAAGTTGCCTTTATCTTGATAAAACCTTCCATTTTTCGAGATGAATACAATCCTGGAATATCGTTGGAAGATTTAAGTTCAATTGGTGTGGAAAACTTGGAAGATTGTTTGGTTTTTGCTATTGTGACGATTCCTGAATCAGGTCCTATGACGGCCAATTTGCAAGGACCTTTGTATATCAATAGAAAAAATCGTCAAGGCAAACAGTGTGTAAGTCCTTTGGACGAATACCGCACCAAACATGATATCCTTGAAGAAATGGCTGCGCGGAGGGAGTGAAATGTTAATTCTAACGCGCAAAAAAGACGATTGCATCATGATTGGTGACGATATTGAACTTTGGATTGTCGACATCCGGGGAGACACTGTGAAGCTAGGGGTAAAAGCCCCCAAGGATGTGAAAGTCTATCGACATGAAGTTTTTCGGGAAATTCAAAAAGCAAACCGAGAAGCTGTTTCATCGCCTGTTGAACTTCCAGAATTGGGGACTGATCTGATGCAAAAGGGTTCAGAAGACAAGTAATCTCCCGTAATGGCCCAAGCACGTGCTCGACTTCCCCCCGAACAACTTTCCAGGAACGAACACGAGGCACAGGGACCGGTGAGAGCTTTGAGGTCTCGAAGCTGACGGAAAGTTTCATGGTTTTTATAGATGTCGGCTAAGGGGGTTTCCCGAACATTTCCACAGTCGAGAGGGAGAAAACCGCTGGGCATCACCTTGCCTCGAAAATCAATAAAGCAAAAGCCATTTCCAGCATTGACAGGACGAGAGGAGAGGCTGACACGTCCATGACCATGGACGGCTCCTCCCTGTTCTTGTTGATAGCGGCGAAAGTGTTGTGCTTCTGTGACTTTGACTGTAATACCAGTTTCTCGGGAAAAATGGTGAATTTGTTCAAACAGATGTTCAAACTGCTCAGCTGTACAACTCTGAAGTGTAGCACCGCGTCCCGTGGGAACGAGAAAAAAGATTTCCCAAAATGACGTTTCCCATTTCTTGACCAATTCGGCCAGGGCTTCAAAACGGTCGGCATTCCACGAACCAAATACGGTGTTGATTTGTAAAGGTACCTCTGCCTCGCGTATCCAGTTCACGGCTTCTAAAACTTTCTGAAAAGTTCCTTCAACTCCTCGAAATTGATCATGTTCTTCGGCTGTTGCCCCGTCTAAACTCAAAGCTAGCTGGTGTACCCCGGCTTCTTTCAACGAGAAGATTCTTTCTTTTGTTAAACGCGGTGTAGCTGCGGGAATGGTGGCTACAATCAAACCTCTTGAACGTCCATGGCGAATGAGATCTTCAAGATCTGGTCGTTGAAGAGGATCTCCACCTGTAAAGACCATTAAAGGTGTGCCCATAGCGGCAACGGAATCAATAAGGTTTTTTCCTTCTTCGAGAGATAATTCTAAAGGAGAGCGCCAATTTTCAGCACTGGCACGACAGTGTTGACAAGCTAGTTCGCAAGACCGGGTAACTTCCCAAATGGTCAGTAAGGGAGCTTCATCAAAATTAACAGATTTCATAAATTTGATTTTACAACTGTCAAGTCTTAGCGTCCAGCATCTTGTCCCGAATTAGCCTCTGGAGTAAGGTAAATTATGACTAAGGAATGGATGATTCATTTCGTTTCCCAGCAGGTTGGCCTTGCTGAGCGTGGGGTTGCCGCAGTACTGAAAATGCTGGAGGAGGGAGCTACGGTCCCTTTTATGGCCAGGTATCGAAAAGAGGTTACGGGCAATTTAGATGAAGTTCAAATTCTTCAAATTCGAGATACCTTCGATCAAGTTCAAGAGTTAGAAAAACGTCGACAGTCCATCTTGAATTCGTTGAGCGAGTCAAAGCTGGGGAATCCTGAACTCTATGAAGCCCTACAAAAAGCCTCAACTTTAACCGAATTAGAAGATCTGTATTTGCCGTACCGCCCTAAAAGAAAAACACGGGCCTCCCAAGCCTTAGAAAGAGGACTGGCTCCCCTTGCCGATCTTTTGGAAAAAAATCAGGAACCGACCTCAGATTTTTTAAAAACATTTATAAAGCCTGAGGCAGGAATCCAAACTCTGGAAGAGGCTTTGGCTGGTGGAAGGGATATTTGGGCTGAACGTTTTAGTGAAACGCCTCAAGTTCGTCAAAAATTTCGAGAGGCTTTGGGGCAAACCGAACTAGTCATCAAAGCCACCAAAAAACTTCGTTCTGAGGGAGAATATCGAGATCTAGCCGGAAGAACAGAACGTTGGAAAACTCTTCCTGGTCATCGTTTGTTGGCTCTTTTACGAGCACAGGAAGCTGGAGAGCTTTCCTGGAAGCTCGATTTACCAGAATCCCAGGTAAGCCATATCGCCATGGCGACCTTAGCCTTTTCAAAACCCCTCTGTCCCTCTCTGCTCCTCGGAGTGGCCGATTCTTGGTCGCGTCTTTTAAGGCCGTCGTTAGAAAATGAGTTGATCAAAGATGCTAAAGCTCGTGCAGACCTTGAAGCAGTAGGAATATTTGCCAAGAATTTGCGAGAAATCCTTTTAGCGGCGCCTTTGGGGCCCAAGCCGGTTCTTGCCTTGGACCCAGGAATTCGAACAGGCTGTAAAGTCGCTGTCTTATCTGCGCAAGGTGAATTGGTTGACCATACTGTGGTTTATCCTCTGGCCGAAATGGGTCGCCAAGAAGAGGCCCGTAAGATTCTCACAACTCTTGTGAAAAAGTTCGAGATCAAGGCGGTTGCGGTAGGCAATGGAACCGCAGGAAGGGAAACTTTCGACTTTTGTCGCGACCTGGGGCTAGAAATTCCTGTCCTTTCGGTCTCAGAAAGCGGTGCTTCGGTATACAGCGCCAGTGAAATTGCCCGCGAAGAATTGCCTTCGTGCGACCTTACAGTCCGTGGTGCGGTATCGATTGGACGTCGGTTGATGGACCCTTTGGCAGAGCTCGTCAAAGTGGATCCTGCGGCACTGGGGGTAGGGCAATACCAGCATGATCTGGATCAAAAACTTTTAAAACAGCATTTGGAAGATACCGTGGTGAGCTGCGTTAATCGTGTTGGAGTGGATATCAATACGGCTTCAAAAGCACTCCTAACCTATGTCTCGGGCTTAAATGCTCGTTTAGCTGCGGCCGCAGTAGAGTACCGAGCCAAAAATGGCCCTTATCGCTCACGGCAAGAGTTCTTAAAAATCAAAGGTTGGGGACCAAAGGTCTTTGAACAAGCGGCTGGTTTTTTAAGAGTTCGAAATAGTACTCATCCCTTGGACAATAGTGCCGTGCATCCTGAAAGTTACCCCTTGGTCGAACGGATTGCCAGTTCGCTGGGCGTAGGGTTAGGAGAACTGGTAGGAAATTCCAAGCTATCCCAGAGAATTTCCTATTCAAGCCGTGATTGGGAGGTGGATCCGTTGACGTTTGCCGACGTGGTCCAGGAATTAGCGCGACCTGGACAAGATCCCCGCGAGGATTTTGAAGTTGTTGCTTTTGATCCCAACATCAGAACGCTTGAGGATCTCAAGGAAGGTCTGGTTTTGAACGGGATCGTGACCAACGTCACCGCCTTTGGCGCGTTTGTTGATATTGGTGTTCATCAAGATGGTTTAGTTCACATCAGTCAACTTGCCAACACCTTTGTTCGCGACCCCCTGGATATTGTCAAACCCGGTCAGAAAGTGAAAGTTAAAGTGTTGGCGGTCGAACCCCAGCGCAAGCGAATAAGCTTAACGATGAAATGAGCTTTACTGGCAAGCAAGCTAACTAGCAGGAATGTTGACTAGCAGACTTGCTTGCCCAAACGGTTCAATTACCTTTCCGTGTCCAACTATCTTTCAGTGTGACGGTGCGGTTAAAGACTAAGTTGCCTCGTTCATACGAAGGAGCATCCGGTACAAAATAGGCCTTGCGCATAAATTGATAGGTTAAGCCTGGACGAGCTTCGTGAAGTGAGGGTTCTGCAAAGGCTTTTTCTGTGATCAACGAGGCCGGATTGAGAAAATCTCTCCAAGTCTTGTCTTCAGGTAAGTCGGAAAGATTTTCTACAGTGAACATCTTGTCGTAAAGTCTGGTTTCAATCGAGACGGCGTCTTGAACGCTGACCCATTGAATGGTTCCTTTTACTTTTCGACCATCGGGGCTTTCCCCCCCCCAACTTTTAGGATCATGGGTACAGCGAAGCTCTTTGACGGAACCATCGGGGTTGGTAATCACTTCGCGACAAGTGATGAAATACGCTCCCTTTAAGCGAACTTCGGTACCAGGTGCGAGACGGAACCAACCTTTTGGTGGTTGTTGAGAAAAGTCTTCGCCATCAATCCAGATTTCCCGTCTAAAAGGAACTTTTCGGGTTCCGGATTGCGGATCTTCTGGATTGTTTTCAATCTCAGCGTATTCGACTTGATTTTCAGGGTAATCTTCAAGGATCACTTTAATGGGGGAGGAAACAACCATCACTCGCAAGGCCGTTTTATTCAGCTCTTCTCGAATAAAAAATTCTAACATGCTGAGATCAACCCTGCCATCAGTCTTGGTATAGCCAGTGGCTTCGGCAAACTTTCTCAACGATGAGGGCGTAAAGCCTCGTCGTCTTAAGCCGCTTAAGGTGGGCATACGAGGGTCATCCCAGCCGTCAACAAAACCGGTTTTGACCAATTCCAACAGGTTGCGTTTGGATAACATGGTATACGTGATCGAAAGTTTATTGAATTCTATTTGTTGAGGGTGATGAGCTTCGGGAAATTGGTCTAAGAACCAATCGTAGAGCGGACGATGGTTTTCAAACTCCAGCGTACATAAAGAATGGGTAATTCCTTCAACACTGTCTTCCCAGCCATGGGCCCAATCATACATAGGGTAAACAACCCATTTATCCCCAGTTCTGTGGTGAGGAGCTTTCTTGATGCGGTAAAGAATAGGGTCGCGAAGATTAATATTGGGGCTAGTCATGTCAACTTTGGCTCGAAGAACACAGGCCCCTTCTTCAAACTCTCCCGCTGTCATTTGACGAAAGAGCTTGAGATTTTCTTCTGGTGAGCGGTTTCGCCAAGGACTTTCGATGCCAGGAGACGTGGGGGCACCACGCATTTGAGAGATTTCTTCTGAAGTACACGAATCGACGTAAGCCAGTCCGCGTTCAATCAGCCTAAGAGCGGCATCGTACATTTGCTGAAAATAGTCAGAGGCGTATAGAACCTCAAAAGAATCGTGACCGACGAG
>JAJXVP010000094.1 GCA_021782055.1 bacterium | reverse complement strand
AAAGTGGAGTGGGGGGCTTTCTTAACCCCCAAGTTTACGTGGGCGTTACCCCCGATTCTTTCGTTGCGGGTCTAGCCCCTGCTCCGCGCGCACACTGAGCCTACCAGGACGAAACAGTTGACGACTGCTTCGTCCTGCGATAGGTTGATCGCAGAGGCCTAACGTGCAAAGTCAGCCCCGGTTATTGATTGTCGAGGACGAACCTATCTTAGCGCTTGAACTCAAAGAAGACCTCCACGACGCCGGCTTTTTAGTGGTCGAAGTGGTGGCTGACGCCGATAAGGTTCTTTCAGCCTTTTTGAAGCATCGTCCGGATTTGGTCCTTATGGATATAAAACTCTATGGCTTTCGCGATGGCATTGATTCGGCGGTTCAAATTCGTGGGTTTTATACGACGCCGATCATTTTTTTATCGTCCTATCCCGAAGCCGAAGTCAAAGACCGCCTGGAAAGAACGGCTCCCTACATCTATTTAGAAAAACCGTATGATCTCGCTCGTCTTAAAGAGGCCGTGCTTCGTCTGCTTCCTGGGGCCTCGTCTTAGGTAACTTGAGGGTGGCCGTTGTTCCCTCGCCAAGTTGGCTCGAAAGTATGAGGTCTCCACCCAACCGAAGGGCAAGAGTCCGGGCTAAAATCAAGCCTAAGCCGCTCCCCCTTTCTCCGTGGGTACCATGAGTCGAAAGTTTCTGCTCAATTTTAAATAAGGCTTCTAAGCTTTTTGGGTCCATACCTATGCCGTGATCCTCTACACGAATTTCCCACGAATCGGGGTTTTCTTGCACGCTAAGAGAAACTTCGCGGTCGGGAAGGCTAAATTTCACAGAGTTCGACAAGAGGTTGCCCAAAATCCGCTGTAACGAATCCGCGTCAGTTTCAATGATGGGCAAGTTGTTCCACGGAAAGCGAAGCGAAATATTTTTTTGATCGGCACTGGGTTTAATCCAATCCACGGCTTGTGAAAGTGCTGCATTCAGCTCTACAGGCCGGCAGTGGGGCTCCCAGGCCCCAAGCTGTGCATGAGACCACCATAAGAGTTTTTCTAAAAACTCGTTGGTTTTTTCTAGCGAGGCGGTCAGGGTGTCGAGAGCCTCAAAACGATCATCCTGGCGGTCAGTTTTCGCTAAAAGGTGCTTGCGGGCAAAACGTGCCGCGCCACCGATAGGACCACGCAAATCATGGGCTACCAACGAAAAAAATAGGTCTTTGGCTTTATTAGTTTCCCAAAGCTGGTGGTTTCGCTTCAAAATCTGCAGTTCTTTTTCGTGGAGGGTTTGCTGTGCTTTCAGCGAAAGCATCATAAAGTAGCCAAAAAGCATGACGGTTGATAACAGCATTGAGCCCAAAAGATAGAAACCGTTGGCCCCCTCGGGGTGCTCAAAGCTACCCGCTGGGATGCCGGGGACGATGTTGCCCACCGCCCGAAGGAACGAGGCTACCGAAGCCAGACCAAAAGGAATTGCGGTTAGGTACCTTACTCGTTGGGAATGTGGTTCGCGTTTGATCAAGAGTAAGGCCGCATCGAAGGCGGTTCCTAGGCCTGCCCAAACCGAAAACACCAGAGACCTTAAGGCAAAACTCTGATTCGACACCATGAACAGCGAAAGGATCACGGGGATTAGGACAAAATAAATTGGACGGGGAAAGGGACTTTTTAAACGAAAGACCCAAAGCGCGTGGGCAAAAACGAGCAGAGCCGAAAGGAACAGGGCATTGGAAGTCACAATCACCATCGGTGCAAGGTGAGGGCGGAACAACATCAAAAGCGCCCCGGTTGTTAACAGAGCCTGTGCCCCCACCCAAAGTCGGCAACCCGGAAAGCGTTGTTGAACCCAAATAAGAAACAGTGCCAAAAAGGTATTACCTAAGTACACCAAAAAGAGGGCTAAACTAAGCGTGGTGATATCTAAAGTCACGTCTGCTCCTCCCGGGGTGGTTATGCGCGAAGAACGGGCGAAAGGTGCTGTTCATGGTCCTTTTGCCACGCTTCTAACAAGAGACGAAAATCCTCCCAAGGCCCCGAAAACTCTTTGAGTTGGCGAAACAGTTCCCGGTGCGCCGTTTGATGTTCTTCAAGTTCAGACTCCGCGACCCCTTTTTGCCTCAACTGAGCTTCTTCCGCTTGAAAGAGGTTCATGGCGTGACGATAAAAATCGAGTTTAAGCAAGTCTCGCGGTTTGGGGGCAGAGGTTTGCAGGATCAGTTCAAAAATTTCAACAACGCTAGTTCCGTGCAGCACTTTTGACCTCCTACCGCTGGCATCTGTTGTAAATTATAACATAATTTTGCCAAAAGATTCTCAAAGAATTGCATAAAAAGTCAAAAAAATCCAGAAGGAGCGAGATATACTTCCCTCGAGAGGGTAAACATGAGTAACGTTCTCGTGTGGATGGATACGGGCTCGAACCCTTGGGTGGCCTCCTGCGTGGGGGCTTTAAAAGCCCACCTCAAAGGAAAAGCTCCTTGGCATTGGTTTTTAGCAGGGTCTCAGCGTTTAAAAATCGAACGTTTGGCGTACGATTTGGGAATGACTCCGGTCTTCTGTCACTCTGACCAGCAAACGGACTTGGTCGAGGCCTTAGCGACGCAGGGGCCCGAGCCCTTTCTTGTTCTCTCGGACCGGCTGATCTTGGTCTCTGACTGGAACCCCGGTACCGTCGAGCAATGGAAGGCTTGGCCGGACACAAGGGTTTGGTGGGGACCGCGTGAGGTAATAGGCTTAGACGAGTCAAAGCCCAAGGCCTGGTTGCCTGAACAGCAGTTAGAAAAGCTGACCTGGGCCGAGTACGAGGCTCGTCAAAGCAAAGCCCGGTGGGGCGGACCTAAGGCTTTGTGGATTACCAGTTAGCGCGATCGTTGGGCTTCATTTTGGCGTCGTTGATGGGCAATTCGCTGAATTTCATCGGCAAAGCCTGGAAAACGTTCAACGACGCGGTCGAAAGTGGGTTTATCGATACGATACAGCTCACACCAGTCGCGAGCAATAATGGTAGCCGTGCGGGGCACAGAATGTAGCAGGGCTATTTCGCCAAAATATTGGCCTTCTTGCAGAACGGCATAGCTTTTTTTGCGATCGAACGAAACGACTTCGACACAGCCTTTCGTGATAAAGTACATATCCAGACCAAGTTCGCCTTCTTCAAAAACGACGTCGTTTGGCTGAAGGATTACCGGTTGAAGGCGTAAGATTAGTTGCCTCAAAACGGCTTCGGGTGCGTGTTGAAAAAGAGGCACCCGTTCCAAGAGGTCGCGGTTTAAGTGAAGACCAATATCGGACCACAGCTGTGCGGGCAGGGTGTCAGCGATTTGCGCTTCTTCATGGCCACGGCGGAATTTCCAGAGGTAATCAAAGTATTCTCTCACCCGTCTTTGCAGGTGCCTGGGAACCTTTCGATAACGGAGAAATGCTTCAACCTGATCGATTTTATGCTGAAAGGTGTTCTTAGCGATATCAAAGTTCGAAATAAGGCTGGCCACAACACCGATGACGTAACCGTACATGCCGGCCCCAAAGACCTCGATAAAAATGACAAAAAGAATTTGAGAATTCCCATGTGGGGTGATGTCGCCGTAACCGATCGTTGTCATCGTCGTAACTGTCCAGTAAAGCGCCCTGAGGTAGAGGCTGACATCGTCATAGTGTTCCGGGTTGCCTGTGACGAGAATCCAAGCGTTGGCGATGTAATGCGCCGAAAAGGCAAAGATGATCAAAATGTTAAGAATGCGCTGAACCGCCGGGGGGAGTTCAAAGGCGGAGGTAAGGTCCTGAAGGTAGCCCAGAACAAAAAACAACCGAAAGTACCGTAAAAAAACAGCTAAGTAGAGGGTGTGGGCCGGGTTCATGAGTCCCAAAACGAAAGGTAGTTCCCACGGGATCGCTGTAAGAAGGTCCAAACTCCGAACCGTCCAAAACCGGGTGCGCCCCTCGGGCCAGTTGGCCAGGTCTAAAAACTCCTCCCTTAGGCGAAACAACGAGCCGGCCAGAACAAGAGTAAGCGCCAAAACTTCCCAACCGATCCAGGGCTGCCAGACGGCGGGGCCAAGATCACTGTAAAGGGGCGCCGTAATGAGAACAAACAAGTTGGCTACAAGGGCTACGGCCCGAACGCCGAGAACACGAAAACGCTTCATCGCGCCTATCTTACTAGACCAAAGCTTGATCGTCGAGCAGATCAAACAGCTCTTCGGGCCAAAGGTGCTCTCCACCCCATCGATTGCCTAAACGCACCGCTATTCCCGAAATCGCTGGCCTGAGCAAAAGCACTTGCCCATGAATGCCTAAGGCAAAAAACGCTTCTTCGCCCCGACGTTCCAAACCCCACCAATGGCGTCCATACCAAGCGTTTCCCTGACGAAGCCAAGCTCCCCAGGCCCCCGGGACGCGTGCGAAGTCTTGGGGGCGATGCCAGGCCTTTTCACGAGCCCAACCTTGGACTAACCAGGGGTGGT
Source organism: bacterium (assembly GCA_021782055.1). The sequence continues at coordinate 5,240 of JAJXVP010000094.1, read as the reverse complement.
CCCACAACGGACGACCTTCGTGCAAGCCCTGCGCTAAAATCAGTTTTCCTAAGGCCTCGAGGCTTCGGGCCGACATCACCAGTCCTGACTCAGTTTTAGGGAACCTCCAACGTTTTGAGTCTAAAATCCACCAACACGGGGCGCTGACCCCCCAGGGTTCCCACAACTTTTCTCTCCAAGCTTTCACCAACACCGGTTCCTCTGAACCCCACGAGCCCCCTAAAGCTTGCTCTAAGATTAACCCTAGCAAGAGGGTATGGTAGTCGTTGTAGTGAAAACGCTCGCCTACGGGGTGTTCAAAGCGGGCATCAAGAACGGTTCGGCGGGAGTCGGGATGCAAAAAGGTACGAACCTGTTCCGAGCCCCAGCGAAAGGATTCGTGAAAACGGATACCATTGGCCATGCGCCAGAGGTGTTCGACGGTGAGCTCGGGGGGAACAGCGTACCGAAACGGCAAGCCAAGATCCCCCAGAGTAACCCCCTCAGGGAGCGGGCCCTCAAGACGGAGTGCCGCCCACAGGAGCGTAAACAACGATTTTGTCACCGAAAATAGACGAAAAGGGGTATCAAGCTCGCCGGGTTGTGCTTCCCAAAGGCGAGAGTCTTGCCCTGCTCGCGACAGAATAACGGCTCGGGTGTCGGTTTTGCGAAAAAGTTCAACAGCCGAGGCGGTGAAGACCGAAGTTTGTATCGTTGACACCGATCCCTGTGTCGCTGACCCCAAAACCCTAACACTGGGGAAGAACCTGGCTTCTTTCAGTGGCCCTACGCGTTTTTTCCAACCGGGATAGGCCAAACGGCGATACGTCCAGGATTCTCTCAACTAAGACTTCCCCTCAGGCGCCTAACACGAGTCAGCCGGCTGATCGGCAACAGGTACACTTTGCCGCTGTCGGGGTCTTGCGCCTTTAAGAGCACCTCGTTGGCTTGACGGTCTAATTTGAGGGGACGAAGGGTCAACGCCCCCGTCGGTTCGGCCTGGCGGGTTTCAACCTCTACCAAATCAAAGGGATTAGCCAGGACTTGTTCCAAAAGCCGCAACTTGCCTAAGAAATCCAGCCCTCGAGCTTCGAGCTTTTCTTTATGAGTGACAGGGTAGGCCAGCTGGCGTTCCTCGATCATAAGGCGGCGTCTTAACCGACCCATCAGCTCTTCCTTTTCTTCTTCGTGCAGGGGGGAAGCTTCGATTAGTTTTTGCCATTGCTCCGTCAGCGTTTGGGCAGGAAGAGGGTCAACCGGCGGTACCCAAGTCGGCAGTGGTGCTTCGGTCGCCAGGGGTAACGGAGCCGACCAGCGCGAAAAGCTCCAGGGACTGCCATCCTGTGTCCTTTTGGCCGCTTGAGGAGGGGGGAGGGGCGGCAAACCTAATTGTTGCAGGTCGCGGCTAACCAGATCAAGACTCTCGGGATCAATAAGAAAGACCCCCGGGGCCAGGGTTTCTAAGACGGCCTGGGGAAACTGCTCGGCATGTTGAAGGAGGGGGACCTTGGCCGGGTCGACTCGCAAAACCAAGCCCGACCACAGTTGAACTTGCCGGGTTTGCGCCTCCCATTCGTTAAGGGTGACGGCAATGTTTTGCGGCAGGGCGTGTCCAATCAGGGTACTGAGAGCCTTTTGCAAAGTGCTCGCTGCAAGTCCCCTAGCACTGGCGTGCTGAACCCGAGTTTTCGTAAGTTCAAAATGACTTAGTCGGTCACCTCTGAGCAGACGAGACGCCCGAACAGCTGACCAGGCTTCGGACCAGGGACTGCCAGGTGCTAGTCGCCACTCAAAGTTCGCTTCAAGGATGGTGGGGCCTGGGGTAACCTGAGGGGGGTGGAACACCCAGGTGTCGTTTTCTGGGCCGGGCAGGAACAGGCCGATAGTTGTCCAAGCTTTTAAAAGCGCTTCGCGGTCTTCGGGCGTACGCCATGCAAAAATCTGGCCTGAAAATCGGCGAAGAGTTCGCCACGAATAAGCCGTCGATGGGCGAAGTTTGCTGGCAAATTCCCAAAAGCCCCGGGCGGCTTCATTAAGAAAAGGCCCCTTCCAGGGACCGAACGAGGTCGAAAGCAAGGCCGTTCGGTCGGTGCCTGCTAAACGGCCCAAGTCCTCCCAGTAGCTGTCAACCAGCCGTAAAAGCGGCCCCTCCCAGGTAACCAGTCCAAGGTTTTCACAGGCTCGTAAAAGCTTATCCACACCTTCTTCTTGGGTGAGTCCCTCAAACTTTGCCAGCAGTTCTGCACGGGGCTTTTTCTTCCAGGTTTGACCCTGGGTCAATTCTTGAGGGAACTCGTCTAAGGCTGCGTAGAGGGCTAAAAAGTGAGCCTCGGTCGCCAACGGTATGACATTATGGGGCGTCTGCGCTGGCAAGCCCGCATAAAAACGGGTTTCGGTTAAAACGCCCTCCAGCGCACTGTCGAGGGTGAACGGTGACACCTGATATAAAACCTGGGGGGTGGTCTGATGAAAGAGCCACAACCGTTCTTCCAGGTTCAAAAGGCGCAAGCGAAGCACGGCTTCTGACAGGTCTAGCCAGTTGGCAAGGTCTGGTACCGACCTCGGCCCAAGGTGCTTGAGCGCCGCTAGAATGTCTAAGTCGCTATCGGTAAGCAACAAACGCCTGACACGAGCCGTTTCGGGCGACGATACCCGTTGGATGAGGTCTTGGATGAGGTTCTGTTTGTTGAAAGGGGTTTGTAACGGCCCCAAATAGTGACGCATCCAGGCAAAAAACGTGGTGTCTGGCAGGGTCACAAGGGCGCGTTTCCAACTTTCCCAAACGGCACTGTCTCGGTTCATATAAACTGTCATTTTAAGCTCAACGACAGCAAATTAAAAGGGGCACGACGCCTAGAGGGGGCTTTTCTTGATCGGGGGCTTGGGAATAGACTAAACAAAATGAAAAAGGTCAAAAAACCTCTCCCCAAACTCTTCTGGATTTTTTTGGAACTTATCACCAGTGTTCCCCTCGCTGTCGGTGCGGGCTTGGGGGCGGTGGTCGGCTTGCGAACGCTCTTTGGTTTGCCGCTTTTTCACGGTCTGGCGAAAAACCGTAGTCTGGCAGGAGGAATTCTTGAGCTTGTCGGGATTGGGATTGTGGTCGCCTTGGTCACCATTTTTCTCAACCTCTGGAAGCATGCTCTCAAACGCGCGGGAATTGACCTAGACCGTTCCCACCACTAATTCTTTTTCGTTCCACAAATCGATGGTGTATTTGTAGCCTTGTTCCGTCAGAAACTTTTGCCGGTGAGCAGAAAAATCTTCTTCGACCGTAGAACGGCTAATGATGGTATAAAACCAAGCGTTGCGCTGTTTGGGGCGCAAAATTCGACCCAGACGCTGGGCTTCTTCTTGTCGTGACCCAAAGCTTCCCGAAACCTGGATCGCCATCGAGGCATCCGGAAGGTTAATCGCGAAATTAGCTACCTTGGATACCACTAAGACCCTAATTCTTCCATCACGAAATTCTTGGTACAGCTGTTCGCGTTTGGCGTTAGGAATGCTACCCGTGATCAGGGGGGCATTGAGGGACCGCGCCAAATCTTTCAGTTGATCGAGGTATTGCCCGATCACCAGGATGGCGTCTTCGCGGTGGTTAGCAATCAGTTCCCGGACAATTTCAAGTTTAAGGGGGTTCTCGCTGGCCAGGCGAAATTTCTCGCGCGAAGAGGCCACGGCGTAGGGTATTTGCAGGTGAACGGGAAGCTCAACCCGTATTTCGGTACAAAAGGCTTTGGCAATCCAGCCTCGGGCTTCAAGAACCTTCCAGGGGACATCAAAGCGTTTGGGCCCGACCAGCGAAAAAACATCGGCCTCGGCCCCGTCCTCGCGAACCAAGGTAGCCGTTAGACCCAGCCGCCGAACGGCTTGTAACTCGGCGGTCACCCGAAAGACAGGCGCCGGAAGCAGGTGGACCTCGTCGTAAATAATCAGACCCCAGGCATGCTCTCGAAAAATGGAGAAGTGAGGATACTCTGCCTGCTTATTTTCGCGCCAAATCAAAACCTGGTACGTCGCCACGGTAACGTCAGAAACGACTTTTCGATCGCCGGTGTATTCGCCGATTTGCTCGGGTCTTAGGGTAGTTTTTTCTAACAACTCGTCACGCCACTGATGCACCGCCGCGACGTTGGTGGTCAGAACAAGGGTGCGCGTCTTGAGCTGGGCAAGCGCTTCGAGCCCCACAACGGTTTTGCCCGAGCCACAGGGTAAAACAATGGTCCCATAGCCCAAGCCGGGGCGCCCATCGCCCAACAAAGCGGCGACCGCGTCTTTTTGATAATCACGGAGAGAAAACTCCCGTCCGTCTTCGGTTTGCTGTTTGAGTTTGACCTCCAGGGGCGCGCCTGGCCTCAGAGGCACTAAGTCCTGAACCGGGTAGCCCAGCCTAATCATTTCTTGCTTAAAGGTTCCTCGGCTGGTGAGGCTAACGACAAGTTTGCCCTCGTGAACCGCTAAGAGCGCTCCGAGGGTACGATGCGCTAGGATTTCTTGCCGCAAAACTGAAGATTCAACTTCTAGAGCGAAAACATCGTCGCGCGGGGTAGGAACTAACCGAATTTTGCCCCAACGGCCTAGGGTTTCACTGATGTAAAAACGTACATTCTCGGGAATAGGGTACCTCGAACGTCTGTCCAGTGTTTCAAGAACGGTGTCTAAGCTGAGTCCAGCTGCGGCGGCGTTCCACAACGAAAGCGGGGTCATCCGGTAGCTGTGAATATGCTCGGGAGATTTTTCTAGCTCTGCAAACGGTGAAATCTCGTCGCGCGCGGCTTCAAAGGCCGGGTGATGCACTTCGAGGAGTAAGCTATGGTCGCTTTGGACGATGAGAGGACGGTCATCAGGCATGGTAAATTCTTATTCCCGACGGAAAACATGATCGCCCGTGCGCCGTAAAGTTTCGGGCAGGGCACTTCGGTCTAGTTCGGTTCTGAGGACCAAGGCGCCCTTGGGAACCAAATCGTCGACGATATTTTCTAAGATTTGACGTTGACGTTCGAGACTGAGCCCCTCGAGCGATTGATTCAAGATAATTACATCGGCGGTCTTATAAAAAAACAGTCGTCCGGTTTCAAAATCAGCCTGATCAAACTCAACATAATTTCGCACAGCCTCACTGATACGAACCAAGTGGTGGTTTTCTTCGCGGGACCGCAAAAGGTAGGCTTGCTTGAGAGGCTCAGCAAGGTCCGCAAGCTGATGCTCGTGATAAACTCCCTCGCGGGCGGTTTCAAGACGAACGGCGAATGGATCAGTAG
>JAJXVP010000093.1 GCA_021782055.1 bacterium | reverse complement strand
TCCGACGCCTTTTTAGGCGAGTCTGTCTTATTGAGATTTTTGACGGGTTCCACAGGACCCATGCGGTCAATCATCATGGCCAATCACCTCGTTCACCTTATCGGCACTTTTACCGGGGAACCTTAACTTTCCTCGCGGTCTTCTTCGGTAAAATGTGCCGAAGCGACCAAGACAGCAAACTCCCCTTTTAGTATAGGCCGGTCTTTCAGCTCTTGCAAGACACTTTCACAGGTGCCCGAGAGGAATTCTTCATGAGCTTTGGTCATTTCGCGGCCGACAACGACGGGACGCGAGGGTTCAAGGGTCGCCAAGTCTGCCAAAAGCTTGACCACGCGGAACGGTGACTCATAGACCACAAAGGCTTCGCCTCGCGCCAGGAGCTCTTCAAGCCGCTTTTTACGGCGGCCCGCTTTGGGCGAAGGAAAGCCATCAAAGGTAACCGTACGGCCCCCAAACCCGGCCACACTCAACAAGGTCGCAAAGGCACTAGGGCCGGGGAGGGGGATCACCGGGTAACCGGCTTCACGGACGGTATGGACGAGCACCGACCCAGGGTCGCTCAACCCCGGGGTACCGGCATCGGTACAGTAAGCGACGGTCTTGTCTTCACTCAACAGCTTAACAATACCTCGGGCACTTTCGGCCTCGTTGGCGGCTCGGCACGAAATCAAATGCTTAACAATGCCGTGGGCATTCAAAAGCTTGAGGGTTTGCCGGGTGTCTTCGGCGGCAATAACATCGGCGTCCCGCAGGGTTTGCAGGGCACGGAGTGTTATGTCGCCAAGGTTACCGATAGGTGTGGCAATAATGTAGAGCGGCATGCGCTTAAGGCTTCAACCCAGGAAAATCGAGGGTGGCGAACAAGTCGGAGTAGGTTTCGGCTCGGCGGATTACCTTCCAGCGGCCAGGGCCTGACCAAAGCACCTCAGCACTGCGAAGTTTGCCGTTGTAGTTGAAACCCATGGCATGCCCGTGGGCCCCTGTATCGTGGATGACGACAAGGTCACCAATGGCTGGGTCGGGAATTTCGCGGTCAATAGCAAACTTGTCGTTGTTTTCGCACAGCGAGCCCGTAACATCGTAGACTTTGCGGGGGGCGTTTTCTTTGCCAGGTACCGAAATGTGGTGGTAGGCACCATACATACCCGGCCGCATCAGGTTAGCCATGCAGGCGTCAAGCCCGACATAATCCTTGTAAATCGCTTTTTTATGGAGCACTCGGGTTACCAGCCAACCGTAGGGCCCGGTGACGACCCGCCCACATTCCATGACCACCCGCAAAGGGGCGAGGTCGTTCTTTTCAATCAGTTCCTGGTAGGCAGTGTGAATCTTGCTGCCCACATAGGCAAGGTCGACAGCCGTCTGACTGGGGCGGTACGGAATACCGATACCACCACCGAGGTTGACCTCAGCAAGCTTGATGCCGGTGCGCTGGCGGATTTCACCGGCCAGCTCAAACAATAAGCGAGCGGTTTCGACAAAGTAATCAGGGTTGAGCTCGTTCGAGGCAACCATGGTGTGCAGGCAGAAGGTCTTGGCTCCCAGCTTCTGGGCTTCTTGGTAGGCTTCGAACAGTTGGGGCCGCGTCAGACCGTACTTTGCCTCTTCGGGTTTACCGATAATGGCATTGCCCTCTTTGAGGGGGCCTGGATTGTAGCGAAAGCTTAGGCGTTCAGGCAGGCGCCCTCCCAAGGCCTCGTACAGATAGCGAACATGGCTAAGGTCGTCAAGGTTGATCAGAGCTCCCAGCTCGTCGGCTTTGCGGAACTCTTCGGCAGGGGTATCGTTCGAGGTAAACACGATGTGATCCCCGGGAATTCCTGCGGCTTGGCAGAGCAAAAGCTCGGCCATCGAGCTACAGTCAGCGCCCATTCCCTCTTCATGAAGTAGCTTAAGAATATGCGGGTTGGGCAGGGCTTTGACCGCAAAATGATTGCGAAAGCCGCCCGGTACCCAAGAAAAAGCCTGGGCAAAGGACTTTGCATTTCGGCGAAGAGCGGCCTCGTCGTAGATATGGAACGGCGTCGGTACCTGTTGGGCAAGGGTTTCCAGCTCGTCGCGGCTGAAGGGGAGAGTTTTTTCAGTCATGGGTTCCTCAGAGCCTCAAAATAGTCTTTTCTTTGGCGGGGCGTCAATCAAAAGCCCAAGGCTAAGAAAAGGCTTGATCGGGGACTCGGCGGCAATCTAGAATGAAACTATGCCTCCTCGCTCCGAAAACCCTGGCGAAGTCCGTATTTCTCGAAAAAAGCCGGCCTTTTCTGTGTCGCCACGTTTTCACTTGTACCTCAAGGACTACGAGCGCGAGCAGGACTTTCGTCTGCGCTACGAAGACCTGCTGTCGTGGAGTGAGGCCGTGGCCCTTGAGGATCATCAAGGCGGCGACTCACTGTGGGAGCTGTTAATCTACCCGCCGCCGGTGCGCGAAGAGCTTGAAGACAACCTCAAGCGCCTGTACTGCCTGCTCAAGATGGCGGGCGACATGAGTGCTGTGCGCCACTTGTTTGTCGAACGTATCGATTTTTGCCATTTTGCCAACTCTCAACCGTTCCGCATCAAGGTCGTCAACCAATACAACGACAACCACGATTACTTTTATATCAAGAAGGCCGACGCCAGCCGGGTTGCGGGGCTCGAGCTCGAGCACCTTTTAAGCCCTAACAACATCAACTTTTTGGTGCAGGGCTCGACCCTCGTCGAGGAACACATCGTAGGTTTGCCTGGCGATGTGTTCTTGCAAGACTACTTTCAGCGGCCGGGCATTAACCGGGCCCGTATCGCCAAAGAATTCGTCAAGTTCAATGAGCGCTGTTTTGTGCGCTTGTTGGGCGATATGCGGTCCTACAACTACGTCATGGACGTGACTATGGATTTTGACGAGGAGCAGTACCGGGTTCGGGCCATCGACTTTGACCAACAGAGCTACGAAGGCGACATTCGGGTGTATTTGCCGCAGTTCCACAAAGAAAATAAACCCATCGTCGATGTTGTTTGGGAGATTCTTACGCTGGATACGATCAGGCAGTACCAGATCGAGGAACGTACGCTGATGGCTCGCCGCGCCAAAGGGGACTGGGGGCGTATTAACGACCTGCTTGACGTCATGGAACACGGCGAGTTCTCGAACCCCGAAAAAACGGCCCAGTTGGCGGCAGGGTTGGCCCACTTTCATAAGAACGATGACTTTCGTGGCTGCCGGTCGATGGGCGAGTTGGTGCGGCTTAACCTCGAGGTGACCTTGGAACTAAAAGAGACAATCTAATCGGCTTTCAGTGGGACCTAATCGGTTTTCAACGGGACATGAAGGCGTTTCAGGGCGCGGGCAAAATCGTTGGTGGTGACCGGCTTGGTTAAGTACAAGTCAAAAATCGAGGGGTTGGTGTCTTCGGGAGAATAGCCGGACAGGCCAATAATCGGGAGTTCGGGTTTCAGCTCCCGTAGGCGCTGGGCCACCACACTGCCGGGGCTGTCAGGTAGCTCCCAGTCCATAAAGACTGCGGCAAAGGGAATGGCTTTGACCAGCTGAAGGGCGGCCTCACCATCATGAGCTCCCGCACTTTGAACGCCTAAGCGTTTGAGCATCCTCATAGCTACATCGCGTGCCGTGGGGTCGTCATCGACCACCAGCACCTGAGGAGCCTCCGTATCCATTCAGTCCTCCACCTTTACAAGCTTCATGCAGAAAGGCTCCCAAAACAAGCCCCTAAAGAGGGGTTTTTCGTCACCTCTTCCCATTTTTCGGCTAAAACGCTAAAGTTGCGGCCATTCCCTTCACCTGCGAGGTGCTATGAAGACAGCCTTTTTGTTTCCCGGCCAGGGAGCCCAGTATCCCGGCATGGTTTTAGATCTGTACGACGCTTCGTCCGAGGTGCGCGATTTATTCGCTTTAGCCCAGCAAACGACGGGTGTCGATGTTCATGCCTTGTTAGCCCATGGAACCGAAGAACAGCTGAAAGAGACCGTCAATACCCAGATTTCTGTGACCTTAGCCAACCTGTCGGTCGCCGTGGTTTTACGCGAACGGCGCGTGAACGCACAAGGCGTTGCCGGCTTCAGTCTTGGCGAATACGCCGCTTTGGCTTGGGCTGGGGTCTTGTCGTTTGAAAAAATCTTCCCCTTGGTTCGGCAACGGGGCGAGTTCATGGCTCAAGCCGCTGCGGCCCTCAACCGTAGTGCCGGTGAGCCGGGTATGGCCGCCGTTTTGGGACTGAGCCCCGAACAAGTGGATGCGGTGCTAACCAAAGAAAATATTCCTAACCTTTTTGGTGCTAACTACAACTCGCCGGTACAGGTGGTGATCTCGGGAACAGCCGAAGCCCTCAAGGCGGGTGAAGCCGTTCTGAAGGCCGCCGGGGCAAAACGGGTTATCACGTTAAAAGTATCGGGACCGTTCCATTCGCCGCTCCTCAAGTCCGCGGCCGAGTCTTTAGAACAAGCTGTTAACCAACTGAGTTTCGCCGACCCCCAGCTTGAGTTGTATTCTAACGTGACGGGAGCTGTTGTACGGACCGGCGCCGAAGCCAAAACTCTGGCCGTTCGTCAGGTGACGTCTCCGGTACGCTGGACGACCGAAGAAGCCGCCTTAGCCGCCGCAGGGTATACCCGAGTAATCGAAGCGGGGCCCGGCACGGTTTTAGCGGGCCTGTGGAAGGCGCAGTTCCCCGAAGCCGCCTGTCTGCCGGCGGGTAAACTGGAACAAATCGCGCAAATCGGGTAAAAGGGAGCAGTGATGTTGTTAACCGGAAAAAAAGCCCTGGTCACCGGCGGTTCCAAAGGGATCGGCCGAGCCATTGTCGAGACGTTTCTTAAGAACGGCGCCGAAGTCTACACGTTGTCACGGACTCCGGGCGACCTCGCTGGCCTCGAAGCGGTTGCCGTCGAAGCGGGAACCAAGGTGCATTACCATGCGGTGGATGTTGCCGACGAAGCGGCCATCACCGCGCTGATCAAAGAGATTCTTAAAGAATCCGGCGGCCTGGATGCTGTCGTCAACAATGCGGGGATTACCCGTGATGGGTTGATTGCCCGAATGCCCTCCGACGCTTGGAACGAAGTTCTGCGTGTCAACTTGGCCAGCGCCTTTTACATTTGTAAAGCAGTGTCGATGTCGATGCTCTCCCGCCGTGGTGGTTCGATCATCAACATGAGTTCAGTCGTGGGTCTGCACGGTAATGCCGGTCAAACCAACTATGCCGCCTCGAAGGCTGGTTTGATTGGTCTTACTAAAAGCCTGGCGCAAGAGTTAGCGCCGCGTGGGGTGCGCGTCAATGCTATTTGCCCCGGCTTTATTGGCACCGAAATGACTGAGCAACTGACCGAAGACCAGAAAAAAGCGTTATTTGCCCGTATCCCGATGGCCCGTATGGGCTCGGCCGAAGAAATCGCCCGCGTCGCCCTGTTCTTGGCGTCCGACCTGTCGACTTATGTCACGGGTCAGGCGCTGTCGGTGGACGGCGGCATGGGTATGTAGAGAGGAGTCAGCCATGTCCCGACGAGTTGTTGTTACCGGTCTTGGTACCGTCAATCCCCTCGGCCACAGTGTCGAAGAAACCTGGGCCGCCATCCAGGCGTCCCAAAGCGGTATTGGCCGTATCACCCATATTGATGCGTCGACCATGCCTTGCCAGATTGCCGGCGAGGTCAAAAATTTTGATCCGTCCCGCTACCTCGACAATAAAGAGGCACGCAAGATGGACCCCTTTAGTCAGTTTGCCGCCTATGCCGCACTTCAAGCCTTAGAAGATTCAGGTTTGAAGGTCGGTGACAACATTGCGCCCGAACGTATTGGTACGGTGCTGGGGAACGGCATTGGCGGGGTACAATCCCTCGAAATCGCCTACGAGAAGATCTTTGCCGGCGGTGGGCCCAATCGGATTCCTCCCATGTCGATTCCTAAGCTGATTTCAAACGAAGGGCCTGGCAATATTGCCATTTTGACCGGCGCCCAAGGTCCCTGTTACTCGATTTTAACGGCGTGTTCGGCAGGAACCGATGCAATTGGCGACGCCGCCCGCTGGATTCGCGATGGTGTGGCCGATGTGATGATCTCGGGTGGCACTGAAGCGGCCATTACCCTTATGGGTATTGGTGGCTTTTGTGTGCTGAAAGCGGTCACGTTTAAGTTCAACGACGACCCCACCAAGAGCTCGCGGCCGTTTGACAAGGACCGTTCAGGGTTTGTCATGGGCGAAGGCGCTGGCGTGCTTATTCTCGAAGAATATGAACATGCCAAGGCCCGGGGAGCCAAAATCTACGCCGAGCTGGCCGGTTATGGGATCACCTGTGATGCCTATCACCTGACCAGTCCCCATCCGGAGGGCACCGGCGCTATCCGTGCGATGCAGATGGCACTCAACCAAGCGGGCCTCAAGCCCCAAGAGATCGACTACATCAACGCTCACGGTACCTCAACCGAGATCAATGACCCCACCGAAACAAAAGCTGTGAAAGTCGTGTTCGGCGACCATGCTTACAAGCTCAAGATGAGTTCAACCAAGTCGATGACAGGCCACTGCATCGGAGCCACTGGGGCGATCGAAGCGATCATCTCGATTCTGGCCCTGAGGGATCAGTACTTTCCGCCAACGATCAACTTGGATAACCCTGACCTTGAAGCTGGTTGCGACTTGGATTATGTGCCGCACCACGGCGTTAAAGGCACGATTCGCGCTGTCATGTCCAACACCCTGGGGTTTGGCGGACACAATAGCTCGGTGATCTTTACTAAGCCCTAAGCCAGAGCGGGACCCGTAGTCCCACGTACCTTTAAAAACGGTTCCAAGACGATCTGCTCAAAAGGCAGATCGTTTTTTTTGCCCCGAAGAAGAATTCGTTCTGCCATGCGGCGACCCTGCTCGCGTGCCTGGTGGTCAACCGAAGTAAGCGGCGGGTTGCCGTAATCCAGCCACGAGAGGTTATCATACCCCACCACGGAAATTTCCTCGGGAACACTGATGCCGGCCTGACGTAATGCGGCCAAGCAACCCAAAGCTACCCGGTCCGAAATGGCAATGAAGGCCGTGGGACGGGGCCCCTGAAGTCCCAGAACGCGGAGTGTCGCGGCATAGCCGCCTTCAAACGTATAGTTGGCGTCGGCCACCCAGGCTTCGGACCATTCTGGGTCCAACTGACTGACCTTTTCGCGGTAGACGGCTTCGCGGAGGCTGGCGGAGTTGCTAGGTTGGGTGTTGCCGCTTAAAAAGGCAATACGGCGGTGACCAAGGGCCAAAAGGTGATCGAGCGCTAAACTGCCGCCCCGCCGGTCATCGGTGCAAAGGCTGTCACAGGGCCATTCGGGGCGATGGCGTTGAAATAGCATAAGGGGAATGTGGCACGAAGAAACAAAGCTTTCGAGCGACGCGTCTTCTTGCACCGAGAGCAAAATGAGCCCTTCAACGCCGCGCCGCGTAAAGTCTTCAAGGATCCGCAATTCTTTTTCTTTTTTTCGCTCGGTGAACGAAAAGAGTACCCCGAAATCTTTTTCGAAGGCGACTTCTTCGACCCCTGCCATCACTTCGGCAAAAAAAGGGTTGGTCACGGTATCGCCCAGAACACCGAGGGTTCGGGTGGAGCGGGTTCGCAGGCCCCGGGCAAGGGTGCTGGGGACAAAATGGAGGGTCTCGATGGCCTGATGAACCCGGGCTTCGGTAGAGGCGCCGACCTTTCGGGTGCGGTTGATGACGTGCGAAACGGTGGTACTAGAAACGCCGGCAAGCCGGGCGACATCGTGGATGGTAGCGATAACAGACCTCCCTCTAGCTTAGTCTTAGTTTAAGTGAGATGACAAAAGTTGTCCAAGAGGGTTTTTCGGTGCTTGAGCCCCGGGCAGTGTCGCTGTATGCTTATTTTTATGAATGAGTCATCCTCGCCTGTTCAAAATGACGAAGGCAAAAAGGTCTTTTTTTTGTACCCGGCCAGTGTCATCCAAAATGAGATGGTCCTCGAGATTGTTCACGCCGAGTACGCCGTGTACCTCTTGAGTGAGCATGCCAAGGTCCCCCGGCTCATGGCCCGCTACCCGGACTCGATTCTGTTCATCAATTTGGATGAAGGGATGAAAGAGCCCGAGTGGGAGGTCTTTATCCGGAACTTGCAAAAGGACCCCGAGACAGCGACCGTACGGATCGGCATCCTGACCTACAACAACAACCCCGAGCTGGCCCAGAAGTACCTGATGGACCTGTCGGTACCCTGCGGATTTATCAAGTTGTCGTTGGGGCTAAAAAAGAGTACCGAAATTTTGCTCAAAGCTTTGGAAGCCAACGAAGCTCGGGGACGCCGCCGCTACCTGCGGGTGACCTGCCAAGACAATGCCACGTTCAATGTGGTCGTGGGTGACAAAACCCGGTCTGGGCGGATCGTGGACATAAGCTCAGTGGGGATGGCCTGCTTGTTTGAAAACTCGGTGGCGATTCCGGTACGAACCAAGTTGGTAGACATTCAGCTTAAACTCAAAGGCGTTCTTGCCAAGGTTTCGGCCGTGGTCTTTGGAACTCGGCCTGTCGAGGGCGGGCTAATGTACGTTCTGCTGTTTGATCTGGCCCCATCGGGGGATACCAAACAAAAAATTCGCGTCTACATTCAACAAAACCTGCAGGCTTCGATGGAAGCCGAAATTAAGACGCTTCCGTAAGAGGAGGGGGGGGAAATTTATGAAAGCGTTCGCTGTCTTGGTGGTCCTGGTGGGGCTTACAGTGGGCCTGCAGGCCCAAACTGCCCCGAACCTGCCGGTAACCCGGGTGGTGTTATATACCAGTGGTGTCGAATACGTCGAGCGAGCGGGAACAATCCATGCCCCGACCACGTTGGTTCTGGCCCTCGATAAGGGGCAACTCAATGACCTGCTCAAATCGTTGACCATTAAAGGTGCCCCAGGAACGCAAGTATCGTTTCCGGTTCAAGAACCCTTGGCCCATGCCTTGGCCGAGTATACCCCCGATCTGAGCGGGGAGGGGGGTCTTTCGTCACTGTTGCCGCAGTTGCGGGGCTTAGAAGTGCGTGTGAACGCGCCTAACCCGGTCATCGGACGGCTTGTCGGGGTCGATACCGAAACCATTGAGTCGGCCCTGGGTCGTCGGCAAGAGGAGCTAGTGACCTTAGACACCCCGGACGGGTTAAAACGCTTCCCTCTGACGGCGATAGCGTCGTTTCAAATCGAGGATGTGGCGGTACGCCATCAGTTAGCTTTGGCCTTAGAACGCCTGGCCGCTGGTAAGGACGCTCGCCGCCAACAGGTCAAGATTCTGTTCCCCGGTAAGGGGGCTCTTAACGTCAAACTCGGGTACGAGGATGAGGCCCCGGTCTGGCGAACGTCCTACCGGCTTTTGCTGGGGCCTCGTCCCACCTTGCAAGGTTGGGCAGTGATCGAGAACACCAGTGAAGCCGACTGGCATCATATTCAGCTTTCGCTGGTGGCGGGTTCGCCCTTGTCGTTTGCCGACGACCTAGCCACTCCCCGCTGGGTTAGGCCGGTTCCCGAGCCTAGGGGTTTGGCACCCCTGGCAATGATGAAAGCTCTGGGTCCTCAACCTCTTGAGTCCCAACCGGTTGCCATGGGGCCACTATTCCGATTTGACCTAAGCCAGCCAGTGAGCTTAGCCCAGCACGACAGTGTGCTGTTTGAACTGTTTCAGACCCCCCTCACCTTGACCCGTGTGAGCGTGTGTCCGCCCCAGGGGGGCGTGCTTTCGGGCGTTAGGCTTGTCAATGGCAAACTGCCTTTGCCAGAAGGACCGGTAACCGT
>JAJXVP010000092.1 GCA_021782055.1 bacterium | reverse complement strand
GAAAGGTCAGGGCCGCTAGCAAATAGAGTGCGGCCGCTAAGGCCAAAACGAGCGAAAACCCATAGGTTTGCGACAAGATTCGTGCGCTCACCGTCGACACAACCGAAAAAGCCCCATTGATGCTCCACGCCCAGGGAACAAAACTGCGTCGATTTCCCGTTAACTGTCCCAAGCCAAGGGGAAAAAAGAACCCTAGTGGAACAGCGAGGGGCATGACAAAGAAAAACGAGAGGAGAAGCCGAAGGGGAAACGCCAAGGTTCCCAACGCCCGAATCCAATCTGGTAAGACGAAAACGGTAAAGAGTATACCCAACAAAACAACGCCAGCCGCCACGCGAACAGAAAAAGCGGCCCGTCGAATGCGTTCGGAGAGGAAGGACCCCACCCCGGCGAAAACGAGGATACTTGAGAGCACCAGCGTAAAAGAATAGATAATGTCACCCAGAAATAAGGCTAGCTTTTGAATCAAAACGATTTCGATAAACAGAAAGCCCAACCCCAACGACGCAAAGTAAACCAGACTCTTCGAGAAGAACCCCACCCCGAGGTGGGTTGTTCGACGTTGCCAAAACCTGGCTACCACAGGAATCAACACAATGAGAAACGCAAAAACCAAGACGTTGGCAAACTCGGCGTATAAAACGAGAGAATTTACCTCTTGCTGAGGCAGACCACCAAGCTCGTACGTCTTGAGCGCAGGAACAAGGCGATCGGGGCTTAACAGCGAAAAAAAGTAGGGGCGATCGTCGGTCGACGGGCGGTAATCAAAGATTCCTCGCTGCAAACGGGTTTTACCTGAGATAAGAGCGCTGGCCAGCCTGAAAAACTCATCATCTTTCAACAGGGAATCTTGGCCTATAGACGAGTCCGTGCCCTTTTCTTGGGCCAAAACGGGGATAAACGGCGCTAAACTAAAAATCGTTTCCTGGCCTGTTGCCCCGGGAAAATAGACCGCATCAAAACCTAGGTTACCAGCCCATTGACGAAGCTGAGTGACTTCTGCGGCGGTAAAAGCCGAGTTTTTTACCATGAACAACATCTTGAATAGGCTGCGCAGAATGACGATGTGGTCTGAGGGGTCAACCTTTCGCTCGTGAAAATAGGCCGTCAGGGTACGCAAAAGACGAAGGGCGTAAAAGAAGTTATCGGTCACATCCATGCTCACCGTCAGAATACCATTGGGTTTTAACAGACGACTGTCATCGGCGAAAGCCTGAGTCGTGAGCAAGTAGTTCTCGTCGGGTCTGGCGGCAATGGCCGCATCCGAGATTTGCAAAAGATCATACTTGTGGGTTTCGCGAAGGGCAAAACTACGACCGTCATTAATTTCGACCTGAACTTCGGGACGTTGAAAGAGTCCGCCGTTTAACTTGGCAAAGCGGTTTTTTAGCAAATCAATCAAAAAGGGGTTCGATTCAATGACCTTAACACGGCGGGCACCCAGGGTCAGCGCCTGATACGTCGAGAACCCGCCACCGCTTCCGATGATCAGGACTTGCGGATGGGTTTTGAGCAAAAAAGGCGCCGCATAGAGGTTGTATTGAATGAAGCGCGTATCCGGTTCGGCGGTAACCAGGCCGTCTAAGCGGTTGCCATCAAGATAAAAGCCGGGGTAAATGTCGGGGATCTTTCCGTCGGGTACCAAAAGTGAAAACTCGTCGGAAAGCGGTAGGGTTGCCTTTTCGGTAGCATTGGACAAGACTTCCATGATACCGATGGGCGAAAGTACAGGGTGATCCAACAGCGGCTTGTTGCCTGCCACCAACTCAGCTTGCCGAATCGGTTTGTAGGCTTTGTAATCGGCATGATTCTGCCAAAGGTAGACACCCAAAATAAGTACCGCAGCCGCAGCAAGACTTCCCCAAACCCTGACACCAAGCCCAGACTGTGCCGCGGTGAGCCCAAACGCCAAAAACGCCAGCAAAAAGACAAACTCTGCTAGAGCAAAAGGGCTGATAAAAAACATCGCGACTAACACCAAAAGCGAGCCCGTTCCTGCCCCCACCAAGTCAAAGAAATAAATCTTGCCGATATCGTCGTGATGATGAATAAAAACCAAGCCCGTATACAAACCGGCAAAAAAGAAAGGTATAAAAAACAGGAGCATGTACTCGGTCAGGTGCAGGACCTCGGCCACAATCTCATGTGCGTTGAGCATCTTATTGGGGTTAAAGGGAACACCATTGGCCAGCAAAAAACTCAGCGGGATGGTAATCAAGTACAAAAAGGCCACGGTGAGCAACTTAATGCCAGAATTCTTACGAAAGAAATTATGGGCAAGCGTAAGGACAGTTCCGCTGACGGCAAACCCTATCAAGGCTATACTAATGACCATTGCCCCAAAGGCTTGCCAAGAGGTGACGGCAAAGTACCGCAATAACGAGACTTCAAGAGCGATCGTTGAAGTACTGACAAAAAACAAAGGCCAGAAATACTTCTTCGAAGGCATTTAGTTTTTTCCTTCGTTGGCTCCCAGCATGGGAATAAAGCTGGTCTTTTGCAAGATTCGTTGCGCGACGATCTTACCGGTCTTCGGGTCCTTCCAAACCTTAAGCATTTGCTGATTTTGAGACCAAGCAGGTCCTACAGGAATCACCATCACCCCGTTGGGTTTAAGCTGTTCCACGAGCGCAGGGGGAATGTGGTTTGCCTGGCAGGTGACAATAATGATGTCAAAGGGGGCCTTTTCTTTCCAGCCATAATAGCCGTCACCAATCTTGGTTTCGATATTATTGTAACCCATGGCCTTTAAAACATGCGAAACGCGTTCCCCCAAGGGCTGGCGAACTTCGATGGTATAAACCTTTTTTACCAGGTACGACAAAAGCACAGACTGACTTCCTGAACCGGTGCCGATTTCTAGAGCAACCATATTTTTGGTGGGGTGGAGCTGGGCTGTCATGAAGGCCTGAATGCTGGGTGCGGACATGGTTGCCCCCCAGCCAATATCGATGATGGTGTTGTAGTCTTCGAGGATATTTGTCTTTTGCTCGTCTTTTTCATAGTTATACGCCAAAAACGGACGGGGCACTTTGCGCAGGGCATCTAACAGCGCGGGGTAAGCGTATTTTCGGGTTGCAATCTCGGCTATGGCTTTTTGATCGTAACCTTGAACAGCAGCGTTCCATTGGTCCTCGGTCATCGAAAAATTGCGCAAGTGCGCCGCTTGCCCGTAAGCGATCTGGGCCTGGATGTCTTTCCAGGTGAACAGGTGGTCGGCGGGAGCCTTAGGCAGAGGGACCTTGGCAATCAGAGCGGGATCGCCCCAGTCTCCTTGAGCAGGGGAGGTGGGCGAAGGCTGCGACGCCGCTTCTGCTACTGCTGGCGTTGGTTGAGCTGGGACTGAAGCCCCCTGGGAAGCTACTGGTGTCTGCTCTTGACAGGACACCAAGGCCCACGCGAGCAACGTCACCGCAAGAAAATCCAATCGCCTCATCTCAACCCCCTCTGTCCTGCTTGAAAAGCCGAATGATCGTAGCAACCTTGTTGAAAAATACCAAGCCCCGAAACCCCGGGAATTTCTCAAAAGCCCTGAAGTTCATGAAAACTTCATCTTGTGGACCTAAACTCAAAGAGGATAACGTAAAACCAAAGGAGGATATTTTGCGCTTGCTTCTGGTAGAAGATGAACCGGCGCTGTCCCGCTACGTAAAAAAAGGCCTAGAAGAAAACGGCCACGCGGTGGATACCGCGACCGACGGGCTTACCGCCCTCGAGGCCGCCCGTGGTAGCTGTTATGACGTCATGATCCTCGATCTGCTGTTGCCGAAGCTGGGCGGGGTGGAGGTTTGCCGCCGACTCCGTGCGGAAAAAAACACCACGCCCATCCTCATGCTGACAGCACTTGATGCCGTAGGCGACCGGGTGAAAGGTCTTGACGCCGGTGCGGATGACTATTTGGCCAAACCTTTTGAATTTGATGAACTGATGGCACGCTTGAGGTCCGTTAGCCGTCGTCTTCCGGGGATGGTCAAATCAACGGTACTCCAGCTGGGAAAGCTTCAGGTCGATACGGCAACACACGAGGTGATTTTTGACGGACAGACGATTGCTTTGCCGGGAAAAGAATACGCCATTCTGGAACTTTTGCTTCGTCAGCCAGGCCGAATTTATTCACGTGACAACATCGCCGACCGGATCTGGAACCGCGACACCTGGCATGAATCAAACGTCGTGGAGGTACACATCAAAACGTTGCGCCAACGGTTGGGGCCTTTGGGCGGCAAAATGATTCAAACCCTACGCGGCCTGGGGTACCGCCTGATCGAGCCTTCACGCCTGGTCGAGCAGCCTCAGTGAAACCGCTTTCTTTGAGGGCAAGGTTTGCCTTTACCGTCACACTATTGCTATCTCTGGCCTTTGCCATTTTGGGCACCGCATTGTATGTTTCGTCGGCACTCTTTTTAAACCAAACGGCACGGGATAGCCTACGCGTAGCCTCAAATCAAATTCAAGCTAGCCTCAATATTGAGGAAGGCATTATGAAGTTACCGGATAACTTGAGTGAAGGTAGTACCGCTGAAGATCATCCGGAGGGCTTCACCGAACGGATTCTTTCAGTACAAGGTGCCGTTCTGCGTTCCTCGGGTGTTCTTGCCCACAGTCTACCCTCGCCACTACCGTACCAGGGTCCGCGTTTTGACGAAGCGCGAGGCTTACTTGTCTACACCGATCAAATTCGTGACAGCGGAGTGGTTTTGGGCTACTTGCAGGTCGCCCAAGATCTGACCACAACACAAGAAACCTTGGCCCACCTGTTGACGGTGATTCTGCTGACCCTGCCGTTTTTGTTGCCCTTGGCCGCTGCTTCAGGGTACTTTCTGGCTGCCCAGCTCCTTAGGCCCATTGATCTGGTAACCCGAACGGCACAACGATTTTCGAGCCAAAACCTCACCGCCCGGTTGGGACTTCAGACGAACGACGATGAGCTAGGCCGCCTTGCCCGAACCTTTGACGAGATGCTGGAACGCGTCGAGCAAGCCTTTCGGACCCAGAGACAGTTTACCGCCGATGCCTCTCACGAACTCAAAACTCCCCTGGCGATTCTTCGTACGATACACAGCGTTACCTGTCAGCGCCCCCGTACCGTCGAAGAATACCGCCAGGCTTTAGCCGATATGACTCCGGTTTTGGACCGCCTATCGTCTTTGATAACCCAGTTAGTCACGTTGGCACGCTTGGATGAATTGAGTGAACAAGAGTCAGAGGTTCCTGTGGCTGATTTAACGGCCGTTTGCCTCGCTGCGGCAGAAGCGGCCCGCCCCCAGGCTGTCGCCCAACAGTTGGGTTGGGAGGTCCTCGTGGAACCAGGACTCAGCATCCGAGCTGAACCCACGCAGTTGTTAACAGTAGTTTCGAACCTTTTGCATAACGCCTTGAAGTTTACCGTGGCGGGCCGGATTACGCTCCAAGCCGAGAACCGGTCAGCACCGGGAAGGGAAAGAGCTGTCGAACTTGCTGTCAGCGACACCGGGTGTGGTATTCCGTACGAAGACCAGCCCCATGTGTTCGAACGATTTTTTCGATCACCGTCAGCGTCGGGGGTCGAAGGTTCAGGTCTGGGTCTCGCCATCGTGCAATCGTTGGTGAAGCGGTGGGGAGGAACCGTTGCCGTTGAAAGCCGCGAAGGCGAAGGGAGCACCTTTCGCCTTCGGTTTCCGTTGGTCACGCCAGAATACAGGTCCGATCGCCCCCCATCAGGTTCCCGTCATGCCAAGCCTTAACCCGGCAACCCCGGCACAACTCAGCCGCCTCGCAAGGCCCGCAACTTCCTTCGACAGGAGTTCGGCCAATTTCAAACAACTTGTCAGCGCCGCCTCGGATTCCTAGCTCTCGCACATTGCCCACCGTGAGGTCCTGGACAAAACTGCAGGGAAGAATTCCCCCCTCGGCATTGATGCCCATGAGGCCCTTGCCTACGGGACAGGCGCTTTTGATCTTCATCCGGTCAACGCCCTTTTTAACATCAATTCCCAACTTTTGTAGCTTTTTCTGCGCGTAGATCGCGATCGAAGGTAAGGCACCGATGTCATATTCCATCCCGTGGTAGGGGTCTTTCAGGATATCGTCGATCATAAAATCGGCCAACTGACGCCACTCGGCCTGCGAGATTCGACTTTCGCGGCCCGCAGTAGCGAAAGCGGCACTGCCTGCCCGACCGGTTTCGACCAGATCGCAGGCATACAAAAGGCCACAGCCTAAATCTTTGGCAGTTTGCCAAACTTCGTAAAAATACGGCAAAGTCGACGTTGTGACTGTCGTTTTAATGCCCACTTTAACCCCTCGTTTTTGAAGCCGTTTGACGGCTGAGGTAGTTTTAACCCATGACCCCGGAACGCCAACGTACTCATCGTGAAAGGCGGGCGGGCCGTACAACGAGGTGGCCACATAATCCACGTCATAGGTTACAAGACGATCTGCGGCCGCGTCATCAATAAGAATGGCATTGGTACTCAACACAACGCGAATCCCGTGAGTTTGAGCCCGCGCCAAAAGTTCCCAAAAGTCCGGTCGCGTCATTGGCTCCCCCCCCGTGACGAACAGTAACGGGACACCGGCTTCAGCCATTTGGTCTAACAGGTTCAAAGCCTCGGTATGAGACAATTCCTGGGGAAGGGTATTCAGATCACAATCAGCATAACAATGCCGACACTTGAGGTTGCATCGGCTGGTGATATTCCAAATAATTTCACTGGGTCGATGCTCTTGAAAAGCCTTTAAAGTCTTTTGGCTAATGGCTTCGAGAGCACCGCCAAAGTATAAAGAACGTAAATGACTCACCGTCTTGCTCCTTTTGCTACCGGGTTAAATTCCGGGTCACTTGTTTGTCTTCCCAACGACCCGCTTTCCAATCACGCCACAGGTGCCGCAAAGACGGAAAAGCCAGTTCGGTCTCGTCGACCTCTTCAGGAAGCATCCACACTAAGCCGGCGACTTCTTGAGCATCCAGCGTCCACTGAGCCTGGGGGGTCAAGATGTCGGCGGTAAAGTAAAGATCCAGCGTATGGTACCAGATTTTTGAAAACGCGTAACGGTTGGGGTAGCCATCTAAAAAGACGGGAGAGGAGATTTCTGCTCCTAACTCTTCGCGAACCTCCCGTTCAACGGCTTCAGTAACCCCTTCGCCGGGGTCAACAAAACCCCCTGGTAACCCTAGTAGCCCTCGCGCCGGTTCCATCCCCCGGCGCAAAAATAAAAACCGTCTTTGAGCATCCCGCACCAAAACCCCTGCCGCCGCCGCGACATTATGAAAATAGCGGTGTCCGCAGACAGAACAGCGAAACTCGTGATGCCGCAGAAACTCACCTCCTGGTGAGCCGCATTGGGGGCAAAACAAAAAAGGATTTTCAATCACAAAAAACTCCGTAAGGTTTCACAATGAGAATACAGGGTGCGAAAGACAGTCGTTCCTTGCAACGAGGGCTGCTTAAGTTTTCGATACAGCTCGTGATGGCCCGTTAGCCAGGCTATCATCGCCCAGCCACTAGCCTGCGATTCGGCGTCAGACGAGTGGGTTGCCGCTCGGTAGAAAGCCAGAGCCTTATTCACCGGCGCAAACTCGCCAACTTGAAACCTCTGAAATTCCCGGCTAAAGCTTTCGGCACGCGACGGTTCATCCAGGGGGAAGGCAGTCTCGGGGGATGGATTGTTCCCATCATAACCAAAGTAATAAAGGTCATTCACAAACTTGATTGGGCTGGGAGGCGACGAAAACAAAAGCGGAAAGCCCGTCAGTTGAAGAGACAACCAAAAATTTGCTTGGACCAGCACCGGTGCGGTTTGTAGCCCCTTCATCTGTTGCGCTACACCGAGAAAGCTCGTAGGTTTCAGCCCTAGCCCCGTCCAGGGGTGGGCCCAAGCCACTTCGGTCGAGGTGGCAAACGTCCTAGCGGGAAAGATCGAGCGGTTGTTTCTCCAGCGCGAAGTTCCCAGAAAATACCCGTCACGAGTCAACTTTTCGGCCAAAGGAAGAGCCACATTAGGCTTACCTTGGCGTAGGGCTTTATAGGCTTCTAGGTAATCGAGGTCGTCGACCGTGATCCAACCTGGTGCCGTCAAGGCTTCGTCAAGCGGGGATCGTTGATCGGGAGCCAGCGCCAAGAACTTTCGCCAGGCGGCAATATCCTTTGAACGCAGTAGCACATCGAATAAAAGGTTGACCGGGTCGTTGGCGCCCCAGGACGCCGCCCAAAACCAGTCTTGGTGTCGCACACGGTAGGGATTATCCCAGGTTTGAGACTGCAGGGTCGAAAAAGCGCGAGCTGCGGCATCTCGTTGGTCGTCAAACAGGTCTTTTTGCGCCACGAGCACGACTAACGAATGGTATAACCCCCGATTGTGGCCAGGCTGGTCAAGCGAACGGGCCCACGCTAAGTCCGTCACAAGTCGGCGTTGCAAAGCCAAACCCCAAGGCCGATGCCGTTGTGCCAACATCGCTGTCATCGTTCCTAAAAGGTGGCTCTGGTGGCGCTGGGCCGCATTGTGCGCAGGGAAACGAAGGCTATCGTGGTAGAGCGTGACCATACGGGAATCATCCCCATCGTAGAACGCCAGGTAAGCCGCGAGCGTCAGCCAAGCACGCCGAAAGGTTCGTGACGTGGTAGCCGCTTTTACTGCTGTGTCAACCAGCGCCGTGTATAAACCCTTTCGGCGTAGAGTCTTGACCAGCTGGCGGTCCTCGACTGACGCCTCTGCAGGCAGGGGGTCTGCGGGGTCAAAGGTAAGCGCCATCAGACGGCTGACTCCGGCTTCACGCTCAACCTCTTCGACCATCCTATAGAAAGCCGCCAAAGCCAGCCGCCCCCTCGGGTCAGCGGCTAGCAGACCTTGCAAGGTTTCGGGGGCAAAATCGCGCTCTTCGAGAACAAACCGCGCATACAACGCCCAGCGGCGCTGCGACCGCGTGAGGTTCTGGGCTAAGTAGGCCGACCACTCCCTTGTTGCTACCCCGCCTAACGAAACGAACACAGTGGCCCTAAGCGCCGGGTAATCTTGAAACACCGTTAAGTAGTCAGCAAGGCGGTTCTTTTTGACGCTGGCTACCCAAGCCAAGGCACGACCAGCAATCACGTCATGCCGAGCCCATAAGGGCGCAAACTCCCGCCAAAGTTGAAGGGTGCCAGAAGAATCCTGCACCAAAGCCCGGGCACGAAGGGCAAAATAGGCATAGCGTTCCCGCAAAAAGGTTGGCAGACTGGCCTCACGGGCGCGTTTCAAAGCTTCGGTGGCCCTAGCTGACGTCGAAGCCAAAAAGGCAAAGTAAGCGGCATCAGCGGCCGAGGCTTCAGCGGGGACACCCTTTCCGTCAAGGGCTGTTTGAATTTGTGCTTTTGTCCAAGGATTCGCTGGGTAAGCACGCCGCAGATAGTCACTCCAGGCCTGCAGGTTCGCAGCCAACCAATCGGGGTCGGCCCCCGGCGCATCGTCGTAGACCTCGTTGGTCACACCATTGGCGGAGGGCCAAGTAACGCGGTCCAAACGAATGACATTTTGCTGAAACGTGCCCGGCTGGCCAAAGGCCGGGGAGGCGTACAAGAAAAACGGCGACAGATCAGGCCGACCCGTAATGCCGGGGTCAATCAACGAAAGGCTATCCAGATCGCTATTATCGAACAGAAACGGCCCGCAGGCCCACAGCGACCTTTGACCACCGACGAGCAAGCTAACGCAAAGCAGAAGTAAACGCTTCATGACGCGCGGTCCTCCATTCATCTCTCGAATAGGCAAAAAGGATGATCCGCCCGCCCAAGGTGCTGCCACTTCGCCTAAGGCACTGAAGGACCTCGCGGTCCTG
>JAJXVP010000091.1 GCA_021782055.1 bacterium | reverse complement strand
CTCACATTTTTTCAGGGTTTAACCTCACCTTAGAAAGCTGGATCGGAGTCTCTTTGTACCCCCAGCATGGCGTTGACCGTTCGGCCCTCTTGCATGGTGCCGACATTGCCCTGGGTCATTGTCAGGAGCTCAAAGCCCCGTTTGTGGTCTTCGATGTTTCTTTAGAAAAGCGCGTCCTTGAAAAAATGGAACTCCAGAACGCCATCATCAAGGCTATCGAAGCCCCTGCGTTAAAAGCCATCGGGCACCAATTTGAACTGTACTTTCAACCCAAACTGACGGTGCAACGACAAGGGCAAGCGTGGAGTGTCAAAGGGATCCAGGCAGAGGTTTTGTTGCGCTGGAACCACCCCACCAAAGGACAAATCCAACCGTCTCAATTTATTCCCATTGCCGAAGAAACAGGTTTGATCATGCCGATCGGTAAGTGGAGTTTGTACCAAGTTGTTCAGCAGCTAAAAGATTGGGACGATACTGCTTTTCGCGAGGTGCACCTGGCCTTTAACGTCTCAGCACGTCAATTCCGCAGTCATGACTTAGTCGAGATTTTTCAAAAGGCAATCCGAAAACACAAGGCTGTGGTCGAAAAGCTCACTCTCGAGGTTACCGAGACCAGCCTGTTTGAAGATCCACTCGAAGCCGAACAAATCCTTAAAGCGTTTAAAAACTTTGGGCTAAAAATCTCGGTGGACGATTTTGGTACAGGCTTTTCGTCACTCAGTCACCTTCACAAGTTTACCCTGGACGAAATTAAGATTGATCAATCGTTCGTCCGAGGTCTACCAGAAAATCCGCAAGACTTGGCTATTGTCCGGTCTTTGATTTCCATTGCCAAGGAACTTAACCTGCATATCGTCGCCGAAGGAGTCGAAACCTTAGGCCAGCTTGAAGAACTAGCGGACCTAGGGTGTCAAACCGTTCAGGGTTACCTAATTTCTCGTCCGTTGACCCGAGCGGGGTTTGAAAGCTTTGTGCACAAACTTCAAAAGAATGGGCACTGTCTTGAGCTAGCATCGCCCCTTTAATTTAAGTCGAAGCTTCGTTAAGATCCAGACTCCTCTTCGACGATCTCCGAAGCCTGGAACTCTTGCCAAAGCTGTTCGAAGGCTTCACGGTAGGCCTCATCAATTTCCACATGCCCCCAGCCCTCAGCGACTTCGGTCGCATAGCCCCACAAAGAATCTCCATGGCGGATCAAGCGGTAGGGAATTCCTTCACTTTCTAAGAGGCCTTTCAATAAAGCGGCCTGAGCGCTGTTTTTAAGTGGCCAGGGCCACTCTTTCGCTTTCCAAAACATCATTCCTCCTCGGACTCTGCACCGTTTTCAGCATCGGGACCAGAACCGGTATTTCTGACAAACCTAGCCCCCGTGGTTTCTTTCGCGGTTAGCCTCACCCCCTGAGCTTTGACGCCTTTCACCAAGTAATCCTGGACGGGGAAGGTTTCTTCGAAAACCCGAATAAGGGGCTTTTGTTTGTAATCCACACGGACGGCGACATCCTGGCGTGTGGTCAACTTTAATAAGGTCGTATTTTCTGGAAGCAACGTATACTCTTTATCGAGAATATAGCCTTCAATTTGAAACCTTTTGAGGTAAATCGACAAGCTGGTATTGTCGCGGTACAACAGCGAAAAGACAACCTTGGCAAGTTCTTCCTTATCGGCGTTACCAATAAACAACACATTTTTTCCCGCAAAGAGTTTTTCGGCGGCCCGAATAACGGTGTAGGTCCCGTCCTTACGGATCAAAAGAAGGCGGTCCAGCTCACTGACCTCTAGCTGGTTTTCTCCGGTTGTGAGAGCCCAGCCTAAGTAGCCTGTCGCCTTGTCGTACCTTAGCTTTTTGTCCCGCAACGCAGCATCTTTGGCCGTGACCTTTTTAAAACTCAACGGCTTGGTTTGCCGCACCGGCATCTGATCCGTGTACTTTTTCAAAATCCCGTCTAAAAAAGCCAGGGCGTACGCCGTGAGATGGGCCAAGTGGTGCTCAATTTGCTTAAGACGAGCCTGAATCTCTTCGAGTTCTTTGCGAGCTTTTTCAATGTCATAAAGCGAAATGCGTCGTATCGGAATTTCAAGAAGACGCTTTACATCGTCTTCGGTAATGGGACGAAGGATTTCTTTTTTGAACGGAACAAAACCTGTCACAACCGCCTGCGAAACCAAATCATGGGTCTTTTTGTCTTCAATGAGCTTGTAGAGACGTTCTTCGATAAAAATCCGTTCTAAAGTACGCAGGTGAAGTTTATCGAGAAGCTTGCCCTTTTCAAGCTCAAGTTCCTTTTTTAACACCTCGACCAGGTGGCCGGCATGATGGCGTATCACCTGTGTTACCGTGGTTTGTACCGGAAGTTTGTCTTGAATCACCAATAAATTGACTTGGTGAGTGATCTGACAATCGGTAAACGCATAGAGGGCTTCGACGACTTCTGAGGTGTAGACGCCCCGCGGCAGTTTAATTTCGATCTCAACGTGCTCGGAGGTAAAATCAGAAATACCCGCAATCTTAAGCTTGCCTTTTTTGGCGGCATTCTCAACCGAGGCGATAAGGCTGGCGGTAGTCGCTCCAAAAGGCAGTTCTCGAATCAGAATTCTCTTTTCGTCCGAAGTGTCTAACAGGGCTCTGACGGTTATGGAACCTCGGCCATCCTCGTAGGCAGAGGCATCCATAAGTCCCCCCGTGGGAAAGTCCGGTAAGAGGGCAAACTCTTCGCCACGGAGTGCGGCTTGTAGAGCCTGCAGGACTTCGCGAAAATTGTGCGGTAAAATTTTGGTTGCCATACCAACGGCAATCCCTTCAATGCCTTGAATTAAGACTACAGGAATTTTTGCCGGAAAGATGACGGGTTCTTTGTTTCTTCCATCATAAGACTCAACCATTTCGGTGATCTCGGGGTTGTAGAGCACTTCCTTGGCCAGAGGGGTCAGACGACATTCTATGTAGCGTGCCGCCGAGGCCTCATCGCCGGTAAAGATATTACCAAAGTTCCCTTGCGTATCAATAAAGAGGTTCTTTTGCCCCAAGTTAACCAAGGCTTCGTAAATCGAAGCGTCGCCGTGGGGGTGGTACTTCATGCAGTGCCCCACCACGTTGGCAACTTTATGGAACTTGCCATCATCCATTTCCATTAGCGAGTGGATGATGCGCCTCTGTACGGGCTTAAGGCCATCGTTCAGGTGAGGGATGGCCCGCTCTTTAATGACGTAAGAAGCGTACTCAAGAAAGTTTTCGGCAAATAGCTTTTGGACGTAAGCCATATTAGATCAAGTTCTCCATGATGTATTGCCGACGGGTCGGCGTGTTCTTCCCCATATAAAATGACAGGGTCGAGGGAATATCCTTGAGCGATTTGATGTTGATATCGACCAAACGCATGGAAGCGCCGATAAAAGGACCAAACTCGTTAGGACTGATTTCGCCAAGACCTTTAAAGCGTGTGACCTCAGCTCCAGCCAGGGCTTTGACGGCGACATCACGTTCTTTGGCGTTGTAGCAATACCGCGTTTCTTTTTTATTCCGCACGCGGAACAGGGGGGTCTCGAGAATGTAAACCCGACCATTGACTACGAGTTCTTCAAAGAAATTTAAAAAGAACGACAACAAAAGATTGCGAATATGAAACCCATCGGTGTCAGCATCGGTTGCGATGATAATTTTTCCGTACCGAAGATTCTCGACATCGTTCTCGATCCCCAAGGCCATCATCAGGTTGTAGAGCTCTTCATTGCGGTAAATCTCGGTGCGTTTTTTACCATGAAGGTTTTCAGGTTTGCCGCGAAGCGCGTAGATGGCCTGGGTATAAACGTCCCTTGCCGTCACCATGGACCCTGCCGCCGACTGACCTTCGGTAATAAAGATCATGGAGCCAGCGCCTTTTTCGCCATCTTCAATGTGATACTTGCAATCCTTAAGCTTGGGGATATTCAAGGCGATTTTCTTAGCCGCTTCTTTGGCCTCTTTTTTTACCGTGTTGAGCTCCTTGCGGAGCTTTTCATTCGAGATGATTCGCTCTTTGAGAACCCGGGCAGTTTCAGAGTTTTTGTGTAAAAAGTCCATCACGGCTTCTTTCACCGCCTGAACAATCCACGAACGGATATCGGTGTTGCCAAGCTTATTTTTGGTCTGGCTTTCAAAGACGGGATTTTTGATTTTGACCGCGACGGCTGCTGTCAGCCCTTCACGAACATCCAAACCGTTGTAGTTCTCTTTGTAGAACTCATTGATGCCTTTCAAATGCCCTTCGCGGAACGCCGAAAGGTGAGTACCGCCGTCGGAGGTGTGCTGACCGTTCACAAACGAAAAATACGTCTCGCCATAACTTCCCGTGTGAGTAAAAGCAAACTCTAAGTATTGACCCTTGTAGTAGGCGGCGGGATAGGCTTCGCCCTCGCCAATTTCCGCATTCAATAGGTCAAGCAGGCCGTTTTTGGCTTCAAATTTTTCTTTATTGAGGTACAGTCTTAAGCCCTGGTTCAAACAGGCGTAATTCCACATCCGCTGTTCCAAGAACTCTTTATTGAATTGATAGTCCGCAAAGATTTCCTTATCGGGTTGAAACTCAACGTAAGTTCCGTCGGGCTCTGTGGTACTTCCTTGATTTTCTTTCAGGAGTTTTCCCTGTTGAAAGGTGGCTTCGAAGAATTTTCCTTCGCGGTGCGAACGAACGAGAAATCGACTTGACAGGGCGTTCACCGCCTTGGTACCGACACCGTTCAACCCTACCGAAAACTGAAACACATCATCGTTGTACTTGGCACCGGTGTTGATCATTGAGACACAGTCGATGACTTTGCCCAACGGGATACCACGACCAAAGTCGCGCACCGATACCACGTTTTTATCGACTGATACATCAATGCGTTTACCAAAGCCCATGATGTATTCATCAATGGCATTGTCAACGACTTCTTTTACCAGCACGTAAATGCCGTCATCCATATTCGACCCATCGCCAAGGCGGCCGATGTACATACCCGACCTGAGGCGAATATGTTCAAGGGAACTGAGGGTCTTGATTTTGCTTTCGTCGTAAGTCGTGTCTTTGGCCATGCTAGTTTTTTCCGTGGGGTGAGATTTTTTGAAGGTCAAGAACTCCACCATGAATGATCTGCCAAATGTCGTGAGTCAGAGATTCTTCTTGAGCCGAAGTCAAACCCACCGTATCGATGGGAGGGTGAAAGCGAATACCCATCCAGCTGGGACGGACCCGACCCGTTTGTTCCAAAACGCGGTAACTGCCTTGAATCGACACGGGAACTGCCATCGCTTTCGCTTTGGTAGCCAACTTGAGTCCCCCTTTGCGGAACTCGGCCATTTGGGGACCACGACTTCGCGTTCCTTCGGGAAAGATAACCATAGGAAAGCCTTTTTTGACACGATCGGCCCCATAAAGAATACCTCTCAACCCGTCTTTCAAACTTTCGCGTTTTAAAAAGTAACAACCAAGCTCTTTCATCCAAGTTCGTATTACTGGGGCGTATTTTAACGAACGTTTAGCAATATAGCCCGCCGGTTCGGGCACGGTAGCCATGATTAACAAAATATCTGCGTAAGCCTGGTGGTTGCCCACAAAACAGTACGGCTTACCACGGGGAATATTCTCAAGCCCCTCTACCTGAAGGCGACACCCTGCCAAACGCTCTAAGATAAAGCGAGCGTAGTACCGGCCGAGCCGACCAAGGTAAAACCAGGCTTCCCGCTTTCGGCCCATTAGCTTAAGCAGGTGGTACGGAATTAAGGTTAGCAAAGATGTTAACACCGTCAGCCAAAAAACCAGACCGTAGACAATCGCTTGCACCACCATAAACCCTCCTATGTCAGTTTACCAAGGAAATGCCTTACACTACCAGGGAAAACCCTAACAGGTAAACACGCGTTGAACCAAGCCGTGAAGGCTTTGAACTTGACCTGGCTCAGGACGGGCATTACGCTACAACCGGAGGAAACGCATGCGCATTAGGTACAATGCCCCCTTTACCCTGACTTTTTCGCTGGCCGCCGTGGTCATTCTTCTGCTCGACCAATACGTGATGCCCGGTATTACCCAAAAGTTTTTTATGGTAGGCGGTCAAGGAAGCTTCTCGTGGAGCGACCCGCTTTCCTACTGGAGGCTTATTGGCCATGTGTTGGGCCACGAAAACTGGAATCATTTTTTAGGCAACTTTTCATTTCTGCTGTTACTAGGACCGGTTCTTGAAGAAAAGTACCAAACCCCTACGGTTGTTCTCATGGCTTTGGTAACCGCTCTCGTGACCGGTATCATCAACGTCCTATTTTTTACCACGTCGTTGATGGGGGCCTCGGGCATTGTCTTTATGATGATTTTACTGGTGTCCTTTACCAACATCCGCCAAGGAGAAATTCCTCTTACCCTTCCGTTAATCCTGGTCTTCTTTTTGGGCAAAGAGATCGTCGAGATGTTTAAGAACGACAATATTTCACACTTCGCCCATATTCTTGGCGGCATTGCCGGAAGTTTGTTTGGGTTCCTAGGAACTCGGCTTCAAGAGCCGCCCAAGATCTCTTCGGGTGCTTGACGAGGGGTAAAGCGCAATTCGGTCACCTGATCGGGCCCTAGCTCCCAGCGTTTTAAGCTTCGAGGACGCAGGGCCTGAGCCAAGGTTACCACCCCCAAGTCGCCAACAGCTTCAACTCCCTTTCCCAGCACAAGGGGGGCGGTAACCGTGATCAAACGGTCTACCAAACCCGAGCCTAAAAACGAGGTAATTACTTGTGCGCCGCCTTCGACAAAAACAGAAGAAACCCCCTCGTTTGCTAGAGTCCCCAACACAGCGGTAAGACCTTTTCCCGCACCAGGGTAGTCGTTGACGTTCAAGCACCGACACCCGGTGGCTTCAAGTTCCCGCTTTCGGATGCCTTGCCCTCGGTACAGCAACCACACAGGGGCTTGGGATACAGAGGTGGCTAACTTCGACCCCAAGGGCAATCTTAGTTCCGTATCAAGGATGACCCGAATAGGACTGCGCCCCGGAACCAAGCGACAAGTCAACTGGGGGTCATCAGCCAAAACGGTGCCAATACCAACCAAAATGGCCTGGTGATCCCTGCGAAGCTCGTGGGCTAAAACCAAACTTTCGGGGCTACCAAGCCCACGACTATCACCACTTTTTGTCGCAATTCGGCCATCGAGGCTCTGCGCATAACTAACCGTTACGTACGGCAAGGGCGTTTTCATGCTTTAATAATCAACAAATTTGGTAAAACCGAAAAGTGACTGGCAGGACAGGGCAAGAAGTATTATCATACCATCTGACTGGGAGGAACACGCATGTCGGATGATTATTGGAAACGTCTTACCCGCCGTTCAGAAATTTGCACCGCGCAATTCCCTGCGGAACCGGGACAAGATTCCACGTCTCGGCAAAACCGGTTTTTTGAGAGCCAAAGTACCACCCATTCCTATCGAGAAACTCATTATGAAGGGCGTAAGAGCTATGCCCATCAAACCTGGGAACGTCAGGGTGACGAGCCCGAGCAAAAAGTCCTTGACGAAGAAATTATCCCCTGGTTCCCTCTAGAGATCACTCAGCCCACGGCGACACAAAATTCGGTATCTTCATTTTCAAAACAAGATTTGGGCGAATGGATAGCCCCTCTACAAGAAATTCTCGTCCGCGCCTGCGAAAAAGAAGACTTTTTTCTGCAAAGTGAATTTCTTCGCCTCGAAAAAGAAGAACGTCTTTACCAAGATTCTTTGGGTCGCGAGTTGGTCGATCTGACTTGGCACGCCACCGTTGATCTGATGATCTTGCCTCGTTCATCGCCAGAGACACACCCGGTGACCACCGAATTTCGCTTTAGTGAATTTGTTCCCGACGTTCTTGGCGCCCTGGTTCGAGAACGAGGACGCCGTGCCTTGCAGTTTATGTCTGCCAAGCCGTGGTCAAACAAACGCCCTGAAGCGGTTTATCTGCGTGGTCACTTGGTCGGTGAACTGGTAGGCCTGCTGGTACGGCGGCTTTCCGGGCTCAGTCTCTATGCGGGCCTGTCGCGCGAAAAACTGGGTCAACACCTCTTGGGAGTCCTGCCTCAGGGCGACACCATTACCTTACAAGCCCTTCCTCAGCTGTATAATTCGCCTAACACCAACTTTTTTGATGACCAAGGGCTTATCTTTTCGCGGCGAACTCTGGTCGAAGACGGCATCGTACGTTCTTTTATGACGAGTCAAGAAACCGCGCACTACCTTGGCCTCCCTTTAACAGGGTTAAATGGCAACTTTTCTTTGGCACCGGGTACCTTGACTCGTCAAGATCTTACGACGCAGCCCGCACTCGAGATTCTCAAGTGGCGAACCTTTGAGGTTGAGGAAGCGACTGGACGATGGTCCGCCGTGGCCGAAGAGGCTCTTTGGTACGAAAATCATCAAATTCAACCCGTTTTTGGGGTTCCTCTTCGGGGTGACCTGGCCCAACTGTTGACGGTTGCCAGGTTTTCTCAAGACATTGGGAGTTGGGAAAATTATGAGGGTCCTGAGTTTTTACAAATTCCGGTCACCTGTATTCAAGGAGAGTCCTAATGGAATGGAAGGCGAGCCATATTCTGGTCAAAGATCGGGCCTTGGCGATGGAACTGCTCAAAAGAGTCAAGCAAGGGTCCTCCTTTGAAGGCTTAGCACGAGAGTTCTCGACCTGCCCTTCAAAAGCACAGGGAGGCGACCTGGGTTGGTTTGGTCCCGGTAAAATGGTTCCCGCCTTTGAAAGCGCGGTAAAAAAGCTGGGCGTTGGCAGTCTTAGCGATGTGGTCTCCACCTCCTTTGGGTTTCACATCATTAAAGTGACTGGAAAACGGGGGGACTGACCGCCCCCGTGTCGCGCGTCCTTGGTCTGGTTCCCCGCTCTGTTGATGTTTTTGAACTCTTTGTCGAGCGAGACGGTCTTTCGTATCAGGCTGGCGACTGCGCCCTCTTGATTCATTCTGATGGCATTACGTCTCGTCCCTACAGCTTTTCGTCACACCCCGACCAAGAACATCTGAGCTTTTTGTTTCGCCGTCTCGAAAACGGTTTTTCTTCTTGGCTTGCCCACCGAAAACCTGGTGATGAGGTAGGCGTAGGCACCCCTTTTGCCCTCTTTAAGCCCCAAGGTGGTCCCAGGGAAGTCTGGATCGCCACGGGGACCGGCATCGCCCCCTTTGTTTCGCTGTTAAGGGCCTCACGCCCCAGCGTTCCCCGAGAACTCTGGTACGGGGTTCGCCGTCCGCAAGAAGCAGCTTTGCGAGAAGAGCTTCGTTTACAAGAGGGCAAGGGTTTGCGGCTGTGGTTTTCGCGGCCTGATAGGGGGTCAAACTCGCCCCAGCAACCCACCGGCCGCCTGACGGAACACCTCGACCAACTTCCCCTCGATGAGGATCTTGAGTATTATCTTTGTGGTAACGGCTCCATGATTCG
The DNA here is from genome assembly GCA_021782055.1 of bacterium. Next base: position 420 of record JAJXVP010000091.1, on the reverse strand, counting down.
GCAAACCACAGAGTACCTCAAACGTCAGGGTGTTTCGCCCTCCCGTCTTCATGGTGAAGCGTTTTATGGATAAGGCCTCCGGCTAAAATCCAAAGGAGAATGATGAGCGATCCTCAAGCCGCCCCCCGGCTGGCCAAACCTGATTGGTTAAAAATCACCCACCGACGGGCCGACGAATACCGTGAACTGCGTTTAAGCCTGCGGGAAAAAGGACTTCATACCGTTTGTGAGGAAGCCGCTTGCCCCAACCTCAATGAATGCTGGGGTTCACGGACGGCCACCTTGATGGTGCTAGGAGACATCTGCACCCGAGGCTGTCGTTTTTGTAACGTCAAAACCGGTCACCCTCGTGGTCTCGTCGATCCGAACGAAGTGGAAAACGCGTCCTTGATGGTCAAAATGATGAACTTAAACTATCTG
>JAJXVP010000090.1 GCA_021782055.1 bacterium | reverse complement strand
CATGTTCAAAAAAGAAGAAAATGAAAAATACCGCTACACGATCAAGAATACTTTGGAGTTTGATCCGGATATTCTGAAACGCTTTGTCAACTTTATGAATAACCCCGATGAGGAAACCGCAGCGGTTCAATTTGGCACTGGTGATAAGTACTTTGGTGTGGCTACCATGATGGTGACAATGCCAGGAACGCCCATGTTTGGTCATGGCCAAGTTGAGGGGTTCCGTGAAAAATATGGCATGGAATATCGTCGGGCCTATTGGGATGAAAAACCTGATCAAGGGTTAATCGAAAGGCATGAACGGGAAATCTTCCCCCTTATGCATAAACGGTACTTGTTTGCCGAAGTCAGAAATTTTTACCTTTATGATTTCTGGACTCCTCAGGGATCGGTGAATGAGAATGTGTTCGCCTATTCAAATGGAAATGAATTTGAACGAGCACTCGTCTTATACAACAACTCCTATGAGAAGGCAGTTGGTTGGATTAAAACGTCAGCTGGTTATGCCGTAAAAAACCCCGACGGTTCCAAAAGCATGAAGCAAGCTGTTTTAAGTGATGCTCTACGGCTTCACGCAGAAGACTCGTGGTTTGTCCTTTTGCAAGAACAGACTTCAGGGCTTTGGTATATACGATCGAGTTCCGCTGTGGCTCAAGCCGGTCTTTACATAGAACTCAATGGCTATCAACGTCAAGTATTCTGGAATATTCAAGAAGTGCAGGACTCGGCGGTTTATCCCATTCGTAGGCTATGTGAGGAATTGAATGGCAGTGGTGTTTATGATATTTCCGAAGCCTTACACGATATGACTCATCGTACGGTTTATCAGGGCTTCTTCGAAGTTTTTCAACCTGCTGTTTTTCGTTCCTTAGCGGATGTAGCCTTAGCCAAACGCCCCCTAGATGAAGCCTTCCGAAATGATCTTCAAGCGAAATTGTCCTTCTTCTTCTGGCGTGTTCGAGATTTTACGGGCACTATGATAGAGCCTTCTGAGGTTATTCATGCCGTTTTGATGGATTTAGAAGGTTGTTTCAACCTCGGTCATGTGGCGAGTTTATTTCAAGACCAAAAAACCTTAACCAAGGCAGCCGGCTTATTAGATATTCGCTTACGAGATCCTTCCCATCTCATTTATGTGTTCTTGGCAAAAGCTGTTTTAGCGAGAATCTCTGATGTGGCTACAGCAACCGGTTCTGGACCTAATTCCAAAGCCATCTTTGAGAGCTGGTATTTAGACCGAAAAGTGCTCAGATTACTATTAGATTTAGGTGTGCCATGGGTAGAGGCTCATCATGCCGTCCAGTGGCTCAAGATTCTTATTGAAACCCGTGATTGGGCAAAAAATCTTGATCTTTCCGCTCGAAAAGAAGGGGAGATTCTGGCAAGGCTGGTTTCGTTGTTAGAAGTACGACAGGCTATGGGGGTCCACGATTTCGATGGAAAGGTTTGGTTCAACAAAGAGGGTTTTGATTATGTGCTTTGGTGGTTCTTTGCTTCTGCAGTGTCTGAGACCCTAGCAGTAAATAAAGACCTCCATGTTGCCGGCGATGCGATCAAGATCTTGTACCAGTTGGTAGAAGATTGGAAGTTAAAGGCAGAGAAAGGAGGATTCCTTTTGGAGCATCTGTTGAACACTGAAGAGGCCTTTGAACCCAACTCTAAGTTGGCTCAGGAGAAACCTAAGGCCAAGAAAAGTCCAAAGCCAAAAGCCCAAAAATAAAGTTTTAAAGCACCCATGAAAAAGGGCTCGGTTAACCGAGCCCTTTTTCGTTTCTCAATAATTCCTCTAGAAAGCAGTTTTGACTAAATTGTCTAGTTCTTAAAATTTAACCTTTTACAGCACCCGCAGAGATTCCCTTGATGATGAACTTCTGCATAGCAAAATACAGGATAATGATAGGTGTTGCGGACATGACCAAAGAAGCTGTTAAAGCCCCAAAATCTTGTGTGAACTGACCAAAAAAGTTGAACTGAAAGAGAACTAAGGTTCCTTGTTTCAAAATGATGTAGGGCAAGAGAAAGTCATTCCAGACCCAAAGAATATCTAGAATCGTTATAGTTGCGGTGATGGGGGTGAGCAGAGGGAGAACGATTTGAAAAAACAATCTGGTGTGACTGGCACCATCCATGGAGGCGGATTCTTCAAGCGAATAGGGAATGGATTTAATAAATCCATGGTACATGAAAACGGCAGCTGGTGCACCTAATCCCCAGTACATGAGGGATAAGCCCCAGATGTTTTGAAATTGAAGGTCTGTTGCTAATACTACCAAGGGAACCATGATGAGCTGAAAAGGAATAACCGTAAAAAAGGCAAAGAAGGAAAAAATGATCCAACTGGCCTTTGTTTTTGTTCTTGCCAAAACATAAGCCGCCATGGAGCTGATGAGAATTACCCCCGCTACACTGATGACGGTGATAAGTAACGTATTCAATAAGGATTGGAGGAAAGTATACCCCCCAGCACCTTCTCGTTGTAAAACACTAAGGAAATTTTGAAAGGAAGGATGTGGAGGAAGCCCAATCGGGTTAACGACAATCTCTTGCGTCCCTTTAAACGAGTTAATCAAAATATAAATCGTTGGATAGATAAATAACAGAGCCAAGATGATCATGAGAATTTCAAAAATGATCCAACGAAACTGAATTCGTTTCGTTGGTTGGGGGGTAAGGATATTTTCCGAACTCATAATTCAACTTCCTTTTTCTTTGTGAGAGTAATTTGTAGGCCGCTAATGACTAAGATGACAGCCATTAATAGGACTGCTTTAGCTGTCGCAGCTCCGGCATGTTTATCACGAAAGGCATCATAGAAGATGTTGATAACAACGTTGTCGACACCTACTGCGGTTGAGTTGGAGGGGTATAAAGCAAAGATAATATCAAAGGTTTTTAAAGCCCCTGCTGTGCTTAAAAAGAGACAGATGGTGATCGCGGGAAAGATCATCGGCAGGACAACTTTTTTGAAATTTGTCCAAGCTTTTGCGCCATCAATGGAAGAAGCTTCTAGCAATTCTTGAGGGACATTTTGCAAACCAGCTAAATAGATGATGGTATAGTAGCCAACACCTTGCCAGGTGGCAACTAAAACAGTTAACCAAGGGGCTATATCGGGATTCATGATCCAGTCTGAATATCCCGTTAGCTTTGGTAACATTTGTGTAAAGATCAATTGCCAGATAAAGGCGACAATAATTAATGATAAAACGTTAGGAATAAAAAATACTGAGCGTAAAACATTTCTAGATTTTATCTTCGTATCTAGAGCAAAGGCCAATAGTAAAGCTAGGACATTTACAAACAGGACATTAAAAACCGTAAAGAAAATGGTGAACAATAAAACTCCCATACGGATTTTTGCGGTGTACCAGTTTTGTGCCAAGAGGTGTTTTAAATAGGCTTCTTTATAGGCGTAGGTTCCTAAAGTTTGTAGTTGGGTTAGCCCGGCAGGTGAAATCTTGTGCTCTTTAACAGGAGTAAGTTTTTGAATAAGTTTGTTGACTGAATCTGGGGAAAGTAATTGAGAACCTGCATCGCTAATGTCACCATAAAAGTCATTCCAGGCATCACCTAGCCCGGGAATGGCAGTTAGAGCCGTTTGAATATCTGTTGATGACATAGGGATGAAATCGGCGTTTAATTGGTAACCCTTTGGTGTGAGAGTATAGGCAGAATTTAAAAAGGTCAGTTCTGCTGGGTTTTGAATATGGTCGATGAAATGTGATTTCCATTCGTTTTTGGTGATTAAGCGAATGTTATCTAGAGGATCACCTTCTTGAAATTGGGATTGATGATAGTTTTGAGGGAAAAATTTGGGGTCGATATTCCCCGTGAAAATGTCAGAATAATTTTTGAATCCAATGTTCTGGAAATCCGGATTCACAATGCCGCATTTAGAAAAAATCATTAAAAGGCGATATCGGTCTAAGCCATAAAGGTCATGGCGCTGATACATGCCAGCGGCAGGATTTTTAGTATAGTATTTCAAAAGGAGCGCACGGTCAGAAGAGCTTGTTGTTGGCCCTAGGACCTGTTTCTCAAACACGGGAATGCTAATTTGGGCCGGTGTCCAGGGAGCTGTCCCATCCCAATTGGTTGTCGACAACCAAAATCCTTGCAAGAGGGGAAGAATCGCAAAGAAGAAATAGAAGATTAATGCCGGCAACAAAAAGAGTAGGAAGTTTGACCTGGATTTCCACTTATTAATAACCATAAAGAACCTCGTTGAGTGTATGCCAAGGGAAGCCCGGAAACTGCTTCCTCAGTGTTTCGGCGAAAAAGAAGGAAGGCCTTAGCCTTCCTTCTCTCTTATAGAACCTTAAACATGCTTAGGGTTTGTAGTTTTCTTTCCAAGACTTGTTGATGCTATCAGCAACTTGTACCGGGGTCATTTTCCCAAGGACATAGCCGAGAGCTCCGTTCTTCATCGCATTTTCCCAAGTGGGGTCAGGCGCTAAAGAGAATTCCCAAGAATAGCTACCCAGCTTGCTTTCGCTAGCGGCAATATCCCCAAAGGCAGGGGGCATAGCGCTTAAATCCGCATCTTTGAAGGCGGGAACAAGTTTAAACTCGCCGGTCCAAATCTTAATAGCTTCAGGGGTAGCTAAGAAGTTCAGGAACTTTTCAGCAGCAGCTTGTTTTTCAGGTGAAGACTGTGTGGAGAGAACAAAAGTTGAATCGGGTGAGGAGAAGAATTTGTTCTCGGCGGCAACATTCGACCAAGTGAAGGGGAAAAATCCGATTTCGAAATTCGTGTTGGCTGCTTTTTCAGCGGCAATGGTGGGATTGATGAACCATTGACCTTGCACAACCATAGCGGCTTTACCAGAGGCAAATTCCGCGACTTCTTCGTTCCAAGCATTGTTAAGGGCGTTCTTACTCATATTAGAGTGGTACCAGTCCATAATGCGGAACATTTCCTTCAGGTCAACAACTTTGCCCCAATCGGCTTTACCATCATTCATGTCTTGAGCGAACTTTGCAATCGCCGCAGAGCCTTTCAGACCGTCATAGCCTTTAGCTCCCAGCATGGAACCGTGCAACAATTCCATGAAGTGTCCAATGGACCAGTTTTCTTTCAACAGACCAGCAAACGGAATGATTTTGTTCTTTTTCAGAGTCTCAGCTACTTTCTGCAGTTCGAGATAAGTGGTTGGAACTTGAAGGTTGTATTTGGCAAAGATCGCTTTATTGTAGAGAATACCTAGGGTACCGACATCGGTGGGAAGGGCAATGATTTTTCCTTGGTAGGTTACTCCGTCCAACAAGTCGGGGTTCACATCTTTGAGTACTGGCAGATTCGTTAAATCGACCGCATAACCTTGCTTGGCCATTTGAAAGTCGGCCGCATAGGCAGGGGATTGAATGATGTCAGGAAGCTTACCGGCAGCAGCAGCTGCGGCTTGGGCGGCACCACCATCATTGGGGGTGATTTCCGTGTTGATGATAATCCCAGGGTTGGCGGCTGTGAAAGCATCCGTGAGATCTTTGAACTGCTTCGCGATTTCCTGCTTGTACAGGCTCAAGCGAAGGGTAATGGTTTTGGGAGCGGGTTTAGAACACGCCGCTACTCCGAAGCCCAGAAGGGCTACTGTGGACATCGTAAAAAGTGCTTTCGTAAAGCTCTTCATGCGATTCCTCCTTTTGGTGATTTACTCTCAAAGGCATACACACGTGTGCAATTGGAGTATCCTCATTGTAACCCCGTATGGTCAGTTGTCAAGAGTTAAAGCCAAAAAAATATGAGGAGGTTCCGTAGGTAACGTTTCGAATAAGTAAACAAGGAAATAAAGTTTCATAATTTTTTCTTGACGCTTGTCAGAAAATACGTTTAGTCTCTTCTAAAAGAGGGGCGACAGGTTATGACGATCAAAGATATAGCTCGCTTAGCAGGTGTAACGCATTCGACAGTCTCGCGAAGCTTGAATGATAGCCCCCTTGTTGCCACAGAAACCAAAGAAAAGATTAAGAAGTTGGCCGCTGAACTTGGTTATGCTCCCAATACTTTTGCACGAAGGTTGGTGACTAAAAAAAGTAATACGTTGGGCGTGTTTTTTCTCAGTCGTGCTGAAATCAGCTTTATGGAAAACTTTGGCACACAATTTCTTGATGGAATCGCGACAGCTTCATCGAATAATGGCTACGATCTTTTAATGTTCACGATGACGAGAGATCTTTCTAATCAGAAGTCATATATCCGTTTGTGTCAGGAAAAACATGTTGAAGGTGTCATCTTTATTGGCATGACCTCAGACGATCCGCACTTGCAAGAAATTGCCTCCTCACAGATACCCGTTTGTATCATAGACTTTGAATTAAAAGGTGAAAATGTAGGGTTTATCAGTTCAGATAATGAACAGGGCGTGAGATTAGCCTTGGATCATTTGTGGCAAAATGGTCATCGTTCCATTGCCCATCTCAGCGGTCCAGAGGTTTCTCCTGTTGCGATGATTCGAGAAGATGCCTACCGCAAATATATGAATGCACACGGTTTAGAGAAGCAAATCAAAATCCTTCGGGGCGATTTTACCAAAGACAGCGGGTATCGTCGTACACAAGAAATGATACGTCAGGGAAATCTGCCCACAGCGTTACTCTCGGCAAATGATTATATGGCATTAGGGGCGGTGAAAGCCCTGAAAGAGCAAGGTTTCAAGATTCCTTCAGATATCAGCATCATCGGCTATGATAATGTTTTAGCAGGTGAATATTCAGACCCTGGGCTCACGACAATTGGGCAGAATCCCCTCGAAATGGGGGCTTCGGCAGTCCAGTATTTGTTTGCCAAGCTTAAGGGCGGATCACCTGCTCCTGTCCATCTTATAAACCCCAATTTGATTATTCGGGATTCGGTACGACCTATCCCTGTGCGTTAAAAGAACTTTCTTCGGCTCATAACTTAAGTTTACTCGAATTTTTGACGATAATGAGATAGGATTCTTAGTAATAAGGAGAAAACCATGTCGAACCCTTCCCAGTCAAAAAACAACGCGCCTATGGTCATCGCGCTGGTTATTGTCGTCCTCCTTGGTTTAGGAATAGCTTTGTATTTTGCTTTTTTTGCTAAACCTGTGGTGAAAGCCTCCACGCCAACTCCAGTGGCAGTTCAGGCAACTCCCCAACCTGTGGTTCCCACACCAGCCAGCACCCCTGAACAGACCAAGATTTTAGGAGTTCATCAAGTTGTTCCCCGGGATACCTTGTGGTGGATTTCTGACAAATGGTACAAAGATCCTGTCTTATGGCCTTCGATTTATGAAATCAACAAAGCCCAAATTCACAATCCAGACTTAATCTTTCCGGGACAACGCTTTGACATTCCTGCTTTAGTGGGGACCAAAGATAATCTCTCCCAAGATGACTATTCTTTATTAGCCAAAGGCTACCTCGAAGCTTACCGAGTTTACAAAGAAGCCGGTAAAAAGGATGCTGCCCAATACAAAGTTGCGGGGGAACACTACCAATCTAAGGCCTCGCAATAACTGCAAGGCCTTGTAGCGAACTAAAACCTCTATTTGAGAAAAAACTTTAACAGAACGGGCAGGGTGGCGTACATGCCCACGGTTGCCCCAACTGTTGAAAACAATATTACTAATAGTATTCGAAGGACTCGGTTTCGATAAAACCCTCTCAGCGTGGAAGAGTCCTTTGAAAGGTTCTCCAAGTCGCCAATCCTGGGTCGACGAAGTGATGCCTCGGAGGTTCCTGTAAAATAAAAAACATGAACCAAAGGGTGAAATAGTGCGGCGATGGGTGCCGTGATGGCCGCAACAAGAATGGTGAGAGGGTGTGCCAGTGCTAAAATTGAGCCTAAGACAGCAAAACCAGCCGTAGTAAGCGCGACACTGGCAAGAATAGGTAAAAGAGCTGCTGTGCCTTTCACCAGAATACCAGCAACGATCAGACCTAAAATTGTTGCTGGGATGAGAAAAGGCCAAACCCGACTCCACCAAGAGGGTGGGGGAATCACATTGATGTCGGACACCTCGGAAGAGGTAAGTCCTTCCTGCAATTGTGTCAGAAATCGAGTCATTCCGGGGACGTGTCCAGCCCCTACCACGGCCACCACTTTGTTTCCCGTCGTCTCAAAAAGCTTGGAGGCTAAAAAACGGTCGCGTTCATCAATAAGAACTTCTTTGACCGTGGGGAGCTCTTTGGCTAACTCATCCATCATATGATCTAGCTCATTTTTTTTCTTTAATTGCTCAATATCCTGCTCTTCTAAGCTCTTATCGCCACTAAATATTGAACTGAACAGCAAAGCGAGAAGCTTATTTTTTCCCCATAAGCTGGATCGTTTCCAGGCACGTCGTAAGGTAATCTGAATTTCTCGGTCAATCAATTCAAAGGGAACATTCAAGGTTTGGGCAGCCTGAATAGCGGCTAACATTTCTTGTCCTGGCTTTGTCGCCACGTTATCCCCAATTTTCTTTTGAAAAGAGGCGAGTGCGAGATTGGCGAGCAGGAGAAACCCCTGACGCTTTTTCAATACATCAAAAATATCGAGTTTTTCCCAAGTCTGGGGTTCTGCGAGGGACCGATAACGACCTGCATCCAGTTCCACGGCAACGAGATCGGGGGCTTCTGCTTGAATAACATCTGTAACTTCTTGAATGCTGGCTTGGGATACGTGGGCGGTCCCAATCAAGATAAATTCTCTTTTTCCGAGACTGAGTCGGGTGATGGTTTCGCTCATAGGGTTACCTCATGGATGTAGTGATCAATGGCGGCTCGAAAACGTTCATATAAATCGTCTGGACCTAGATATTTGGTTAAAGAAACAGTACCACCGCCCATATGATTGTGTCCTCCACCGTAACCAATTCCCTGTAAGGCTCTTCTGACGACTTTACTAGCAGCTAAGCCGGGGTCCTCGCTTCTTACAGAAATTTTAATCTCTCCTTGGTTGAGACCGGCTACCACGCTAAAGGCTACCTCATGAAACCTGAGGTAATCATCTGCCATGACGGCTATGGTATCAGCATCCGTTTCTTTCGAAATAAAGGTAAAACAAAAGCCTTTATAGACGCGAAGGTGTTCCAGTCCTTCTCGAAAAATGGGAACATTATGGACGGAGAGAGAATTATTCAGTAAATAATTGCCCGAGATCCAGTCGGCGCGAAAATATAAGGCAGAAAATGCGTCCAAGTCTGCTTGGGATACCCCACGGGTGAGGTAATTGGTATCCATCATGATCCCCATCAAGAGGACAGTTGCGGCAGTTTTCGTGGGTTGGAAACTCGAGGCGGCAAAATACTCATAGATTAACGTCGAGCACGAGCCATAGTGGCTCCGTACGTCCCAATACATGGCTTTCAAGGGGACGGGGGGCAGGGGGTGATGATCGATGACCCCCACAATGGTCAAATCGGGAATGACGGTGACATTTTTATTCCCGGGGCAACTATCTACCAGAATAATCTGGTCATGAGGCTCAAGGGCAAAATCTTTAATGCGGTGAACGGGAATCGCTAAGGTTCGTATGGTTTCCCCTAAGGAAAAACCTTGGATTTCTTCACCATAAATGATGTAGGCGGTTAAGCCGTAGGTTTCAAACAGACAATACAACCCGTAAGCGGCGGCTATGGCATCAAAATCAGGGAAATCATGGGTTTGAACAAGGATTCTACGCCCTGGTTGGAGGTGTCTTACCAGGGCATCGAAAGATTTCTCACTGTTCTCCACCTTAGGGACCTAGATCCTTGAGCCATTGGCGAGCCATTCGAATTTCGGGAATATTGTGCGCTGTGTTGTCCTCAACGGATTGAAACGCTGCACGAGCAGAGTTGATATCCTTAAGATAAACATATTCACAGCCTTGATAAAACCTCAAACGGATTCGATTGGCTTTATTCTTCTCTTTGGAAAGCATATCGTTGAGAGCA
>JAJXVP010000089.1:2489-9923 GCA_021782055.1 bacterium | reverse complement strand
AGGCGTTCCTTGTTAAGGGGCCCTATCATCCCCATGCCGACAGCCTGAGTATTGGCCTATTGCACAACAGTCAGGTGCCGGCACTTATGACCCTCAGGGGCAGCGATTTCGCCCCGCCGGTGGTCGTTAAGCTAGCTCGCTTGAGTGGTTTTTTTAGCCTGGGCGGTGAGTACCCGGTTAAGCTGGTGTCGTACTCCGAAACCAAACTCACGCTAGAAATCGACGAGCGTCTTCCCTTGGGTTTGTACCAAATTCGTTTGGTCAACGAACCGGGCAAGGCCGAAACCCCCGGGCCGTTGTTGAATGTGCTCGAAGACCCCATCAGCCGCAAGTGGGAGCTAGCGGTTCTCACCAGTGCTGTGGCCGCCGTGGGCGATTGGGCCAACATCTATTCGTGGACTCCCCTCAACGAAGGGGTAGCGGCTTCGTTCTTTCTTACCGAGCATAAAAGGCCCATCACGGGCAGTGTATGGGATTTTGGTTTTACCGCTAATGCCGAGTGGTTGGATTTTGCTCACCAAGGTTACAGTGATGTGGCCCTGAGCTCGTTGTGGAACGTTTCAGTCATGGGCGGTCCTGTTGTAGAATACACCCTGCCGACCTGGTCGGTGCGTCTGGCGCTCGAAGGCGGGGCAGGGTTCACCGATATCGAAATCACCCTGCCCGATGTGTTGGCAGAAAAACTCGTGTGGCAAGACATCATGCCCTTTGTCGGGGCCTCGTTAGAGGGACAATTCTCCCTGACCGATGCCTGGCGTTTGCAGGGCGGGGTGATCTACCGCATGGTGATCTACCAACAGCCCTTACAAACCTTAGGGTTAACTTTAAAAGCTGTCTGGGCTTTACCGACAGGAGGCACAAAGCCATGACGTTACGGGGACCCTACTTGCCGATCGGTGTCAAACTGGTCGGGATTGTTTCGTTACTTTTGATTGTCTCATTGGTAGGGATGACCCTCTGGACCACCAATCAGTACACCAATGACGTCCAACGAACGGTTAAGTTTAACACCCTAGACCGCGCCGACTTGATCTCGCAAAAAGTCGAAGCCGATCTACAAGCCCTCATCAATGCGGGCCGTTTGATTGCCACCTCGGTCGATGGTGGCCTGATGTACCGTTCTAGTAACGCTTCGATCACCAATGACCTGATCAAACTCGAACCAGATTTAATTTCGCTGTGGGTGCTGACCCAAGATCAAAGTGGTCTTCACTTGGCGAACCGTCTCGACAACAAAGAAAAAATCCTCAGGGCCGACCTGACGATGCCCGACCCTTTGCAGGTGCTTGGCCATGCTCCCGATTCCTTCAAACAGGCCTTTGCCGGAGCTTCGGTACTCGACAATCTTTCACCAGCCTTTAACTATCCGGTGTTGGCCCTGTCGTTCCCCTACCAGCACAAGACCGCCACCCAAGCCGCCAGCATCGTGGTGCTGTTATTTAGCATGGACAGTTTAGTACGATCACTCCAGTCCAAGGAACTTTACGTCAACACGCTGATCGACGCCACAGGAAAACTCTTGGTTTCTGTCGACCAAAAGCTGGTGGTGCAAAGCCCCAATTTGACGAGTAACCCCTTGGTACGCCAAGCCGTAACCAGCTCGGTCGACCAAGAACAAATGCGCTATTTTAACGCGGGGGGCAAAGCGGCCATTGGCTCGTTCCGCAAGTTTTTTGGCGGGCGCCTTATTGTGCTTTCTAGCGCGCCCGAAGCCAAAGCCCTGGCCCAGGTCAAACAAATTCAAAGTGCTAACTTTGGCCTGACAGCCCTGGTGTTGTGGGTTGCCATGATGTTCCTCTTCTTCTATTCCCGCACCCTCACAACGCCCCTTCGGCGTTTGGTCGAGGGTACTGTCAAAATACAAAGCGGTACCTATGATATACAGTTCCGCAAGGCTCCCAACGATGAAATTGGCCGGCTGTCCTTGGCCTTTACCGACATGAGCCAGGGGTTGGCCGAACGCGAACGCATCAAAACCGCCTTTGGCAAATTTGTCAATAAAGAGATTGCCGAAAAGGTCATGCGCGACGATGTACGATTGGGCGGAGAACTCATCAAGGCGGCCATCTTCTTTTCAGATATTCGCTCGTTCACGGCCATCTCTGAAAAGCTCACGCCGCATGGGGTGGTCGAGTTCCTTAACGGGTACATGACGGCCATGGTCGAATGCGTCAATCGGACGCAGGGTGTGGTCGACAAGTACATCGGCGATGCCATCATGGCGGTCTGGGGTGTGCCCTACAGCCGGGGTAACGATACCGAAAACGCGATCACGGGGGCCTTGCAAATGCGCTCTGCCTTACGCGAGTTCAATAAAGGGCGAGGTACCCCCGAAAAGCCCTTCATTCGTATCGGTATGAGCGTCAATACGGGTGAAGTCATTGCTGGTCAGATCGGCTCCCCCGAACGCATGGAGTATACTGTCATCGGCGATCCGGTCAACTTGGCCAGCCGTATCGAGGCTTTGAACAAACCTTTCCATACCGATATTCTTATCAGTGAGTTTGCCTACCAAGAAGTCCCGGACCTGTTTCGTGTGGTTCCCATGAAAAAAATCATGGTCAAAGGTAAGGCTGAACCCCAGCAGGTGTATGCCGTTCTGGGGCGATTGGACGACCCCCAGTGTCCTGCCGATCTCGCCACCCTGCGTCAACAGTTGGGACTCGAAGCCGTCAACCTCGATAGCGTTGATACCGAGTCCGAAGAAGTTAAGTATGAAGTTCTGGAGTAAGTCCGACCTGATTTTTTTGCTAACCACCACCATCCTCTTGTTAGGCACGGCGGCAGTGGAATTGCGCTTTGAATTGGCACCACCACCCCAGCCTCAAGGCCAGCGCATCGGCACCATAACCTATAAGAACCATTATGCCGAACGCAAGCTATCGGGGGTAATGTTGTGGAGTGCCGTGACCCAAGACGGCCCGCTATACAACGACGATACCATTCGCACGGCCGCTCAGTCTTCAGCGATCCTGCATTTGCAAAACGGTGTCGATATCTCGATGTCCGAAGAAACCATGGTGGTGGTAGAGCTCGCCGCGGGTAAGGCCCAAGTCAATTTGGGGCTAGGGCAAATTGGGGTGTCTCATGTACCTCCTTCCACAAAAAAAGGCGCGGCAGGTGGGTTGATCATTTCGACCTCGGCTGGTCAGGTCAAGGTTCTTTCAGGGGCCTTGACGGTGGGGCGTAAGGCCAATGGAAGTGCCGAGGTTCACGTGGTGTCAGGTTCAGCTCAGGTGCAACAGGCTGGTCACACCCAAACCCTAACCCCCCAGGACGAACCCGTAGAACTTTTGAAACCTGACTTGGGTGCCGTCTTTATTAAAACCCAAGCCATGATTCCCGTGACCTTTTTATGGAAGACCGCCCGTCCCGGGTATGACCAGAACCTCGAGATTGCTCTCGATGCGTCGTTTAAAAAGGTGGTACTCAATCAACCTGGGGCTTCTCCGTTTAAGGCGGCCTTGGGTGACGGTGACTATTTTTGGAAGCTCACCGGCCCCGACGGCGATTCAAGGCCATCGTGGTTTTCGGTACGAAGTGTGGCACCGCCTACTTTGGTAACCCCCGAACAAAATCACGTCTATTCGTACTTTGCCGGCTTTCCCCAGGTAAGTTTTTCGTGGCTTCCGCTCGAGGTGGCCAACTACTACAAGGTTACGGTGCTCGATTCCGCGACAGGTACCAACGAGTTCACACAGTCGACGTTCCAAAATACCCTAGTGACCAGCCAGTTGCCCGCAGGGCGGTACCTGTGGAAGGTAACAGCCTTCTGTGGTCCGCAAAATGTCTCTGTTGACTCAGCCTCACAGCCCTTTACCATCAAAAAGGTTGTTGCAGTGGCCCCGCTGGTTCAACCTCTTCAAGCCGGAACAACCAAAACTCAGGTGTTTAGCGGTGTAGCCCTTCAGCAAGGGGCCATCATCGCCAAGTGGAACGCCGTCGAAGGGGCCGACCACTATGAGGTGACGGTGTCTAAGCATGCCGACGGTAGGGATGTTGTGGTTAAAAAGTCGGTCATCACCAACTCGTTACGCCTCAACCAAAAGCTCAAGGATGGCCAGTACTACCTTTCCGTTACCGCTGTGTCTAACCAGGTGGCTTCGCCCCAGTCCGCGCCTATGCCGTTTCAGGTAGCTAATGCCCAACCACTCATCCCGGTACACCCTAACTCTCGTGATGAGCTTGACCCCGGTCAACCCAAGGTCTTTTTCGACTGGCGCGACCCCAATTATGGTAGTTCCTACCGGGTCAAGGTGTCGACCAACGCTGACCTAACCAATTTAGTAGCCAACGATTTGGTTAAGAGTACTTCTTGCGATCTGCCCTTGCCCGGTGACCTTCAAGGGCTGCTGTTTTGGCAAGTTCAGCTTCTTGATGCCAAGGGCAATATTTTAGCCCAAAGCCCTGTGCAAGAGTTTTCACGCCCCAGGCGGCTGACGGCCCCGGTACCTCTCTCGCCGGTTTCTGATTTTGGTGTTGATGCCGTTTGGGTTCCCGACGTTCAGCTAAACTGGAAGCCTTCGCCCGATGCCAACTTCTACAAGGTGCGTTTGTATCAAATTCTGGGCGGTTTTAAGGTGCTGTACAAGCAGTGGCAAGGTTGGGATACCTCGGTCGCTTGGAGCTTTTTAGACCTAGGTGTCGGCAAGTATGCCTGGGAACTCACCAGCCAAGACCGCGTGGGTGGCCACCTTTTGGGTCAGAGCCCTGGGGTACTTTCGTACTTTCAGGTCATTCAAAGCCGCTTCTTAGAGGCGCCCTCAACCATCACGGTCTTGTCAGGGAACTAAAATCGGTTTGTTGGGCTTCGGTCATCGCTTGCGCAAAAATTTGGTCTAAAACACCCTTTTGGCGCAACTTTGCCAATCGTGCATTAAGCTCAGCCAAAAGGCCAACGTTCGGCGAACGTTTGCTAAAGGCAATCGTGATGGCTTGTTCCGAGACTGGGGGTAACAAAACCCCAACATACCGGGAATTGCCAGTCTTGGCGAGCCAAAGCTTCCCTAGGTAGAGGCTGGTAACATAAAAGTCGATGCGCCTCCACAAAAGCTTTTTGAAATTCTGAACGACAGTTGGGGCGGTTTGCATCGTAAGGTGCTGTTTTAAGAACTCGTCAAAGGGTGAGCCAAAGCTGTCGCCAGCCGCTTGGCCACCATGTAGGGGGATTAACTCATCCCACTGCCATCCCGGCTTTAGTTGGTCTTCTCGGCGCATAAAAATCACAATAGGGTTCGAGAAGGCTGGGGTCTGGGCAAAGTCCAGCCAAATTTCACGTTGCGGGGTGTCACGGATATTGACCAAAAGATCCAATTGGCCGTCTTTGGCCATCTCTTGTGCTCGTTTCCAGGGAACAAAGACTGGCACAAAGTCCACCCCAGGGAGTCTCAGGTGAGCGATTAACTTCTCGGCCGCTCCGTGATACCTCTTACCGTGTAACGACCAGTCGTACGGCGGGTAGGCGGGGTTGGTAGCCCACGTGAGGTGTATGGTTTGACCCCACAGGGACAACCCACTTCCTAAGACTAACGCTAAAGCTATCAAGCGTTTCATCTGTTTAAGTATAATGTAATTTTCTTGCTCTGCCAGATTATGTTCTCTACAATAGAAGTATGGATCCAACTGCCCCTCGGCTTTTCACCCAAGCTTTGTTTGCCGAGTCTGCCCTCAATGCCATTGCCGACGCCGTTTACCTTTTAGACTTGGCGGGAAACCTTATCGACTGCAATGAAACGGCGTTGGCAATGCTGGGTTATACCCGGCAAGAGCTGTTGGGTCAGCACTTTTCGTTTCTTCGTTCGCCTCACGACACCACCCGGGCCCAAGAGCAGTTCGAGACTGTCATCGCCCAGGGACATTTACAAACCGAGCTTTTTCATCGTACGGCCCAGGGTCGGGATATCCCCATGGAGGTTCACTCGCGTACACTTGACCTTGCTGGGGTGGTCTACGTGCTTACCGTAGCCCGCGATATAAGCCAACGACGTGACACTGAACGCCAGCTGGAGTTTAACCGCCGCTGGCTTGAGTTACTGTTTGAAAATTCGGGAACTATGAACGGGTTTTACGACACAGAGGGACGCCTTGTTCTGTGTAACTCTGCTTCGTTAAAGCTTTTGGGGGCTTCGGAATTCTCTGAGGTAGTCGGGCGCTTAGTTTCAGAGCTTTTACCCACGACCTTAGGAGAAGCAATTCAAGCCAACATTCAGCGAGTAGCCGCTACCAGCACCCCCGAGACTCATGTGCGCGAATTGTCGACTCCCGAAGGACCCCGCTACCTGAGAACTAGCTACCTCCCCCTGTGGGATTCTTCAAAGGAGCTTTCTGGTGTGCAGATGGTCGGTACCGATATTACCGAGCTCAAGCTGCAGGAACAGGAACTGCGGCGGGTTAATAAGCTTTACGCCTTGTTGGGTGAGTTCGGCCTTAGTTTGGCGCGACAAAAATCCTCGCATGGCTTGTACGAAGAATTTTGTCGTATCGCGGTCAAGACAGGCGGCTTTCCGTTGGTTATGGTGGCGGTTATGGACCGAAAGAACGCTCGAGCTGTTCCCACAGTCTGGGCCGGAAGATCCTCGGGTTATGCCGAAGGCTTGGTCCTTCGCCTTGACGATGAGCCTGAGGGCTGGGGCCCGACGGGGCGATGTTACCGAACTCGGAAGTTTTTTTACTGCCAAGATACCGAGTCAGACCCCGACATCCTGCCGTGGCGCACAAGAACTCGGCAGTGGGGTATACGTTGTCTTGCCTCCTTTCCCATCTTTTTACGCGACGAGGTTGTGGCCTCGTTTACGATCTATTCCGAATCGCCCCAGGCCTTTTCTCTGGCAGAGTTAGAGATGTTCGACAAAGCCGCCGCCGATTTGTCGTTCGGTCTAGAACGCTTTCATGCCGAAGAGTCTGTAGAAGCCAACTGGCACCGCTATGAACAGATGTTCGAGCAGTCCCGTTCGGCTAATGCCTTGTTTGACGCCGAAGGCCGCCTGCTTTTGCAAAACAGACTGTTCGCCAAGCTGACTCAACCACAGACAGAACACCCTTTGGGGCAACGCCCCGAAAAGCTTCTGCCAGGGGATTTTGGCAAAGCTTTTAGCCTGTGGCTCTCGCTTGTCGCGCAGGCTGGAACCGAAGAAAGTTATGAGGGTGAGTTTAAAATCCAGGGCGAAGAAAGAACGTGGCAATGTTCCTTTGTGCCGTTTTTTGACCGCGAGGGAAATCTTGAAAGCATTCAAGCTGTTTCACAAGACATTACCGAAGAACGCCAACTGGCCGAACAATTGCGTCAAGCCCAAAAGCTTGAAAGTATAGGGGTGTTAGCAGGGGGCATTGCTCATGATTTTAATAATTTATTGGGCGGAATTTTTGGCTATTTAGAAGTAGCACAATTTGATTTGACCAAAGAAAACTACAGCTCAGCCCGCGAAAAGCTTCTGA
>JAJXVP010000089.1:0-2389 GCA_021782055.1 bacterium | reverse complement strand
GGGGTGTTAGCAGGGGGCATTGCTCATGATTTTAATAATTTATTGGGCGGAATTTTTGGCTATTTAGAAGTAGCACAATTTGATTTGACCAAAGAAAACTACAGCTCAGCCCGCGAAAAGCTTCTGAAAGCACGCGAGGTCATGGCCCGGGCTCGAGCACTCACCAGTCAGCTTTTAACCTTTTCAAAAGGCGCCCACCTGGTGCGTAAACCTTTGCATTTTGGCCGCCTATTACCTGAATGGACCGAGTTTGCCTTGGCCGGCTCCGACTTAGCCTTTTCGGTCACGGTAGACCCAGAGTTGTGGTTGTGCTTAGGGGATGAAGCCCTGCTGAGCCAAGTAATCAATAACCTTGTGCTCAATGCCCGGCAAGCCTCGTATGCCGGCGGAACTATCTTGGTAAAAGCCTATAATATTCCGCCTGCGTCGCTGGGAATCAGTATCACCGACCAGGGCGTGGGAATTCCTCCTTCCGTGATAGACCGGATTTTTGAGCCCTTTTTTACCACAAAACGCAACGGTTCTGGGTTAGGTCTTGCAACCTCCTATTCGATTATTCAGCGTCACGGGGGCAAAATTGAAGTTCATTCAACGCCAGGTAACGGTACAACCATGGTAGTGCTTTTACCTGCAGAGCCCCAAGCCCTTGCCGAAGATCTTCCTCGTGAGGCTTTATCGGTTTTGCATTTAGAGGGCTTGGCCGTAGTGATGGATGACCAAGAAAGTTTTCAAGAATCGCTGCACGAATTGCTAACGTCAATTGGTATGGATGTGCGCACTGCGTCTAAGGGTGAAGCGGTTCTTAACCTTTACGATGACTTGACTAATGCTGGAAAAACGGTAGCTTTAGGCATTTTTGACTTAACCGTTCCTGGAGGCTTAGGCGGCTACGAGACGGCGCGACAGTTGCGTGAGCGAGGTTGCAACGCAAAAATCCTAGGAATGAGCGGCTATTCCGAAGACCCGATGAGCGAGGTCCAAGTTTTTGACGCACGGTTAACCAAGCCTTTTACCTGGCGAGAATTATTAGAGGTTCTCGCCAGACTTTTTCAGACCGAATAAGTGTAAAAGAAAAAGTTAAAAGTTTTCGGGAAGGGGCTTATCACCCGATTCAATCTTATCAATTTCGGCATTGACAGCTTTAACTAGCTTTTCTTTCATTTCTTTAGTTAAAACGAAATCATTGCTGTAAAGACCGGGATATAACTTTGATGAAACGCTTAAAGCGATCTTTCTTTTTTGGTCATCGTTGAGCTTAAGACCAACTTTTACTTTAGGTTCCTTTGTTTTGACTTTGCCTAAACCCTCAGCTTGGCGGGCTTGGTTGATGACATCAAGAACATTGACGCGAGCGCGAAGGCGAACGCTTTTTCCATTACTATCAGTGGAATTTGATGAACTAGCCTCAAAAGTCTTGGGCTTATTTTTTGAACCTACAGGACGTGGCATGCAGTTCCTCCTAAAGCAAAAATATAAGACTATTAGGTTTATTTCGTCTAGTATCCCTTTGGAGTTACTGGCGAAGGATTTACGAATTTATGGAAAGAAAAGCACCCTCTAGCGATGGTTGTGCCGTTTTCTGAAACTGAACAGAAGGTTGAGCATAAAATCGGGGTTCGTGATGGAAAAGCTACTATTCGGTTCACTTGAGAATTTAAAATGACAGAAGAGGATTTTTTGGATTTGAAATGAAATTCCTGTTTAATACCATACTGTTCTCGGGGCAATTTTAGGGTCGGATAATATTCCGGAATCGACAAAAGTGATAATTCAAAAATCAAACAATGAAGTCTATGTAAGTTTAGTTTCCCTCTGGAAAAAAGCTACTAAAGCACGGCTAGGTGTTACGCCAAAGGCTTCTTTTTCGTCTGGAAATTGCAAAGAAAAGGAGTTTAGCAGAGTTGCTCCCTAGGGCCTGAAACTGCTGGGAAGTGACGAAGAGGGAATAGCTGTTCAAAAATGTGTTCAAAGAATTTGTTTAGGTAGGCCTCAGGCAAAAGTCTAGGTAGACCAGCGACCTTTTGCTACGTTAACCCGAGCCTCGACACTACGTAGTGCCGAGCCTCTGTATAACGTAGGCAAAGCCCCTTTTGAAAAGTTTGAAAAATTCTTCTTCGAAGCTGTTGACCACGAGGGGGAAAATTTGCTACGTTCATTTTCGCCGCTAACGAACGCGAGTGAGAAACTGGTGGTTGTGAAGAGGTGAACTGTTAAAACTTGGCGAAACGTCAAGAAAGCGGTTGACAAGATGGGGGAAGTGGTGCTAAACTATTTCTCACGTTTTTTGTTCTATGAAATGGAAATACTTAGGGGAAGGGAGAGAGTAAGGCGAGGGGGTCTGGATTAGCTTCAGATAAAGAGCCTAGGCGCAAGCCTAGGTATTTTATGA
>JAJXVP010000088.1 GCA_021782055.1 bacterium | reverse complement strand
AAAGAAGGATAACAAATTCCGGAAGAGGTCCGCCTTTTGCTCGCCCACCGTCGTCTCCGGAGTCCGGTGCCCCAGCGTCAAGAGAGTCTTGTTCTTCTTTCGCCATGAAATTCTCCCGCTTTCCGGCCAAATTTACCAGAAATTTTATGAATACGCAATGTAAAAGAGGGGCCATAAGCGGCCCCTCTCTCTATTATCGGAATTATTCTTCGTTTTTAAAGATACCTAGAGCCCGACGGTAAGCAAGAATCTTCTCTTGAACCACTAGGGCTGACTCCTGAACCACCACAAGCTTCCCCGACAAAAAGTGCAACGAGGTGGTTCCAGGCCGTTCTTCTAAGGTCTCAAGTTGATGCGGATTGACCCAAAGAACTTGTCCATCCAGCTTCGTTAATGGTATCACCTTGACCCCCCTTTACGGCTCAAGCGACTTAAGGATTACCGTTTGAGCGTCAGTAACTCCTGAAGCATCTGGTCGGACGTGGTAATCGTCCGCGAGTTTGCTTGGAAACCGCGTTCGGTCACGATCATATCTGTAAAAGCGTCAGCTAAATCGACGTTTGACATCTCAAGGGCCCCAGCGATAATCTTTCCTTTACCAGCGATTCCAGAAGGGCCCACGTTGGCGTCCCCAGAGTTATTCGAGACGGCAAACATGGTTGAACCTTCTTTCTCAAGTCCGCCCGGATTAATGAAAGTCGCCAAAGCAATCTGTCCGATCAGGCGATTTGTCCCATTCGAGTAAATCCCATTGATCTGTCCTGAGGCATCGATTTGGAAGTTTTCCAGGTATCCCATGCCGTAGCCATCCTGTTTATAACTTTTCGTCGAAAACTGGTCGGCAAACTGGGTGACAGAATTGGTATAACTGCCCACACTACCCAAATTCAGGTTAAAGGTTTGCGTTTGATTCGCACCGGGGTTGGCACCATTTACAGTAAAGGTAACAGGAATTTGTAAATTGCCAGTGTTGCGAACGTTACCCTGAGCATCACGGATAGAAGCCAACGCCCCTAGGTTTGAAAAATTCACAACAAAGGTGTTTCCCTGTGGAGGCTGAGTGAAACCCAAGGCCAAATTGGGATTAAACTGAGTGTTCTGCGGGTCTATTTGAACGGTGGCCAACCATTGATTGGGAACATTCGGCGCGTTAGGATCACGCTGAAGATCAATCACAAGGCGATGGGTATTGCCAAAACTGTCATAAATCGTTTTGTCGATTTCCCAAATGTCTTTAGCTTTTTGAATAGGCGTGGCATTAGCTCCCAAAACCGGGGTTCGCTTGTCTAAGTTACACGCCAAATAAACATTCTGAGTGGCATGGGCTGGGTCTTTGGCACCCACAGGTATCGTAAGATCGGTGGGATCTTGCGCGGTGCGTACCACCGGCTGACCGTTGATTTCTTGAGCCATCCAACCCTGGACCCTTAAGCCGTTGGCAGGATTAACCAAGGTACCGTTGGAATCTATCCCAAACGAACCCGCCCGGGTATAGTACGTTTTATCCCCGTCTTTGAGAACAAAAAAACCATTTCCCTCAAGAGCGAGATCGGTATTTACGCCCGTAGTCTGTAACGAGCCTTGGGTCATTACGGTGTCGATCGCGGCAACCGTCATGCCCAAGCCGACTTGTTGAGGGTTGACACCGCCCACGGCATCATTCGGTCGTGAAGCCCCTTCAACGGTTTGACTAATCATATCCTGAAAAGTCACTCGTCCTTTTTTAAAACCGGTGGTGTTGACGTTGGCAATATTGTTGCCAATAACATCCATCCTGGTTTGGTGATTCTCGAGACCGGAAACACCGGAGTACAAAGATCGCATCATATTAGTTGGCCTCCGCCGGGAAGATTTTCTGTACTTCGCTGAAATCGTAGAACTTGTCGCCCACCTTGACTTGTGGGAACTGGCCGGGGGTGACTTCTTCAACCGTTCCCCGTACGCTTTGACCTGCCGAGACGATTTCGACGCCTTTCCCCAGGGTTGAAACGGCTTGGCTCGCCGAAACGACATTTGTCATTTTCTTAAAGTTCTCGGCCATGTTTGTCATCTGTTCCAAGGATGAAAATTGCGCCATTTGGGCAATGAAGGCAGTATCCTTGAGCGGCTTTGTCGGATCTTGGTGTGTCAACTGTGAAATCAGCAACTTCAAAAAATCATTCTTTCCGAGGCTTTGGTGCGGAATTCTGCCGTCGTTGATTGACTTGTTGTAGCTGTTTACTTGCTGGGACACCTTTGACTGTTCCAGCTGTGACATTTGACGATTTTGCGCCAGCATAAAGCCGGGGCTCATCTGACTATTAATTGCGTCCATTTTACCCTCTATGCTTGGAGGTTGACCAAACGGTCACTCCAGCCGCTAATCTTTACGCTTCCCCCGGAAGCTTGTACCAAATCGCCCTTTACATGATGACCATAGCCTGCCGAAGCGCCTTCAGAGCTATGGCGATCTGAGCCTTCTTTGGGTTGATCTTGCCCACCAACCGTGACATTCAGGCTCAGCTCATTCCACCCCGAATCCCGTAAACTTTGGGTTAAGGAATTCAGGTTCTGTTGGAACACATCCTTGACATTTTGATTTTCGACAAATATCCGTCCGTCTAAATGGTGACCATTCAGATTCAGGGCAATTTTGACTTTTCCTAGACTTTCTGGGTACAAAGTCAGGCGAATTTCGCCCCGATCATTATCCTTGAGGATAAACCTCGCTTGCTCGGCAATTTTGCCTGGACCATCGGTATTTAAAAATCGATGAAGGGCAGAAAGGTCTTGCGTAGGTACTGGAGTAGAATTTCCTTGTACAGTAAAATTCTGACCGGCATTACCACTTACACTTTGAAAAACCGCTTGAAACGAATTGCTATTTTTATTGTCAGCAGACTTGGGAGCATCCTTACTTTCAACCGAGGTGACTGCAGACGCCAACTCCGTCGTCGGTTTAACCGGTACCTTGGCATTGGGGTGTCTTAGATCCAATAAGCTAAGTTTGGGGCCATGCGGTTTCACTTCGCCTTTCGCGGGCCCAGGCGGGTTTAACGTGACCGCAACAGCCGGTTTTTCGGTAGCTTTTCCGTCTTTTCCGTTGGGTTTAGCAACCTCTGTTTTTAAGGCGTGGTGAGCAAGAGGTGGCACAGGCAACACTTGGGGTAGAACCGCAGGGGCGACGCCATTTGGGTTGGTTTCATCTTTTTTTGTGGATTTTTTGTTGGCATGTGGAGGCGGTGTTAGCTTTTTAAGCCCAGCCTTTGCCGTCTGAATCTTCTTTTTTGCGGCAACCAGAGGAAGCTTTTTGACGGTGCCCTTGGTCTCTGCGGTTTCGGTTTCGAGCTTTTCTGCTTTCGTCGAGCCTTTCTTGGCCTCAGATTGCGCTAAAAGGGGTTTGGCATGAACTTCTGGTTTTGCCGTTGGTTTGGCCGGTACAGCTTTACTCGTCCGATGTGCTTCCAGAAGTTTTTGAAAACTTTTTGGCTTTTGGCTTCCTGAAGGTTTTTTTTGTGTGTCTTTTGTCGGCTGGGTTTTATCCGCGTGCTCTGACCGAGCTACCTTTTGGTGCGTCAAGGACCCCGGCCGATGCGACTTCACAGCCGGTGGTGGAGCGGCTTCAGGAACCGCGACGGGAAAACTGTTCATAGGCTCCTCCGGATCTAACTCCGAAGGTTCACCCTTCGAAGCTAGTTTCCTGGTTTCAGCACCATTTTCCGTTGAATCGCTGCTGCACGATCGGGCGGCATTTGCGCCAACCATGCGGGAACAATCGATGACTTACCCTGGGCCTGGGCCTGGGCGTCCACAACACGGAACAGATCAATGATACTTTGATCATCCATCTGGAGTAGAATTGGCACTGCTTTGGACGGCGGCATGCTGTTCAAATACAGAGCACTCTGCTCAAGGTTTGCCTTTCTATCCTCGGCCATTTTTTTCATCGCATTAAAAGAATTCTCGCGATCCTTCTCTTGTTTAATACGATCTTCCAACGCGCTCAGCTTTTGTTGAAGTTCTTCTTCTTTCTTAGCCAAGTTTTTGGCTTGAATTTGAAGGTCCTCGCGATCCAGAAGCACTTCTTTTTCGGACTTTATGAGGCGCTCTCGATCTAAAAGTAAGGGATCATCGGGGTTAATCCGCTGGGCAGACGGAGTAATCCCCACCGTTTTGAGTACGGGGTATAAAAGCGCACGGGCATCAACAATTCCCAGAATATCAAACCAAAGAAGGCCAATAAAACTCAGCCCAATGATTAACAACAAAAGTCCCAGGATTCTTCCCGCGACATGAGCACGACGTCTGGACCTAGCCACCCGATCCCTCCCGGGCTTTCATTTTGCGGACAAATGCGGCGGTATTCAAGTCATCTTGACGTTTTGCCTCACGCTGAAACTCCGCTTTTTTAAACTCTAGCCGACGTTTTTCTTCGACTTTATCCAAAACTTTTCGTTTAGTTTGGGCTTCGAGAAATTTCTTTTGCGCCCCCTCCCGTTCGGTCAGCTTTTGATCTAGCTTCCCTTGGACAGTCTCGGCTAGCTTACTCAGACGCTGCGCGTAAGCCTCCAGCGATAAAAGAACTGTTACGGAATCTTGTGGTCGCCGGCGTGAAAGCGCGCTCAAGCGTTCTTCCTTAACCGAGGTAATTTGACGTTGAAGGTTGAGACATTCACCGGTGATGGCAGCTAAGGCTAGCTCGGCTTGCTTTTCTTCCCACCGTCTCAGTTCGAGAACTTTTTCCAGCCGAAAATGGAATCTCATCCTTTGGCCTCCAGCGTTTAGGTTTCGACCGACAAACGTATGCCCGCGATTGCGGCGGCTTTCTCAAGGGTCTCGAGATAAGGAGCTTTTTCTTCAACCTTTTGAATTAAAAAACCACGAATTTCTCGGTGCTTTTGTATAGCGATGTCAACCTCAGGATTCGAACCAGGTACGTAGGCTCCTGCATTGATAAGGTCTTCTGCTTCCGCATAAACCGCCATGTACCTCCGAATGATGCTAAACGCTTCGCGTGCCTGTGGTGAGGTGATTTTGGTTGCCAAACGACTGACCGATCGAAGGACATCCACCGCGGGATAGTGAGCTTGGTCCGCCAAACGGCGCGACAAGACCACGTGTCCGTCAAGGATTCCTCGGACCGTGTCAGCAATGGGGTCGTCCATATCATCACCGTCAACCAAAATTGTATATAACCCCGTGATGGTTCCTTTAGCACTCGTGCCTGCCCGTTCCAAAAGTTTTGGCAAGAGTGAAAACACGCTTGGAGGGTAGCCTTGACGGGCAGGAGGTTCGCCAATCGCCAAGCCCACTTCACGCTGTGCATACGCAAAACGGGTTACCGAATCGAACAACAACATGACGTCTTTACCTTGGTCACGAAAGTATTCGGCAATCGCCGTAGCCACATAAGCACCCCGTAAACGGGCTAAGGCGGGGGTATTTGAGGTTGAAACGACCAAAACTGAGCGTTTAAGGCCTTCCTCTCCCAGCTCATTTTCAATAAACTCCCTAACCTCACGACCTCGTTCACCAATGAGGGCAACCACATTGACATCCGCACTGGTATTGCGGGCGATCATTCCTAACAAAGTTGATTTTCCGACTCCAGAACCGGCAAAGATACCCATTCGCTGGCCTTTGCCCAAAGGAATCAAGGCATCAACGGAGCGTACCCCTGTGGCAATACGTTCGGTGATCCTTTCTCGCTCTAAGGCATTCGGCGGTGTTTTTACCGCGGGATAAAACAAAGGAGAGCCCACATCAGAACCCTGATCAATTGGTCGACCCATACCATCTAAGACACGGCCCAATAAACGATCTGAAACCGGTACTTTAAGAAATTCGCCTAAAGCTTTCACTCGGCAACCAACTTCTAGCCCATCACATTCTTCGTACGGCATTAATTGCACGGTATTGCCACTGACGCCTACAACTTCAGCCCAGACTTGGGATTGTGTCGACGGTATGTCAATTCGACAAAGCTCACCGAGAACCGCTTGGGGTCCCAAAGCTTCAATCAGCAGGCCTTGTACTTTAGTGACCCGCCCCAGACATTTCATGGGTTCGGTGGCTTCTACGACAGCGGTATACTTGTCAAACAGCGCCATACTCACAAATCCTCAGAAGCTGAAGACGAGGCTTCGGTAAGTTTGGTTTTTATGGGAACCATCTCAAGGATTTTCTCTTCAATTTCGTTGAACTGGCTAGAAATTCGCGCATCAATTTCACCAAAGTCAGTTTCAATCACACACCCGCCCAAATCTACCGTAGAATCTTCCATGACGGTAATCGATTTAACGTTCTCGACGAGTTTTAAAAACTCTTTGACATGATCAGAGGTAACCTTCAAGTCTTCGAGATTGACCCTAACCACAACATCACCGCGTGTTTTTAGCTTCCGTAAACCTTGAAGCACATTGTTGATTACGACGTTTCTTTGATTCTCACTAATGACTTTTACGACTTTTTTTGCGACCATAAGCACCAGCTGGACGACTTGAGTCTCTGAATTTTCTATAATTTCTTGCCGTTTTGCAATGATCTTGTCCATGATGACATGTATCCGCTCGACAAGGCGCTCAACTTCTTCCTTGCCTGTGGCATAGCCTTCTTCGTAACCCTGTTCAAAGCCAGACTTTCTAGCCGCCTCCTCGAGCGACTTTACTTTTTGTTGGGCTTCAGCTTCACGTTGTTTGGCAGAGGCCTCTCCTTGGGCTAAGATTTTTTGAGCATCTTTTTCCGCTTCAATCCGAATTTGGGTTGCCTGTTCTTTCTCTTTTTTGACAATATCAAAAGCCGTTGCCTCTGCCTCTTCAAGCATGCGTGCTTTTGTTTCCTCAGCTTCTTGAATCAGGGCAAGTCGTTCTGACTCCCACTGCTCGCGGAAAGTCTCAGCTTCGCGGCGCAGATCGTCGGCGGTTGGTCCGGTATACTCTTCTTCTTTCACCGCCGTTTCGGCTTCAACCGGCTGAAACTGAGCGGGAGGTTTAATTGCCACAGTATCTGTCAATTTGTTCGTAAATTCATACGGCCGAAAGACATTTTTAGCCACGGCAACCCCCTCGCCTAGTCAGGTTAAACCAAGACATCTTCTTCTCCGCTCCGTGCAATCACCACATCGCCGGACTCTTCCAAACGCCTGATGATGGCGACAATTTTCTGTTGCGCTTCTTCGACGTCTTTACGGCGAGTTGGGCCCATAAATTCCATGTCTTCTTTTAACAAGCTGGCCGCTCGTTTTGACATATTCCGAAAGATTTTATCTTGGACTTCACTGTCCACAGCTTTAAGAGCTTTTGCCAACTCTTGGGTATCCACTTCCCTAAGAACTTTCTGAATCGCTTTATCGTCAAGCATAACGATGTCTTCGAAGACAAACATGCGTTTCTTAATTTCTTCGGCAAGTTCCGGATCATCTTCTTCTAGCGTTTCTATAATCTGTCGTTCAGTAGAACGGTCTACCATGTTCAAAATCTCAACAATGCTGTCGACCCCGCCTGCGGCCGTGTAGTCCTCACTCGAAACAGTAGAGATTTTTTTCTCGAGCACCCGTTCAACTTCACGAAGGACATCAGGGCTGGTACGATCCATCGTCGCTATACGCCTGGCGACATCCGACTGAATCTCGGCGGGGAGCTGCCCTAGAATGACCGAGGCCTTCTGGGGTTCCAAGTAAGCAAGAATCAACGCAATTGTTTGAGGGTGCTCTTGCTGGATAAAGTTTAACAAGTGGGCTGGGTCCGTTCTTCGGATAAAGTCAAAAGGCCTTGTCTGAAGACTTGAAGTGAGGCGGTTAATGATATCAACTGCCTTTTGACTACCCAAGGATTTTTCCAAAAGTTCACGGGCATAATCGATACCCCCCGTAGTGATGAACTCTTGGGCCATCATCAAGTCGCGGAACTCAATAAGAACTTGATCCCTCTGCTCGGAGTCGACAGCGTCGAGACGAGCAATCTCGAAGGTGAGTGTTTCAATTTCATCCTCGCGGAGGTGCTTGAAAATCTCGGCCGAGATTTCACTACCCAACGTGACCAGAAAGATAGCGGCCTTTTGGCGTCCCGTCAGATCGAGCTTACCACCTGATCCTTTTTTCGGCTTCGAGCGCTCCTCTCCTCCCGATTGCTTTACTTTTGCCATGTCGACTTACTCCTCAGCCAGCCAAGTACGAATCAATTGCGCCACATCGGCGGGATGCTCTCTGGCCATGTTGATCGCAGTTTCCTGCAATTCCAAACGGGCCCGTTCGGCCACAGACATTTCAACGTCCACGCCCTCTTCTTCAGCACTGCGCAAGGCTGCTTCGCGCATCGCTTGATGCTGGCGAGAAAGTTCCTCCTCACGCAACCGGCGACGTCGTTCCATTTCGCGGCTGATTAGCCTGAAGACGACAAAGGCCACTAAGAGGACGACCAAACCAATGATAACGACCATAAGGGTTCGCTGAAGGTTCTGCTGGGCCCGGTAATCGGCGTCTTCTTTTTCAAATTGCTTTGTTCGATCAAACGGCAAGGTTTCGACGGTGACTAAATCTCCCCGGGCTGCATTGTAGCCAACTGCGGCCTGAAGCAATGCCTGGGCTTTTCGCAAATCTGAAGCCGATACCGGCGTATACACCCGTTTAATGGAGCCATTGGGTTCCGTTTCCAGTTGCCCCGTTTTGGGGTTGTATACCTTATGCCACGTACCATCAATGGCCACACCAATCGATACTTTCGAAATCGAGACAGGAGACTTTTCAATCTTGTCTTTTTCGGTATTGACGACATTGTTTTGAATAGTAGATTTATCGGTATACTTACCCACTAAATTTGACAAGTCTTTATATGCTGGTGGCGTTTGTCCTTCTTGTCCCGGAGGTCCTTCGGGGTTAAAACCTGTACCTTGAAAGTCCACGTTGCGGTTCGATTCTGAAAGGGTAATCGAGGGGACAACTTGTGCTGGCTCGTGCAGATCCGGATTTGCCGGTTGCATGATGATGGGTGTGTGTGTTTCAACGTCCGAAGTTTCTTTGTCCGTGTTTAGCGTTAAATCCAATTTTACGATCCGAACACGGTCCGGAGTGTAAATCGACTGTAGAGCGGACAAAATGGTATTCGTGTATTGGATCTCCATCCGGTGTTTGAATTCCATCTCGCGCTTTCCTAACTCAAGTCGATCGATACCGGCCGAATTGGCAAAGTCATTGAGCTGAACTCCCGTGTCGTCCGTAATTACCACATTGTCTGGTTTTAGTCCCTCGACCGCGAAGGTGATCAACTTGACGATGCCCTCAATTTTGCGACGATTCGTCGTAATATCGCTCCCAGGGGCCGGGGTAATACGGACACTGGCCGTGACCGGCTTCTGATCTTCTTTGAACAGGCTGTCCTTGGGAATAGCTAACTGAATGCTACAGCTTTCAATACCATCAATTGAATCAATGTGCTCTTCCAAAGCTTTCGTAAGAGCCCTTTGCTTATTGATATCCCGTTCAAAGTCTGTTGTCGTCCAGCTCTGTGTATCAAACACTGACCATGGATCAATCCCATGGGGAATCAAGTCGTACTGGAACAACATAGCCCGCGCCCTTCGCGCTGTTTTGTTGTCCGCAACATAGATTTTTCCATCGGGGGTAGTGGTGTACTGAATATTCTGTTCGTCAAGTTTCGCTGTAATGGCAGAAAATGCGTTCGGATCCTTAATAGGTACTCCGATGAGTGCGACCCGTGACGGCTGAGCCGAAACGACGGTCATGACGATGACGCCAACCACAACAAGGGCCGAGACGCCAATCAGAATGAGCCTTTGATTCCAAGACCACTTTCCCCAAAGCGTCTTGATCTGCTCAAGAAAGCGTTTAAAAAAATCGTTCATTTCCCCCTCCCTGAAGAAATGAAGCTCCTTTCGTCCGTTAGAACCGGCAAGGACTTCAGGTCATGTTCGACATTACCTCATGTTGA
>JAJXVP010000087.1 GCA_021782055.1 bacterium | reverse complement strand
CGCCGTACCGGCTCCCATCAGGTGTCGAAGTTAACCGTGAGTAAAAAGCCTGTTCAAAGCCATTATTTTGGTTGTAGGTGTTGTAGTTGCCAAAAATCATCCCGTCAGCCAAAAAAATCATAAACAAAAGGGTAAAACGTCCCAGACCTCCGTCTCGGGCAGTCCAGCGTCGTGCAAAGCTGGCTGTGACAAAAATCGACAGCGCTAAATACAACAAGATTGCATTGCGGTCGTAGTTGGCAACCAACACCGAAACGGCAATAAGCAAAAGCCCAAACCACCACCACGAGTCTGGCTTGCGCAAGCCCAGCAAGAAATAGACGACTGCAGACCCCACCAACCCCCAACCTAAGTAATCAAAATTGTTGTCAGACATATAAAAGCGGGGAACTAAGAACTTTAAGAAGGGGACCTTCCAAAACTGGTAGGTATTGGGGTCATCAAAAGGAAACTGCTTATAGAAGTTGACGTCCTTCATATCCAGAAAAGTCGGCAGAAACACAAAAGCAGAGAGAGCTCCCCCAGCCACCACGCAACCCAAGGCAAAACGCAGGGTTAGCCCCCACGCATCCGGCCTGTGAAACAGCAACCTGCCCAAAACATAAAAAAAGAAAAAGAATAACAATTGAGATGAGTACCCGAGGTGGGTAGCCAGCATAACATTGGCCCCTAACGAAGCTGCAAAAACCGCCTGGTAGGTTTTCCAGTCCCCCGCCAAAAGTTTTTCGAACGCCAGCAGTACCCAGCCAAAGCCAAACAGCACCAGCGGCATGAAAAGCCCACCAACCCAAAGAATCTCGTAAAGCAAAATGTTGCCGCCCGTAATCAGAAGCGCCAACAACAAGCCTGTCTTACGATCCCCAAAGAGACGTTTACCCCAAGCGTAAAACAAAAACGCGTTGCCTAAGCAAAAAGCAAACATCACAAGTTTTGTCGAAAGAAAGATATTTCCCACAAGCAAGTTTAAAGCCGCAATCAGAACATAAAGAAGAAAACCGTAGTGCGAGAACATCGCAAAACCGTTGTGGTAATAGTTGGTCCACAGCGGCCAAAAATACCCTTGCTTAAAGTTTAAATAGGTAAACCAAGCTCGTGAGGTATGTGACGGTGCATCTTGAAAATAGGGCTCACCAGGGGCTAACAGCGGTTTAAAAAACAAAAAAACCAAAAAGATAAGAAAAACGGCAACTCGTCTTTCGTCTTCAAGGACGAAGGCCAAAAAATGGCTAAAGGTGCGTTTTTGCCATTGTCTGACAATTAAAAAGACCAGTAAAGCGACCAAGCCGCCTAAAACTGCCCAATCGGAGGCCTTAAAGGAATGCAGGACAACGCCAATCAACCCGGCTTTTTGCAGGCCCTTGGCGGCAAAGTTGGTCAGGTGTTCAAGAACAACCCCTTTCACGCGGTTTAAAAGAATAAATTGCACATAAAACGAAAGAAGGAAAGCCAAGCCCAAGACAAGGCTCACTTCCCCTGCACCCCGCTTTCGCTGGGCTAAAGAATCTAACGCCGGCATAAACCGTCCTCCCCTTTTTCAGTACGATCACTGATCAGTACGATCACTTTTCGGTAGCAAGCCACACGCCTTTCCAAGAAGGGGGTGGCGAAGCCTTCAGCTGTTGCAGTCTTTCGACATATTTCGCCGCAGGGGGATCAAGCTCCGCAATACTTTCCATCAAAGCCAAAGCTTCATCCCACTGCCCTTCGTAAAACTTTTCTCGCCCCTTGTCAAAGCATGCCAAAGTTGCGGCTTTTGAGCTCGCCTCGCTCTCCCACAAGGGTTCATAAACGATAACTGGTTCGGATTTTCCCACGACAGCCACTCGTGAAAGCTCACGAAAAACCACCCCAGGCACGGCACCTGCAGCCTTTTTTGTGTATTCGGACACCATCAAATAGGTTCCGAACTGTTTGTTCAAGCCTTCCAAGCGCGAAGCTAAGTTTCCCGCATCGCCAAAAAAGGTATAGTTGAACCTTTGCTGTGACCCCATGTTGCCAATAACAACAGGGCCCGTGTTCAAGCCAATCCGGGCTTTAATCGGTTGCCCTCCGGACATTGCTATTAGCTCTGCCTGCAAAAATTCCAAACGGCGCTGATATTCTAACGACGCCAGAATAGCCCGGCGAGCATGATCTTTTAAATCTAAGGGTGCGTTCCAGAACGCTATTACGGCGTCGCCCTCGTACTTGTCGATAGTGCCCCCCATTTCATAGATCACGGAGGTTACCGCTGACAAGTAGCGGTTGAGCAACGCTGTTAACTCTTCAGGTGTCAGCTTTTCCGAAATACTGGTAAAGCCCTGCACATCCGAGAAAAGAATTGAAAGCGTACGCTTTTCTCCACCCAAGTGCAACAACTCCGGGTTTTGGATCAACCGGTCAATAACCACAGGACTTAAGTACTGCGCAAAGGCATCCTTAATGAAGCGTTTCTGACGCCCTTCCCCGGCATAATTGAAGGCTGTTCCCGCAAGCAGTACAAAAAGGACCTCCCCAAAGGGGACAACTAACACCAGCCACACCCCGGCGAGGTAGAGGGCAAAAGCGGCCACCACGGGTAAAAGTAGCAGAACAGCGTAGGTGAATAGTGTCTGAAAGGCATTGCGACAAAGACGGATGCCCACACCTGCTAACAAACCTAAAGCAAGCAGGTAGGCCATGGTCACCACGAACGAAGCAGGAGCTTTAAAATCGCCAGTCAAGAGGTTATCTAAGGCTGTACCATGAATATACACCCCGGGGGTTTGATTCTCGAGGGGGGAGGGTTTCAAATCATAAAGGCCCAAAGCGGTAAACCCCAAAAAGACATACGAATTCTTAAAGACTGCGGGGTCGACTTCGGGTTTTTGACCTGCTTCTATTTGCAGTTCCGAACGAATCAGTTTCCATAAGGGAAAGCGCTCGGAGGCTCGCTGGAGCCAAGTTCCCCGGTAGGTGAGCAAAGCTCGCCCCTGACTGTCGAGCGGGATTCGCTCCGTAGCCCCGCCGGGGTTCCTTAGCGTTAAAGTTCCCGGCTGAAAACGTAAAGTAGTCCCGGGATGCGCTACCAAATAAGCCGCCATAGCCAACGAGGGCACAGCATGGCCGTCAAAACTCCAGAATAAGCCAACGCGACGGTAGATACTGTCGTCGTCCGGCAGACCTTTGGTATCGCCGAGTGCGGACACAACGGCACCAAGGCTAGGGATGGGAAAGGAGGCAAGACTTTCGTGCAAATCTGCCGGCAAAGGAGGTCCCTTCAGATTCCATGGAGGCGGAGGCAAGGCCTTCGGCCAGGTATGGGCTTGAAAACCACTTTGAACGTTCCCCGTTTGAAAGGCCCCGACAAACCGGGGCGTAGATTTCACGGCATCGACAAGGCTTTGATCATCATCCTGGGAATACACCGAAGGTTCCGAAAAAATCACGTCAAAGACTACCGCTTTAGTCGAGGTTCTATCCAAATATTTTAACAAATAGGCATAAACCTCACGAGGCCAGGGCCATGACCAGGCATTATTGGTTTTGCCCCAATCCAGACTGGCTTGATCCAATTCCACATATTTGATCGATGCTGTTTTGGCAGAGGGCCGAGCAAACAGTGCTACCCGCCAATCCCAAGTGGAACTTTCTAAGGTTCCGAGAACACCACCAGCTAAAACAAGAATCGCTACAAGAGCCGCAAGCAATCCTAGGCCTGCCCCTTCCACCGCTTTAAACGGACGGGAGGTTCGATGAAATCGACGCGGTAAAAGCCTCATGACGTTTTTAGCAGGCTGTCCATATATTTATGAAAGCGAGCGGTCCAAGCGGCCGGTTCTTCGTAGGTTGCCTTGGTACCAATGACTGGTGCTAAGGTTTCGATGCGGTCGGCGGGGCTGGGGTGTGTTTTGGCAAAACCTCCGCTGTCGGGTTTTAAGCGAACTTCCATGATTTTGAGCATCTCAATAAGGCCGCGTGGGTTATATCCCGCTTTGCGCAAAATGGACACGGCAGAGAGGTCGGCTTGTTTCTCTTGTTCTCGCGAGTAGCCGTCGTTGACCATAGTCGTGACAACGTCTGTTATGGACTTACCAAAGGTATCAGTTAATTGTTCTAGCTGCTTATTACCCAAATTCTTTACCACTTCTTTGCCTAAAACGACAAAAACCTGATTTCGCCGTTCTTGTTTTATAGCATCTAACCCATGACGGTTTTCAATATGCCCAATTTCGTGTGCCAACACCGCCGCCAGGGACGTTTCGTCGCGTGTACACTCGAGAAGTCCCTTGGTCACAAAAATGAAACCGCCTGGTGCCGATAAAGCGTTGATTTGATTGGTGTCAAGAATCAGAACATGATAACCACCGTACGTTACGGGCATGGTCGAGGCAGCCGCTAAAACCTGGACTAACGCGTTCAAATAGAGGGTGGCGGGTCCAATCGGTTCTACCTTGTACATCGAGGTAATATCCGCTGCCACGGCCCGACCGATATAGTATTCCTGGCGTGGCGTAAACTGTTCATTGGCCTTGTTGGCGGCATTGGCTACTTTGGCAGCAGAGGCGAGTAAAGGTCCCGCATGTGTTACTAAAGAGGACAACGACGATGAATCCAGGCTTATCGATGTACACGACAGGGTAAGAATCAACGGCAAAAGCAGGGTTGCCAAAAGGGTTTTTCGAATTTGGTGCTTCATTGAAAGGCTCCATGGGGACCGTCCTTTACAAACGACTCGAGAATCGTTTCGGGGGGTTGGATTTTTTCCATTCGATTGACCCAGCTATAATCGACATGACGTTCTTTTTGGTAGTTTTGCTCGATTTGCTCGGTAAAACCTTTGCCGGCTAAGGCATTTTCATTGCTGGAGGTTGTCGCACCCTCACTACCGATGTTCATCTCAATTTCAGCCTGCGAAACCGAACCAGAAGGCAACCAGCCGCTCATATCTCCCGCTGTCACTCGTGTCCACGCCCCTTGACTTTGAATCAACTGAACCCTGCTCCCGTAGGGCAGTTGGGTAAGGATCCTCCCCAAATAGGAAGGCTTGGCCCGCAAAGCCACGTCTTGAACTTGGACGCGAAGCGGGGCCGCGACTAAACCAGAAACGCCCAACAGCAAAACGATCAGAAACCATAGCTGTCTTTTGCTCATTCCTACCTCCACTTTAAGCCTTGGTGTACCATAAGCCTTGGCGTACCACAAATTGTAGCAGACATAGACAATCTTGCAAGTTGATCGTCCGTTTACCGTGGATTAAAACTCTACAAGACCCAGCTGAGCTGTTGGCCGTCCCACACCAAGGTTTGATCCTGGGCTGTCACCAGACGCCAATCAAATTTTTTGAGCATAGTTTGAAAGTCACAGGGTTCGACCGCCTTTGGGGCAAAACAGACAGGCCGCCCCGGCTCAGGCCTAGGCCCCGGAGTCAAACCTGCAACCTGGCTGAGAATTCTTACGAGCTGTGTCGCCTGGTAAACGCGTTGTAACTGGTCGGCGCCCACCGATTGATGAAGTTTGGCGAGTTTGTCCCCCTGGGGCTCACGCAACAAAAAGTGGTGCCGCCACTGGGGAGGTTGAGCCTTTAAAAGCTGGTACAACGCCATCTGTGTCGCTGTGCTGGTGGCCAAATCGCGCCCACGAACCACGCGGGTAACACCGCTGGCCGCGTCATCGGCTACCACAGCTAATTGATAGGTAACTGAGCCATCGGCGCGGCGAACCAGAGGGTCTCCCATCACATGGGCAACGTTTTGCGACAAATCGGTACCACTTTCGTCGATAAGCGCGAATTCAAAACCCTCTAAGTTGCACCGAAGGCTTTTACGCGATTGCCGCCAATTTCTTACGGTGCGGTGCCGACAGGTTCCAGGGTACACCCAACCACCCGCCGCAGAAGGTAAACCGGCTTGCCGAATCGTGGTTCGCGAACAATCGCACTCGTAAAGGCGCCCTTGAATTGCTAAGGACTCTAAAGCTTGTTCATGCTGGCTGGCCAACCGTGATTGCCAAATGGTTTGGTCCCAATCCAAACCCAACCAGGTCAAGTCTTCGGCAAGAGCTTTCTGAACGGCCACCGACAAAGCCGAAGGGTCGATATCCTCCCAGCGCAATAGTGCTCGTCCACCACGCGAACGAATATCCCACCAAACCAACAACGCCGATAAAAGGGTACCGGGATGGGCTCGGCCCGAGGTCGTGGGAGCAAAACGACCAACCGCTGTGACGGCTCCTGGCATCTGTTTTTTTTCCTCCGATTTTCCTTAAGAAATTTTCAATCCTTGACTCCTCAGGCAAAACACGGTAAAACCTATTTTACTCGAGGGCCTATAGCTCAGTTGGTTAGAGCAGCGGACTCATAATCCGTTGGTCCCTGGTTCAAGTCCAGGTGGGCCCAAATTTTTCTTTATACGTTTCTTGCTTTTCCTTATGCGTTCCCTGAGGCTGACTTCAGGATGTCCCAAGTTAAGAACAATTTCAAGCAAAGCCGTAACCAGGGTTTGACATTTCTGTTGTTAGTCTGAAAGCTGACACACGGGAGAAACTTATGATCAGACGCACGGCGGCCCTGGCCAGCCTATTTTTGTTTTTGACCTCTGGTATCCTTTTTGGTCAATACTTGACCGGAACTTTACCCGATGGAATGACCTACTACATCCAACGAAACACCAAACCCGATCAGCGGATTCAGCTGGGCCTTGTTGTCCACGCCGGAAGCGTGCAAGAAAAGACCTCACAACGGGGAATTGCCCACCTTTTGGAACACATGGAGTTTCAGGGAACAGAACACTTTGCCCCGCAAGCCATCGTGCACTTTCTAGAATCCAACGGCATGAAGTTCGGTGCCGACTTGAACGCCCAAACGGGTTTCACCAGCACACAATTCTTTCTTGAAATTCCTTCACAAGACACGGCTAAAGACCCCGCAAAGGGGCCTAAAGAAACGCCCGTCTTTCAAACAGCCCTGCAAATCCTCGATGATTGGGCTCATGGCCCAGTGATCGTTCCTTCGGTTCTCGAGAATGAAAAGAAAGTGGTCCAAGAAGAGGCCCGTATGCGGATGGATGACGTACAGGGACGAATCACCAACTTTCTGGTTCCTTATATGTATGCAGGATCCCCGTATGCCGACAAGCTACCCATTGGCAGTATGAAGATTGTCCGCTCAGCGACCCCGCAAACCGTCGAGGATTTCTGCCACACTTGGTACCGCCCCGAAAACATGGCCATTTTTGTCATTGGCGATCTTCAGCCCGAGACTGTTCGCCAAGAACTGCTGGCAAAGTTTACCGATCCTTTACGAAAACCCGAGAACCGCACCGGACCCGATGCGCCTGATCCGGTTCTTACCGATCGCGAGGCGAAAATCTTCCAAGATAAAGAGTTGACCACACCAACCATTCTTTGGGCGGTACCTTCCCCGGCACCACAAAAATTCCTGGCCTGGACGCACTTTGAACTCCTTCATGCTCTTGTCTCACGCATTTTAAACACCCGACTGGATAGCCTTTCGCGGCAAGAAAATGCCCCGTTTCAAGGTGCCGGCGTAGACGGGCACCTCAGCTTTGGGCATTCTTGGGAAGAAATCTTTAGTGTCGAGCCCTTCGACGGCCGATTAGACGAAGGCCTCACCGCCTTTGTCCGAGAGCTCCAAAGAGCACGCCTCCACGGTTTTACCCCGACAGATTTTCACTTGGCCGTCAAAGAGCTAAAATCCGAAATTGAGACGGCCTACGCTCAGCGGGGAGGCTTAACTGATGAAGATCGTTTTCAAGCCTTAGCACAAAACTTTCTCACGGGGTTTCCCGTGGTGAGTGACAAAGAGCAGTATGAGGCCGGTCTGAGCACGCTATCGAGCATCACTTTGCCAGAGCTTAACCAGTTTGCGGCCACTCTATTGGCTTACCCCAAGTTCCGTATGGCGATTCTCAACCCCGAAAAGCCGGGAACACGAGTTCCCGAAGGTGAGCACTTTCTTAAGCTCGTAGCCCAAGTTCAAGCTGAGGGCGTTAAAGCCTTGGCAAACCGCACGGTATTGCCCTTGATGCCCACCTTGCCTTCTCCTGGAGCGATTGTTCAGGAACGTCACCTAACCACCTTGGGCGTTACCGAATACCAGCTGGCCAATGGGGCTGTAGTCTATGCCAAGCAAACCGACTTTACTCCCCACGAAGTTTTACTCAACGGTCAACGGCTGGGTGGACTGAGCCTTATTGATACCAAAGATTTGTTAAGTGTCGAACAAGCCCCCTCACTGTTTTCACAAACCGGCTTAGGGCCTTTAGATGCGAGCCAGCTGTCTGACTTTCTAGCCGGAAAGCAGGTTCAGCTGCGGGCCAGCGTAGGAACCAGTGGTGTATACCTGAGTGGTTCTGCCGCGACTTCCGATTTAGAAACCCTGTTTCAGCTGCTCCATGAACAATTAGGGCCACCTCACCGGGACCCTAGTGCCGAAGCCGCTTGGTTTGCCCAAATGCGCGACTACCTCAAAAACGCCGATCATTTGCCACGGACCTTAGCACAAAGAGCCTTAGAACGGCTTTTGACACAAGACAATCCCCGAGGACAGCCCCTGACAGCGAAAAACCTGAGCCAGGTGAATGCCGATAAGGCCGCCTTGCTGTGGGGCCAGCTGTTAAAAAATCCCAACGGGTTGGTCTTGTCTATCGTCGGCGATTTTGACCCAGCCCAATTACAGCACCTGATTCGCGTGTATGTGGCCAGTCTTCCTCCCGGACCGGCGACCCCACCCCACGATTGGGGCATACGTCCCGTTTCCGGCCCCGAAACCACGGTAATCGCTCAGGGACAAGACAACCGCGCAGAAAACACGTTGGTAATGATCAACCCGCGCCCCTTTCGTCCCGACGACCGTTTTGCCGCCAACACGCTAAAGGAACTGTTAAACATCAGGCTCCGCGATGTTCTGCGCAATGAAAATGGTGGCACCTATAATGCTCAAGCTGATGTTTCTTTGTCTCCACTGCCCTACCCCCACGCCACTGCAGAGGTTGCCTTTACCTGTGCTCCGGCCCGACAAAAAGCCCTTGACGCTCTGGCCTTGGGAGTTTTGAACTCTGTTGTTCAGGATAAGTTCGCTCAAACAACGTTTGCTCAAGCCAAGGCCATAGCCGTGCGCGGGGTTCAAGGGTATTTGAAACGAAATGCTTTTTGGAGTGCCATTCTTCCTGAATACAGCCTAAAAGGCTATCCGTTGGAAGAACTTGCTGGGTTGAGTGAAAGGTATTCGCAAGTCACTCGCGCTCAGGTGGTAGACCTTGCTCGTGAGGTGCTTACAACGTCTCGCGCGCTAGAGGTGGTTCTCAAGCCAGCGCCGTGACCAACCTGTCACGCGAGCTAGACTCTCGTCGCTGATGGTGTGTTCCATCTCGAACTCTTCGTAGTCGGGATGGAGCCCCAAGGCTTCGAGCGCCTGACGGGATTGTCGTCCGTGGCCTATCGGAAGGACTCGATCCCTTGTTCCGTGCACAATTAAATACGATGTTTTGCTCAAACGGCTCAAAGGAGCCGCCGCCGAAACCGAGCTAGAAAGAATTCTACCGCTCATCAAGGCTGCGGCACTCAAACTCTCGGGAGCGGCTAAGGCCACCGAAGCAGCCATGATGGCTCCTTGGCTAAAACCAGCCGCCAGCACCCGGTTAGGATCTGTCCCATAGCGATCGGGCAACGAGGTCAAGAAACTCTCGAGAAGTTCACGGCTGTTAAAAGCTGATTTTTCGTCGGCAAGTAAACCATCGGGGGTAAACTCGACAGGAAACCAAGCAAAGCTCCCTGGCCCAAGCGTTAGGGGAGCCCGCACGCTGATAACAAAAAATCGTGGTGAAAACTCTTCGGCTAAACCAAAAAGGTCTTCTTCGTTACTACCGTACCCGTGAAGGAACATCAGAACCGGAGGGCGTTCTGAGGCTTCACGCGGGGGCCGTACCAAATGATAAAGCTCAGACATCTTACCCAACTTTACTCTTACCCAACTTCACTTAAGCATAAGCCATTCATTGGCTAAAATACGCAATTCTTGAGTCGTCGCACACCCCAATTTTT
>JAJXVP010000086.1 GCA_021782055.1 bacterium | reverse complement strand
AAGCGGTAACTCAAGCCGGCTTAGAAGCCACCGGCGGCGAAAACGGGCCCTATGTTTGGGTAAAAGCCGGTACCGACAGCTGGAAGGCCTTTGATGAGATCCTTGAAAAGGCCCAAGTTGTGGTGACACCCGGCTCGGGGTTCGGCACCTGCGGCGAAGGGTATATTCGCATTAGTGCGTTTAATCACCGTGAAAAGGTCGAAGAAGCCTTGGGACGTTTAACCCGGCTGTGGCAAGCAAAATAAGCTTTAGCAACAGCTCTTTTAACCGCAATCTGACACGATTCTGACAAATTTTCTACCAAGGAGGGACACACTGGGTTACAAAGTTTAGGTAATCTAGGAGTCCCTTCATGGATCATCCCCTCCCCGCTTCTTTGGCCGACGATACCTGCCGTTGCTTGCGCTTGTACCTTCCCCCTACCGCTCCCGTCGGAAGTATTGGTCGTCTGGCAAACCAATTTTATTACGTAACCAGTGAAGCCACCGCCAAAGACCTCGTCGAAGACCTCAAACACCTTAGCGATGTTTGGGCCGTTGGAGTGGTAAACCGTAAAGGAGAAGGGCTAGGAATTATTACGGTGAGCCAATTTCAAGCCAAAATGAGTCTTCCTTTTGCCTACGACGTTCTAGGACGGCATAAAGTCTTGAGCATGATGGAAGCGACAAAAAGTTTTTCGTGGGATAAACATGTGCTCGCGATTGCCGAAAAACTTGAGCAGGAAGCCGAGCAAGCCAAAAATACCTATTACTTGTTAAAAAACTCTAGCGGTTCCTTTGCCGGGATTTTTTCGTCGAAAGACCTACTTATTTCGATGTTCAAAGTCTATCGCCAAGATCTTAAGTTAGCCGTCGCGATCCAAACCGAAATGATCCCCGAGGTCAGCTTCTTTGAAAAACCAGGTTTACAAATTCACGCCTTTTGTAAAATGGCCAAGGGCGTGGGCGGTGACTTCTATGCCTATAAAGAATACGCTCCTGGCCGCTGGGCGGTTTTGCTTTGCGATGTCTCGGGCAAGGGGGCTGCCGCCAGTCTGGTAACAACGGCACTTGGAGGCATGTTCTCGTTGTATGATTTTGATCAAGGCATGAAGCCCTTTATTCAAAAGGTGAACGATTTTGTGCTGAAAACCTTTCGGCAAGAACGATATTTAACCGGAATCTTTCTCACCTTCTCGGAACAAGACCGAAAGTTAACTCTTTACGACATGGGGCATCGGCACTTTCGGCTTTTGCGTGGCGACAAGGCGCATGAACTTTCAAGCGAGAATCCCTTTTTGGGCTTTGTACCCACGTTAGACCCACAACCACGTTTAGGGGTGCTGCACCCCGGTGATACCATAGCGTTATTTTCGGATGGGTTTGCTGAACAGCAGGATGCCAAAGGACGAGAATTTGGCTTGGATCGGATCGAAAAAATCCTCACGGCCGGGCGAAAAGACGAGCTACCTCATGTGGCGGATAACCTCCGTTCAGCGGTAAAAGCGTTTCGAGGAGACCAGCCTAGAGGTGATGACCAGTGCCTTTTGTTACTGCGGCTAAAGATTAAAGAATAGTTAAGAAGTTAATCTTCACAA
This sequence comes from bacterium, assembly GCA_021782055.1. The sequence continues at coordinate 8,455 of JAJXVP010000086.1, read as the reverse complement.
ACTTACCGAAGAGTGTTATAACATTTTTTAAGGAAGGTAAAAAATGAAACGTCTTTTTGTGCTGTTAATGGTAGCTTGTTTAACCAGTGGCGCCTTGTTCGCCTCGAATTTTCACCCCGAGATTGGTATGGTCAGCGGGCATATTGTCGCTAAATCGACGGTTAGGCATGATGGGCATACCGCAACCACCCTTTTGGTCGATGTTCATGGCAACGATATGGCTTTTACCTTGGCCAATTATGTCACCGTCACCGCAAAAGATGGGTCTCCTAGCCATGTCCGTGCGCTTCGCAAAGGCAACAGTGTCGTTATTGTTTATCGTATCAAGGGGCGGGTAGCCACCTCGGTTGAGCGTGACTAAGCCTCGATAATGCCGCTTCTGTTACCCCTAACGTCAAACTCGTTTTTTTTGTTTCTGAGCCTAGCAGATTTTTTGCTCATTACAGCGGCGGGGGTAACTTCTCAGCCTAAAGTATCAAGCCATTCCTGGCTGATTACTACCTCAGCTTGGCGAGGAAAGACCTTTGTTAATAGGACTTGGTGAACTTCTTCGTCAAAATCAGCACAAAGATCTGAAAGTATCGTGAGTTGAAAATCTTTATCGGCCGCTTCGCGGGTAGTCGATAGCACAACGCCACTGGTAGAGATTCCGGCTAGGACCAAATGCTGGATCCCTTGACCCCGGAGAACAACGTCAAGATCACTGCCCGAAAAGGCACTTACCCGTCGTTTAACAACCAAGATATCTGATTTTTCGCGTTCTATGGCCGGCAAAGGATTCACCATATGAGAAGGGAGTCCCGCCGTAAGGTTTTGAAAGGCTTTGTTACGCGGACTGACCTCAGGGAAACCTTCCCGAAACCCCACGACGACAAAAATCACCGGGATTTGGTGGCGACGAGCCGTCTGTACCACCTCCTGTGCACGTTTCAAATAAGCCTCAGTGTCCTTGAGTCTACTAACGATTCCGGGCTGAACATCCATAACCAACAGAGCTGTTTTGTTCATGTCTCTATTCTCCTTGTCTAAGTATTTATCATAAGATCATCAATTTACGACCAAAGGTCTAATACTCCAAAAGATTTTTTTCACAAATAGTTAATTGTGTTTAAAAAATCTAAGGAGGTTGCTCTTGGCGACACTATCCCCTCTTTCTTATTCCCCACCCATCCTTGAGGATTTGGGAACTCTAACGGAACTTACCAACTACACGGTAAGTGTTCAAGCGAGTTAAGGAGAATACCATGAAAAAATCTTTTTTTGCTCTGTTGATTGCCGGTGGCTTGTTGGCCTCGTGCGCCAACCCCGTGAGTTCATCGCAACAAACTGCCCCGGTTTCAAACTCTGGGTATTCCTTGTCAGTTTCGACAAGCCCCGGTCTCAGTTCTTCGAGTTCGCCTGCACGCAGTTTGTACTCTGATAGCAATGTCAGTACGGTCACTGTTGAAGTCTACAATACTTCGTATACCAGTCTGGGTAGTGCCACTTTAACTCGTAACACGACGAATAGCAACTTTGCAGGTACGTTTACGGTCAGTGCTTCGGGGTCAGCCTTGGTGTATGTATTTGGCAAAAACTCCTCCGGTAGCGTTATATGGCTCGGCTCAACAGCGACGACCATTCAAAGCAGCGGAACCACCTCAATCACCGTGCCGACCGTGGCTGCCATCGAAGCTACTGGGACTAACGGAACAGTCTACATGACCAACTTCACAAGCAACAGTTTTACCGTATCGTATATCCCCACCCAGGCGTTTACGACGGCTCCTTCATTATACGCATCAGTTGGCAATAACAGCACAGGTTTGGCAACTTCAAGTTCTGCGTTGAGTTACTCATCAACGACCGGGTTTTGGTCAGTTTCTGCAGGAACCAGCGCAAGTTGGACAACAGGGGCCCAGATTTGGGTCGATGTTCTAATAACCCCCACCTCAGGTCCACAAGTGAACGTCCCACAAGGAAGTTTGGCGACAGGCAGTACCTGGGCTAGCTTTATCTACCCGTAAACTCTAGCGACAATTCACCAGACAAGGGACTTGCTAAAAAAGCAAGTCCCTTTTTTATGAGCGCTCCTCAGGATGCTTTTTTCGGTGGCGAGCCTCTAACACCAATAAAATGGTGTAATACAAGATAAACCCCAAGGCTGGAAAAACAATCAGCGCGACCACCCCGATATGTGACATGTCTCCCCCTGCTTAGCGGTAGGTCATAATGGCCTGTGCTACCGCTTGGGCAATCTTATCCCGAAAGTGGTGATCAGCCAATAAGGCTTCTTCGTGAAAGTTCGAGATAAACGCATATTCGATGATAACGGCGGGAAAGGTATCAGACGTATGTTTGATCACGTAGAGGTTGTCAAAAACCGCGCCGTTATCGGCAAGGCCAAGGTCGCGAGCGACGACGTTGCACAAGTGCCAAGCAAATTTCTTCGCCACGGGGTGATAAAAGTAAGTTGTTGTTCCATGCATGGAACGGTTTCGTGAAGCATTGCAGTATAAGCCCACAAATAATTGGCAATGAGAGTCGTCAGCAAGCTTTACTCGGTCAGGAAGACTGACAAAGTGGTCACTAGTACGATCCATAGCCACCGCAAACCCCTTGCGTTTAAGGATGGCGGCCACTCTTTGAGCAACATCAAGGTTCACAAACGATTCCGGCAAGCCAGCAGGCCCTGTGCCTCCGGGGTCATACCCCCCATGTCCTACGTCCAAAAAAACCTTGAAAGGTCGAGTCTGATTCTTACCAATGACAGGATTCGTCGAATTAGACCACGTGATGGTTAGGCGGAATTGTTGGCCTTGCGGCTCCACAACAACTGTATAGCGGGGTCTGATCGTCTGTTTTAAGACAATATGAACGACATCGGGGTGCGCAGAAAACTGTACCACCTCGATGGAGCGTAGGGTTGCTGACAGTCCTTGCTCGGACCTATTTGGTAAAGCTAACACCGTTTTAGGAAAGACCAACTCGTGACAGAGCAGCCCCTTTTGTGGAAAATCCAGCTCTTGAAACTGAGGTCGGCTGGTAGCCTGAACGACCACCTGAGAACTTGACATCTCTAACGAGGTTAAGCGGCACTCATCGGCATAACCAGAAGCACCTGCCAAGACTCCTAAAAGCACAACAAAGAGGGGGTATTTGGCCATCCTTTAGAGGTTCGACAAATCAGCGAGTCAACTTAAGCCTCTGGCCTGCTGACAAGCCACGTTTTTAAAACTCCCTTTCCTTTCAGCTGAGTTTCACCACGATACTCTGCGCGATAGTCACCCTTCAAGGCCTGCTTGACCGAATCACTGATGTGAATCTGTCCCGGTACACCGCTTGATTCCAAGCGAGCTGCGGTATTCACCGTATCACCCCAAAGGTCATAACTAAACTTCGTCACCCCTATAACACCAGCGACCACAGGTCCTAGGTGGATGCCTACCCTAATCTGAACATTGAGACCCAAATTTTGGACAGCTTCGATCATATCCAGCCCCATCTTTACCGCACGGTCGGCGGGATCCTCCACGGGGATGGTTAAGTCCGCCACCGCCATATAAGCGTCACCAATGGTTTTTATTTTTTCGACCCCATGCTTTTCCGCTAGGGTATCAAACCGTGTAAAAATGGCATTGAGTAAGCGAACCAACTTTTCAGGTGTTGTTTTGGCGGCATAAGGGGTAAAATTGACAATATCACAAAATAGAACAGCGACGGGATTAAAGTGGTCAACGATGGTCGTGGCTCCGTCTTTCATCTGTTGAGCGATCGAAGCGGGTAAAATCGATAGGAGCAAGTTATCGGCCTTTTCTTGTTCTTCGGCAATTAAGATATTGCTGGCTTCGATTTGCCGTTCATACCTTCTACTTACCGTCCGAACCGCTAAAGAAATAGGAAAGGCCAAAAGAAACGCGAAAATAATGGAACCATATAAGATAACCCAACGAATCTTTCTTAATTCGGCACGAATTCGTGCTGTGTTTTCATGAGAGTTGACGACCCAACCCAAACTCGGAATTACCTGCGAATGGACGACTTCTTCGGACTTTAGATGGTTAAAGAGCAAAAGACCCGAAGTGCTATGGGGATCTTTTATCGCTTGTGACCACGGAATTAAATGATGACGCGTGAAAGTTGTATCGTAGAACGCATGACGAAGAGCAATGGGCTTTCCTATCAACTGAGGGTCAGGATGACACAGAAATCTGGCTGTTTTTTGGTCAACTAAACAGACGAAGCCTCGGTTAACATTGGTTCCGACAATACTGGCCTCAAAATCTTTCAAAATCATCTCTCGACTCTCGCCGTCTTGAACCCGAGCTTCGATAAACTTGGCCATTGCCACCGCTTGTCGGGTATTCACTTCAGCCTGAAGAGCAAGGTAGTACTTTTCAATCCCATTAAGAAGGATTGGCATGAGTAACCCACCCACCGCAATAATCGAAAAAAATACCGCAAGAAAGGTATACAACGGCAGCCTTTTTCTCAGGGCCATAAAACCCCTCCTTTGCCTTACAGATTTTGAATCATTTTAATGTATTAACCACGAGATTGATAGGGGGGGGGTAAGGTCTGCTGGGCTGTAGCCCAACACCTAAAGATCATCAGAGTCATCGCTCGACAACAACGTTCGTGAAAACTTCCATTCCGTCGAACTGGTATTCCAAGAAGGGGCCTCAAGGGGGATCACTTCTTGAACATAGCTTTTAACCGTTTCTTGAAATTCTTGATCTTCTTTATATTGTTGCCAAGCTCGGCCGCCTCCGAGGAGCAGGATGAATCCTGCGGCAACTAAGCCCAAACCACCCCAAATCTTTTTGTGTTTTTGTCGATTGTAGACAGCTTGAAAGTCAGGGTTTTGCTGTGACACTCTCGCTTCTGCCCCTTCTTTCAGTAAAGGTCCCCAGGGAAATTGTTCATTTGAAGGATTCATTGGACACCTCCCAAAGGTCTCGAAATTTTTTCCTGGCCCGCGCCAATTTGCTTTTGACAGTTCCTTCAGGCACGCCAAAAATCTTAGCCAGCTCTCTCACTTCCAAGCCTTCACCCTCTTTAAGGTACAATAGGGAACGGTCTGGCTCAGGTACCTGGCCAAGGATATCCCAGATTTCTTGCTTATGGGCTTGCCCGACTAAAGAATGCAGGGGGTCAGCTTCGGCCTCTTTCGTGGTTTGTAAAACTTCACTTTCCACAAACCAGCTCTGCTCTCTTTGCCAGCGCCGTCCGCGACTCCTTAACAATTGCCACACCGTATGGCGGCAAATTCCACTGATAAAGGCGGCCAGACTTGACTCTGATTGAAAATTTTTTAAGATATTAAAGAGTTTCCACAAAACTTCTTGCTCCGCATCTTGAGCCAAGTCACGGTCGCTCCAAAGTTGCACCGCCATTTGGCGCCTAATAAAACCGAGGTACCGGCGAACGATTTCTTCAAAAGCGGCCTGATCGCCCTTTTCGACGAACTTTTGTCTTAGAACCTCGTCGCTTTCCATCGAGAATTGGTGTTCCCGCTTCAGCGAAATTCGCGAAGCAACCGTATAAGTCGCCACGAAGTAAAATCCAGGGGCCGCTCCCCTCGCTTGGTTATTTGTTGCAGAGCTCGTCGGGCTTTAAAAAGCTGTACCCAAGTGTCGCGTCCCAGCTGCTTCTTTACTTCAAAGGTCCTTTGAATCAAAATCAAGCGAGCTCTATACTCCCCTTGTAAAGCTCTATGAAGAATTTTTTCAATGGCGGGCCAATCAGGATTGGTTTTGTACATTTGAGCGGCAAGTTCTGCTTGAGCTTCGGCTATATCTGCTCGATCGTCTTGCAACTGCTGCTGGTTCTTATCGATTATTGCCTGAATGACCTGAATTTTGTCATCCGGAAGATAAAAATTGCTAAGAATCGCTTCGGGACTCTGTTGAGCAAAGACTGGTGAACTTAAACCGATCATTAAACCTAAAATGAATAATTTCACTTTGTTTCCTTCATGGCCGCCATGATTTCGGGTTAGCTAGCAGTCCATACGCCGTTAGTCTCAGTGTAACTAGTTGTTTTGTTCGTTGTCGAGTTCGTCACGGTCAGACCGGTGAGCTCACCACCCGCATCGTAAGTGGTAAACTGAACAGTATAGGTTGTTGTTCCACGCACAATGACGTACCCTGTAATTGCATCTGACGCGGAATATTGCGGGGTAATCGTTACGGTCGAGGTGATGCCATCAGAAAACTTTCTTGTGGTTGTGAGGGTTCCCCCAGACGAACTGGCGTAGACCTGTGATGCCACCATATTCACTTCGGTAACCCCATCGGTCAAAGAGTAGACCGCTCTTGAAGAGCTATTTTGCGAGGTTGTGACTTCAAAACGCCTGGTGTAATTTCCTAAAAATACCCCTGTTGTGGCGATGGGTTTGTACCAATCCGCTATTCGGGGGGAGTTTTCCTGCAACACAACCCCCATCCACCGGGCAACATCCCATTTGGGGTACGTGGCTAAACTTGTCCCAGAATAGACAGGATTTAAACTTGTCAGGGGAACACTAGGGTCAGAATAGTACCAAAGATCGATCGTTGTTGGGTTTGTCGTGGACGTGCTTAGTGGTGCTACAGTCGGCAGCATCGTCAAGGTAGTCGCTGTCGTCCCTGTAGAAAGCGAAGAGTCCCAGAGTGTGGGCAAGGTAGCCGAAGCGCCTAGCACGGAGGCCTGAAGATTGGTCGCATAAACCAGGCGTTTAAGAGGAGTTACCCCGCCAGAAGGAACAAAATCTACCACCCGTACGAATTCTTGATCTTTTTTGCTGGTGGCATTGTAGGTATACCAAATCTCGGTATTCAACTTAACTTTGCCCGTATAAGGCCCCACCTGTTCCCCTGCGATGACCATTCGTAACAGTTCGGCGCGCTGATTGACGCTGTCCCATTGATAGAACCAAGTGTAGGTTACCGTCGACAAGGGAATGCCATTCACCGATTTTACTTCACTGCCTGTTAGGGTCCATATTCCTTGCGAAAAAACAGCACTGATCCCCGTTGTCGAAATGCTCGTACTGGCTACAGGCTGGTACGTGGGCGTTCCTTGATAGTCAACAGCCTCAAAAGGAATGTGCGGTCGTGTGATGACATCTGAGTTCACATTGCCATTCCAGGAGGTCCAACTTCGCGTGACCTGAGCCACGTCGCCGCTAAGGAATAGTGTCGACGAGGCAGAAACCGGCGTCGTTACCGTATGGCTTACCGTCACAGCTATCGTTGCAGAACCAACAACTCGCGAGGGGGCAAGAGAAGCGGTTGTACTGGAATCTACCGTCGAGGTGGTTTCGTCGATCATCGACGTTTGTATGGCTGTCGTTTGGTTCACCGAAAGATCGGCACCTAAACTCGCCATGTCTGTGGAAACGTCACGTGCAGTCGGAGTCGACGCGGTCGGAGATTGGCACGAAAAAAACAATAGTGCCGCCAAACTTGCCACGAGGGGCAAAACGTTTGGATTTTTTGTCATAGCAGGCCTCCTGAAGTTCGAGATACCCGTAAGTAGCCGCCTAAATCGTTCTGGTTCCCAAAATTCAGTTTTTTTTTGGCCATGGGTTGATTACCTGGGAACTTTCGGTAAAAAATGACCTAGGAGATTTTCATGTATCGACCCGAACTTAAAGTCCTTGATTGTTCAATCCGTGATGGCGGGCTTATTAACAAATGGCAATTCAGCGATGACCTGGTAAAGGCCTCGTACCAAGCCTTGTGTGCCGCCGGGGTCGATTATATCGAGCTAGGCTACAAAGCCAGTAAAAAAATGTTCAATGTCGAGGAGTTCGGAAAATGGCGGTTTTGCGCCGACGAAGACGTCAAAAGAGTCTTGGGAGACCTTAAGGATTCCTCTAAACTGGCCTGTATGGTGGATATTGGCCGTGTGGAAGATGAAGATATCCTCCCCGTGAACGATTCCATTTTCGATATGATCCGTGTTGCCTGCTATGTGAAAGATGTCTCGAAAGGCATCGCTTTAGCCCAAAAAATTCAGGCCAAAGGTTATGAGACGACCCTCAATTTGATGGCGGTCTCGACCAATTTGGAACGAGAAATCGACGAGGCCTTGATCGAAGTCAGCCGTTCCGAAATTCCGTGTGTTTACGTCGTGGATTCCTACGGAAATATGTACTCCGAAGACATTACCTTCTTAGTAAAAAAATACCAGCACTTCTGTCCCGGCAAAACAATTGGAATTCACACGCATAACAACCGCCAACTGGCCTTTGCCAATACGATTCAGGCAGTCATCGACAACGCCAATATGCTTGATGCCTCGATCTACGGGATTGGTCGCGGGCCAGGGAACTGTCCGGTCGAGTTGCTATTGACGTTTTTGAAAAATCCAAAATATTCGGTTCGCCCTGTTTTGCAGGTAATTCAGGACTTTTACCTCCCCCTATCGCGGCAACTCGAGTGGGGCTACATCCTTCCTTATATGATTCAAGGTGTCCTCAACGAGCACC
>JAJXVP010000085.1 GCA_021782055.1 bacterium | reverse complement strand
AAGGGAACCCAACCCGGGCATTTCCCAAGGGCATCATTGTATTAATATACACTAGCGGGTGATGAAGGTTTTCCCCTCCCCAAGCAAAGTCAGAACCGACCTGGAGCTCGCCAAAGCCGGTTGAAAACCGAGAGTAACGATCTTCGACAAGCCATGTGCTCGCTTTGGCCTCGTTGACGTACGGAAAGGCGTTGGTGGCACCAGAGTCAAAAAACAGCCAAAAGGGCCTGCTCTTTTGCTGGGCTTTTAAAAAGAGTCGCCCGGCTCGAGAAACAATGGCGGCTGGAATGGGCCTCCAACCTTTGGGGATTTTAAAAGACGATCCTCGAGGGTAAACGGTTAAAGTCAGGTTTTGCGCATTCCACACCAACCACGAATCTTCAAAGGCGCGGGTGCCTAACACCAACCCTTCGGTGGGGGTATCCCTTGAACTTAAATCAATGTAGCCAGAAACGTCATCCACAACAAACGGTTCGACGGAAAAGCCGGGTAACGGTAACTTCGCAAAATGGTATCTTTTTACATGCTGGGGGTTGTTCCTAAAGTAAGGAAAGTTTTCGACTTCGGGAGTTACAGAAAGCGGTTTGCCCAAAACTGAAAGAAATTTTTCAGATTTACGAAGGTGATAGTAGAAACTGGTGTAAGCCCCTGTATCCAACCAAACAAAAAGCTTATATCCCTTTACCATCACATAGCCGCCAAGCCTAGTCGGGGGAATACCGGGCTCCCACTTCAAAACTAGTCCCTGGGGAGGATTTTCGGGCTTTTGTTGCCAGGTTGCACAACCAGCCAGCCACGAGAGGGTGAGAAACAGGACAAGCAGCTTTTTGTTCATAAGGTAGTTTACCATGCTCCCGACTCGTCCTTTGCAAGAAAAACCCTCGCAGGCAAAAAAAAGCCGCGAAATCCTTAATTGTTAAGGACTTGCGGCTTTGGTTTCATCTGGAGAATAGGGGATTCGAACCCCTGACCTATTGATTGCGAACCAATCGCTCTACCAACTGAGCTAATTCCCCGTATACCGAGTTAACCTAACGTAAACCGTCTCCTTTGACAAGAGCTGGCGAGGTTCAGCTTTCAAGACTCCCCTTTTCATTGGACAGCTTAGGGATTACAGTTAAAAGGAGGGAGGGGTCAGTGCGGAGCTTTCGCCTTTTTGTTGATCTTGATGGTGTGTTGGCGGATTTTGACCGCGGTGTTTATGAAGCCACGGGACGCTACCCTTCGCAGATGTCTGACCGCGAGATGTGGCCGCTTGTTGCCAAGACCTCCGGTTTCTATGATCGCTTGCCTTGGATGCCCGATGGCCGAGCCCTTTGGGAATTTGTCGCTCGCTATAGCCCCATCATTTGCACCGGCTTACCACGGGGGAACTGGGCTGAACCACAAAAGCGGCAGTGGTGTCGACGTGAACTGGGTAGCGAGGTTCCTGTCGTGACCTGCCAAAGTCGTGAAAAAGGTCAAGCCATTCAAGAGTTCCTTGAAGCTAACGAGACGGCTGTCTTGGTTGATGACCGCTTAAAATCCCAACCCAGCTGGGTCGATCTGGGGGGAATATTTATCCTTCACACGTCTGCCACCGAGAGCATTCGTGCTCTGCGGGACTTAGGTCTGGAATGAACCTTCCCAATCGTAAACAACTTGAACTTCAGTACAACGCCGATCGCAAACTCTATGAATTGATTCTTCAAAACCTTGGGCACCGCTTTCAGGGTTGGGTAGAGCCCTTGGGTCTGCACCCCGGCATAAAAATGCGGGTCAAGTCCTTTCACAGCTGGTTTGACAAGGTTTTGCGCAAGATCCGTCAGGGAGTGCCCTCCGATCAAGTCCAGATTCAAGATGTTCTGGGCATGCGCATTGTCTGCCCGTTTATGGAGGACGTCAAAAAAATCGAAGATGTCGTTCGTACCCGTTTAACGGTTCTCGAAGAAGAAAAAAAGGGGGCTTTGCAGTCGTTTAAAGAGTTCGGTTATGAATCAACTCATTTTCTTGTGGCCGTTCCCCACGACTTGATTGAGGCCCTGTCGCTAGATCACCCCCCTCCGTGCGAAATTCAAATCCGCACAATTCTTCAAGACGCCTGGGCCGAAGTGGAACATGAACTTATTTACAAATCACAGTTTTTTCCCTTTGACCAACCGTTAAAACGCAAGCTCGCCGCGCTCAATGCCAACCTCAGCCTCAGCGATATTATTTTTCAAGAGATTCGGGACTACCAACGGCAACTCAACCACGAACTAGAAAAACGCCGCCGGAGTTTTCTCGATAGACTAAAAACGCCTCAGAACCCGGACTCGACCCCAAGGAACAGCGACGACCACTATGCATCCCTCCCAGCCGAAAACATGGACCAAGTTCTGCTCGAGGCACTTTCGGCACACAACCAAAAGCAATACAAGAGAGCCATCAACCACTATACGGCGATTTTAAAGCGTGGACCGCAGAGTTTTGTCCAGTCTTTGGTGCTGACCCACCGAGGAATGGCCTACTTTGCCGAAGGTTTGTATGAGAATGCGCTCGATGATTTTGATAGCGCGGTGGAACGGGATGAACGGAATGCTAAAGCCTACTATTATAGGGGCATGGTTCGCGATTCCATGGAAGAATACGACGCCGCCTTGACCGATTTTGGCAAAAGTCTTGAGATGGTACCCTACCAGTTTGAAGTTCTTTTAGCCCGGGCTCGCACTTGGCTGAAGCTGGGACAGCCAATCAAAGCACAGCAAGATTGCGAAGCGGCCCTCAACTTAGCCCCTGACGATCCAGAAGGCCTGGCCTTGCAAAGGGAATTGATTCTGGAAAAAAACAGCGGAGCGTGATAGCGTGAGCGTATGAGCGTATTTCGCCCCCTACTTACCCTGGTCACAGGGGCTATCCTCTCGGTAAGCCTCACTTCTTTAGCTTGGGCTGACGGTTTTCAGGTCCGCCTAAGAATCTTTCCCCAAGATACTCAGGTTTTTGCCGAGGGAGTCCCCCTCGCCTCTACGCCTGAGACTGATACCATTCGCGATGTTTCGGTTCCTTCGGGCGTCAAGCGCTTAAGCTTTGGTGCCTTGGGCTGGGAACCTGTTAGTGCAGCCATCCCTGAAGCCGTAAAACAGGGTGCAGTTTGGTCGTTTAAACTAGAGCCTGATGGGACAACCCTCCGTAAGTTCTCAGAATTTGGCGTGGGCAGACACCCTAGGGGTTTGGCCTTTACGCCCGACGGAAAAAATATTCTCGTGGCCACGACCGAAGGTCTGCAGACCTACACTCGCCAAGGTAAGCCGGTTTCAAGTCCCGCCGGAAAAGGCTCCTTTACTGATGCAACCCTGGTCAAAAATACCGTTGCCGCTCTGAACACCGATGGGACTATTACGCTTTTCCCCTCCTCAGTACCGGCCGTCAATTGGGGCTCGTCAGGTAAAGGTTCTTTGGCTGCCCTCCCCGGTGGCCGCCTTGCGGTTCTCGGCTGGGATGACCCCAGTGTCTCAATCATTGATATAGCCGGGGCAAAAATCGTTACGTCACTAAAATTAGACGATATGGTAACCTCAGCAGCTCCCTACGCTGGTGGACTGGTAGCCACCCAATTCAACGAAGGAAAACTTCTGTGGATCGCACCGGACGGGACTTTAACGACGACGACGATAGGAGGAAACCCCCGTTCTGCGGCGTTAGCCGGTTCTATCGTTTGGATTGCCGATATGGCCTCAGGCAAGGTAAGCGCCGTTGATACAGCACAAAAATCCATATTGTTCTCGGTGCCCGTTGGTCCCAATCCTCAAACTTTGGCAGTCTCACCGAATGGAAAAATCCTAGCGGTAGCCCTGCGGGGGACAAACAATCCAGACAACTTTGCCCTGCAAGGTCCCGATTACGGCCAGGTTCAGTTTCTTGATGCTAAAACAGGAGCCAAGCTCGGTTATGTTTGGGGTCGTGACCAACCGATGGGCCTAGCTTGGTCGCCTTCAGGACGGTTTTTAGCGTTTACCGATTTTCTAACGGGCGACGTCGAAGTTTACCGTGTTAGCTTTTGACCACCGTGACTGTAAGTGCTCATTGACCGGCCAGTGAACCCGTGGTATCCTATTGCTCGTGGAACAGGACTCAGTAGAACAGGACACAGTTTACGGAAAGATTTATTGTGCGAACTGCGCTCACTGCAAAGTGGTCCGCGTTCCCGCTGGCGATGGTAGTCAGTACCTGCTTCGTATTCGTTGTGCGGCAGGAAAGTGGAAAACCAGAAACGGTGTGGAAAAACTTTATAAGTATTTTACAATAACGCGACGAAGTCTGTTCAATTGTGAATCTTACTGTTCCATGGGTGATACACGAGGTTATTTGCGTCAGCTGCGGTCGCTTTTGCCGCAAAAAGACGAAACCTACACCCAAAATCCTGAAACTCTTTCTTCTCGGTGATGTTTAACCTCAGTAAGATGTAATCCCAAGGATGTTCTCATGAAAAGGCATTATTTTCTGGGAGTAGCAGTTGTTGGACTGCTGCTCACCCTGTCTGGTTGTAAAACTGTTGATACCAATTTCACCCCTAACACCCCCACCGAGGTGTACTTTCAACGCGCGCAACAAGCCTCTGATCAGTATGACTACCAAACCTCACTCAAGATTTATACAGAATTGCTTGCCAAGAAAGATTTGGATATGTCCACTCGGGTTTCGGCAATGTACGAAGTGGCTTTCTTGCATTTCAAAATGGGCGACAGGGCCTTGGCCAAAACTCAGTTTCAAAAAATCTTGAACATGTACAACGATCCGACACTCAGTAACCTGCCCATTTGGGTTCAAATTCTTTCGACCAAGATCATAAAAGAAATCGACTCTGGTCAAAAAACAAACCGACAAGGTTGATTGCGCCCCCAGCCAGGAAAGCCTAAGCCATAGGTGTTTGGCTTAGTTACCGCCATCTCCCCCTGGGGGAAGTTTGACAATCTGGATTTCAATATTTTTTTCCAGGGCTGTTTGATGAACCATGGCCTCGGTTACCGAGCCCCTAGGCAAGTTATGCTGGGGGGCATCGCCAATCACTAAAATCAAGCGGTGATCAGCCTGCCAGTCAAATGAATTTAAAGCAGCCCACAGGCCCTCGACGACGGCTTCGGGAATATCCCCGCCCCCTGCTGCGGTAGCTTGGTCCAAGGCCTTTTGGATTACCCCGACATCAGACTGAAACGTCACCACCCGGGTAAGGTAATCTTCCATATAATCCCGGTAAAAGACCAACCCTAACCGAAAGTGCTGATAATTTTTCGCCTCGGCGGCAATCGGACCCAGCAGATCTTTTTGTAGGGCCTTAAGATAATCCCTCATACTATTGGTTGTGTCGATACAAATCACCATATCAAGGTCATCGTGCACCGCGCTCTGAATTCGATGAATGCCCTTGGTAATATCCGAAGCTACATAGACAGGACCCAGACGCCTAAGACGGTCGACAGCCGAATCGGTATCGGCAGGAGCCGGTGTAGCCTTTTCAACGAGCTGACTTAACTCAAAAGCGTTATCTTCATACCTTCCCGTATAGTCAGCATACGGTCGCGAGAAGGTTCGGACCGAAAACCACAGCGATTGACCACTTTGAATGCGTTTTGCCAAGTTAATACGACCAAATCGTGCCCCTGGTTCGTGATACCCGTATTCGACCACCGGCGGAATCAAAATCACAAAGGCTTCACCAAAAACTTTATCCGGGACAACGGTCGACGAAATCAGGTCAGTATGCGGTCCGGGGAGAAACTTACCGTTTAAAAGCCGCTTTTCCTGGCCATTCAGCGCGTTAGGCTCAAGGCCTCTAAAACTGTAGGTCGCTAACTTGTGCCCCGCCGGTTCAAATGCTTCGGTCAAAAGCACCGATTCAACAGCCGGCGTTTTTTTAATGATCAAATGGTAGCCGTCGGCATACGCTTCAATCCTCACGTCGGCACCCGTAAGACGGAGGCTTGACTCAGGGGTCAACGCAACCAAGGGGAGCGTCGTCAAAACAGCCAGGAGCACAGCAATCAGCTTCATGCCGACATTATCGGAGAATTTTTTGTCAGACTTATCGTTAGCACGTCCCGAGGGTCATTAGTTTTTCGAAGTTTGCGACTTCAACGAGACCCGATGTACGCTTGAGCACTTGCGAAGTTACTAAATCGTCTAGCGCCTGTTGTACTTCAGCCCTAGCCAACGCCAAAGAAAGCGACAGTTCGTCGGCTAATTTCTGTTCGTCACCTAGCTGAGCTGCTTGATGCGCCAGGACCTGAATAGCCCCCCATACCGCCTGATGACTAGAATTTTGCGCTAAGCGCTGAATTTGCCCATTCGCGTTTTGCAACCTTCGGCAGAGTTTATCGATGATGCTCAGCGCGATTTTTGGGTTCTTTTCAATCATTTGCTCTAAGCCCACGCGGTCAAAGGCCAACAGGGTTGTGGGTTCTAAGGTTGTGGCAGAAGCCGTGCGTTTTATTCGGTTGACGATGGCCATTTCGCCAAAAAATTCACCCTTTTCTAAAACGGCAATCGGCGTCGCTTTGCCGGCAATTTGACGGCTGATTTGAACTTTTCCCTCTTGAATAATGAACATTTGATCGCCTTCCTCGTTCTCACGAAACACGATCTGATCGGAAGGAAGCACCTTGCCATACTTTTGCAAAAGGGGATTGTTGTCCATATCTCCAATATAATCATAAGGTAACGCCAAAGCGAGAGGGTCTGTTAGCCCCTTTGAAGCAGAATCGAGGTCCTGATTGTTCCCCAAGTCTCAGGAGGACTTATGAAACCATTCAACCTTGGGGCAGGTTTTTTGCTTTTGGGAGTTCAGCTTTTAAGTTGTCAGGTTTTTGAAACCGCCGCCCCGGCTCGACTGCTGGAGTTTCATTCCGATGAAACTTCCCTCAGCTTTACCTTTGACCACACTCCAAAATCGGCAACGATGACCACCGAACCACCGGGAGTACTTTCGACCCCCAAGCTGCAAGGCTCCGTGGTGAGCCTCAACCGCCAGAATGAACCCCCAGGACGCGAAATCCGGTATTCTCTTGAAATTCGCGAGTCCCAAGGTATGGTGACTGGAATCCAAGGTTCCTACTGGGGTGTAAACCTCAAAGCCGCTCTGCTACGGTTTTCTGAGATTCGCAGTGCCGGCAATGGGCGTAACCCTGACGCGATTGAGCTTGAAGTTCTTAAAGCTGGTTCGTTAACCGGTCTTTGCCTGGACTTATCCACCCCAGGGCGTTTTTTTCGCTTTCCCTTTCCCTCACAGGAGGTACAAAGCGGCCAGTTGATCGTTGTTGTGGCTGGGGCGCGACGCCCGCCCAATATTCCTGGCACAGTCTTCACTTGGGCTATTCCCGGTTTAGTTAACCAAGGTTTTTTGGTTGTACGGACCGCCCCAGACCAGCCCGCTCAAGATGCGTTTTTATGGGGAAAAGACATAAAACGGGCCTCGGCTTTGGCTCAATCGTACCATCGCCGTGAACCATCTGCCTGGAAAACTCAGTCCCCGTGGACAGGTCCAGCCTGGTGGCCTGAGGGGGCAAGCGCGACAAGGACGTGGTGTCGTCTTAAAGAAAGTGCCTCACCCAATGGGGTCAGTCAGTGGATGCTCGTTGCCAACGGGTGCCAAACCCTGGGTTCGGCCAACCGCTTGCTTCCTTACGAAGCGTCACAAAAACGCCCGCTCACCGCCAAGGCCGCCAAGAAGAATAAGACCAAAAGAGTCCAGTCTCACCCACCGGTTCCCAAGTAAACAAGACTAAACGGCCAGCTTTCCACGAAAGCGTCGGAACCGAAACCTTTGTCCAGTCCCCCGGCGCTTTCCAGCCCATCCAAAACTTGAGTTCTGGTGCTGGGCCCTCAAGAAACGGCCCCTCTTCGCGGCCTAGCCAGGAGCCTAGGGTAATCTCGGCCAATTCTGCTTTAGAAGGAAAAGGAGATTTTTCTTGGGCAAGAAGCAAAGGGGGAAAGGCACGAAAGGTGTCACCCACAACCTGTGCCACAGACTCTTGAAACCGCAAGAGGCGAACATCGCCCCGGGGAGGAACCCAAGCCCACCGGGTTTTCTTCATTTTTTCTTTTCCTTGTGTTACTATGCCCCCCATGGTTCAAAAAATCAACCGCTTAGTCGAGAGTCTTGTGCAGGGCTTCAAATCGTGGCCTAGCCTAGAGGCAGTGCAAAAGATTCCCTATCAGAGCTACTCTGACGCCCTCTTTGAATTTACAAGCTTAAAGATCGACGTAATTCTTGAGGGCGAGATTCCCGTACAAAAACAACGCCTAAAGGTTCTTCCGCCCCATGAGTTTCTTGAAACCTCTTTGGCCGCGACGAAAGACCGTTTTTTCTTGGAAAGCATTCCCGTGCATGTCGAATACAAAAAGACTCGTGAGATTGAGACTCTTGTGGCCGGGGTCAGGGATGAGCCTTTTACGTTGACGCAAGGTTCCACCTACGGTTTATTCCGGGTATTTTGGGGTGTCCCGGTAGTTTCGCGGACTGGGTGGATTGACCAGCAAAAACATATCCTTGAAACTCTACCCGAAGGCTTTTGGCGCTGGCATGGAGCCAACCTCAATGCTCGGCTGGAACATCAGTTGGCCGATATGGGAACCGCCCTGTTTCATCAGGATCCTCTGCAGTTTCCTTTGAGTCTTGCCCAGTTGCTCGAGACAGTCACAGAGCACCTTTTGACCTTTCACCACCAATTCTTATGCCCGCCTGAACAACGCCTGAGAGCTCTCGAAGCGTTGCCCAATTTGCCTTCGGGCTTTATGGGCCTGCTCAATTCCTTAATTCGGTCTGATGGAGCCCTCGATCATGAGCGCAAGCTCACGGTCGCCCGTCGACTCGTCGAACAGCTTTTGAGTTTGTAAATGCGCGCATTTGCGGTGGTCTTGGTTTTTCTGGGAACCGTCAACCTCCTTTTTGGTGCCGATGTTTTGCGTCAGGGGAACAACCAACTTCCGTTAGAGCGTCACAAGCTCGAGTCGAACGACCTTACGTCACGTTTTGAATGGGTCTTGCCCGTAGAGGCAGCAAATTCTTGGCTTACCGTGGGGCCCTTTCCCCCGGGAGAGGTTCTTCTTCAAATTGACCCAGAAGCTCACGGTCCTGAAGCCCGCTTTCCCGAGCTTTCGGGGGCGGCTGTATGGCTAGCCTGGAAGCTCAGCACGGGGGTGCATACTCTCCGTGTCACAACAAATGGCCTACTGCCCGGGCCCCTTGAGATAGCTCTTAGTCAGACCTTAGCGACCCAAGAGCCCCTTGAGGCTGTTTCAGGATCGCAACTTGCCCTCACCCTGCCGCCTTGGCAAACAGCGCACGGCTACACTCCCGCACTGGAATTTTCTTGGCATACCAATGCAGGGTTTACAGCACAAAATACCGTGCGCTTTCATTTTTCGGGTCGAGCCGGAACGTGGCGCTTTTATCCCCAAGTTTGGCACGATGAGGCACGTCGCTGGCTTTTTACCTTTCCTGGTGACGCCCTCGCTCCTTTGTACCGAATTAAACTGGTAGCGACACCGGGCGAGTCGCCGCTTCCGGCTGATCCCGCAACTATTCTTCAGTGGCCTACCGAAAGCCTTCGCGAAGGGGATCATGACTGGTTTCTTTGGAACGGTCGGCAAAATATTTTGATCCTTTTGACAAAAACTTACGCCGTTCAAGCGCAGTACCTGACCAGGCTTGCTTTTTTTGTTGAAAAGCAAGGGTATCGCGGGACCATTTTGACCGAGCAGGAGGCGCTTCGTCTTCACGGTTGGAATGCCCACGATTATGCGCCCCAAGATTTAGCAAACTTTTTCAACTTGGCTAGTGCCGAGAACTTTCCCCTGTCTGCAAAAGAACTTGAACTCAGGCAGAAGTTGATTGCTCAAAAGCTGTTGATTCCAACCTCAGCTGGGCACTGGAAGGCGGGCCAAGGGGCATTGCTGGGCATCAGCGACGAATCGCCCCCACCGTTACGCTCCTTTTTGTTGACGCACGAAAGTTTTCATGGACTGTACTTTACAACACCCCAGTATCGTCAGACTGTGGCTCAAATCTGGAGCCAACTGCCGTCAGCTTGTCGTCAGCAGTTTAGAAATTTTTTGGCTCAGGCACACTACGATGTGACCGA
>JAJXVP010000084.1 GCA_021782055.1 bacterium | reverse complement strand
CCCGAAGCCTGGGGAAAAATGGAACGGAAAGCGGTTATCTCGTGGGTGCAACGCAACAAAGGGCTTGTGACGTTAGAAGAACTGATGGCCATGACGGGGAAAAGTCGCGAAGAAGCCAATAGCTTTGTCAGCCGTCTTTTGTTGGAATATGAGGGTGAACCCCTGGTTAGTGACCGGGGTACCCTGTATTACGCCTTTCCGTCCCTCATGAAAACCTCGCAGGAAGCGCGCGAATACCGCCTCCCCGAAGAGGAGCTTATTCCGTTTACGCGAAATCCTGCCACAACCAACCGTTGGATCATCTTTTTTAACGGTTTTAATGCCGTTTTGAGTGTGTATTTTTTAAGCGGATCCCTAGGGTGGTTAAACCCGCACGAGGCTATCAGTATCGTCTATCAAGTGGCTCTAGCCCTAGGGGCTTCCAGCGGAATTTCGTACGCGGGTGTACATAACCTTGTGTTTTGGGTTTTGGGCATCGTTCCTGCCGTGTATAGTTTGCTGTTCTTTGGCATTCCCGGCTTACGGCGTCTGAACGAACGTCGTGAAAATCTGATGATTAAGCTGCGGAACTTTCGACGCAAGGTTGTCGCTCGAATTCTGGCTCGGCCTAAGCAGATAGAGTTAACCGTCGAGCCCGACAGTGAACGTAATGCCCCCGGTCACCCTGGGCAAGAACGTCAACAGTTACAAGAAAGCATGCTTCGCGAGTTGGCCGACCAGCGTCCTGTCGAAGTGATCGGTGAGGCTCCGCATTTTCAGTATGCTGTTCCCGAGCTGGAAGCGGAACAGTTTGATCTCGATAAAGTTCGAGCCCAGGTTGATCCGTCAAAGTTTTCGTTGGGCAAGGTGGTCTTTGACTCCGGGTCGTCTGAACCGGTTTAAACGAAGATCCCTGGGTTTTGTCGGCGCTGGTCTGGTACCCAGCGCCCGTTTTCGAGCTTCATGGCGTAGGGGCCAGCAAGCAGGGCTGTGAGTCCTTCGTGAAGAGAATCGGCAATTTGGGCCCAGGGTTGACCCTCGTGCGAAAACCATGGGTTATCCCGGTGTAGGGCACTTGTGAGTAAGCTATCAGTTAAAAGCTTGGCGGCTAAAAAACGTCGATTCTTTTCGACACCCAAAATCAAGGGATGGTCCAGCAAGCCAATAACTTCCCACGTGTTGAGTTCGGCTTGAGCGTAGCGGCCCACATCTTTATCTTGTTCCGAGACACGGACCGGCAGACGACGAATCAATCCCTCAAGGTCAGCCAGTAAGTGATCTAAAGAAAAGAGCCCCGTAGCGCAGTTAAAAAGAATAGGTTGGCCCTTCTGTTCGGCTGCATTGACAAGTTTGCCGTCCAGTCCAACGCCAATATCGGCACAGTCGAGTTTTCCTTCTGGTCGCCGGTATAGTACGCCCCCTTTGACATCCACCGGTGTCTTAAACGAAAAGTCAAAGGCGGCAGGGGCTCCTGTCAACGCCAATAGCGCAAGACTCTTTAAACTCGGCAAGTTCCCCAGGTTATCGACATTGCCTAACCAAACGAAACGATAGCCCTCGGCGTAGAGGGAGCGGTAAAGGTCAGCGAGAACCCGAAAGTTTTGACCATGTCCCCCCGGTAAGGCGTAAGGAAGACCCTCTTTTAAAAATAACCGTCTTGGAAGCCCCTCACGAAGCGAAGAGAACGTTCCCAGCAAATTCTGAACTCGTGTCGGGGTCTGACTCAGGGGAAGGGGATAGGCGCCCTCTAGCAACAAAGGACTGGTTTCATACCTCTGCAAGGCCTCACGGATGGGGCCATCGGTAGCTGCGCTGGTCATTTGAAACAACACCATGCCAGGTCCTTGATACCGCGCTTGAGCGGAGGCCTGGTTGATCTGACGCAGATGGCGAAGTTTGAGTTCTAAAAAAGAGGGGCCAGGAGTTCCATCGGGCTGAATAAAAGCAGGGGTGATTCCTTTCGGTTGCCCACGCACGTTCTGGGCCAAGCGTTCAAAGTCCTTTTGGTAGACTTGAAAGAGTCCTTCGGATAACCCCTGATTCTTTTTGGAATCGCCATAACTGGTAGCCATGCCACCATTGAGGACTCCAAAGGCAGAACGTCTCGATAGTCTTAGGCCCAATTCCTCTAGAGCCGACAAGGTGAACCGTCGGTGGCTACCCTGAAAAGTGGAATACTGGGCTAGGTCAAGTTCAGGAAAGAAGGTTTTAAACGCTCGTTCGGCTTGTTCGCCCGAGATAACGGCCTCTTGTGGAGAACGCCAATCCCACACTTGTTTTCCATCAATTCCAGGAAACCCGGCCACCTCAATGGGGGGGGACACTAAGGTTCCTTGGTTAAGACGTTCTAAAATTGAGAGTGTGAGTTCGGTATCAGCGCCGACAGCTCTAAGCTGTGAAACCCAAGATGAATCCACAAAAGCCTCTTAGAGCATAAGACTGAGGGCGGCATTGGCAGCGCCATACAACGAAATCGAGTAGTCCTTAACGACATACAGGGGAATCTCTTTGAGCACTTTGCGGATGTTGGGGTTGCAGTGCTCTTCGAAGGTTCGGACGAACAAATGGTCGCCGGTCAGGTACTCGAGATTTTTGCTGGTAATTCCGCCAGCCAGATAAAATCCGCCTCGAGGAAGCAAAAAGCAACAGATGCTCGAAATCAGACGGGCATAGATTTTTACAAACAGGGTCATAATTCGCCGACATCCCTCGTGGGTTTTGCCGTGGCGAGAAATCTGAGCGGGCTTTTCGGAATCGGGAGTTTGTAAGATCTGCACAATGACCGGGTCGTCCTTGTCGAGGTTACCCTTTTCCAAGAAGTAGTAGAAAATATTCTTAATCCCCATGCCCGAGACAGCCATCTCGTATTCGGGAACGAGACCAATCGAATCTTGAATAAACGCTTTAAAGCCACGGGAGTCTTCATCAAAGTCAGACAAATCCATGTGGCCGCCTTCTGAAGGAAACGCTCGCCACGCATTGCCTTGCTGGGCTAAAAACCCAACCCCGAGCCCGGTACCAGGACCAGCGACTCCGCGTAGGTCTCCGGTGGGTTTGACCTCTTTCCCGTCGGGCCTAGCCAAAATGGCAATTTGAGCAGGGTTGTGAATATCGAGTAGCGGTAGACCATAGCTAATGGCCGAAAAATCGTTGATAACCAGGGTGGGCACGCCTAAACTCGCTTGAATTTCGTTGCCATCAACCGCCCAAGTCTGGTTGGTGAGTTTACAAAAGTTGTCTTTAACGGGCCCGGCCGCTGAAATACAGCACAGGTCAAAGGCGATATTGGGGTAGCGTTCGCGCGCCGTTTCCATGGTTTTGCGCACGCTCGAGGTAAAATCGGTCACCTTGGCGCTCTCAAAGACTACCTCTAAGAGCAGATCGATCTGACCTCGATCTTCGCCGGCTAAACCAAGGTTGGTGTTCGTTCCGCCAACATCGCCCACAAGAATGAGACGTTGGTATTTTTTTTCAATATCTTTGTGCCAAAGTGCCTTCATAATTTGTCCTTAATATGGTGTTATTTTACGGGAAGGAAGGAAAAGACGCAATGAGTTCTTCGTGGCTGTTTCTGGATTTTGATGGTGTAATTTGCGATTCGCTCCCCGAATGCTATCAGACTAGTTCCCTACTCCTGCCAGGTGTGCCAGGCGAGAAGACTGACGAGTCCTACGCTCGGCGCTTTCGAGCGGGTAGGGTTTACATCCGTTCGGGCGAGGACTATGTTGCCCTCCATAAAATACTTCGCGAAGGGCACGATCCTGGGTCTCAACAGGAATTTGATGCAGTCTTGAAAGCGATGGGCGACGATACGATGCGTCGTTATAAAAAGGAGCTATACAGCCTAAGGGAACGACTTTTGCGGGATGACCCTGAGACCTGGCTTGGTTGGAACCCGCTCTACGAGGGAATGGCCGAAGCGTTGAACCTTGTCCGTGATGACTCAAAGGTTTGGATCCTCTCGACCAAAAAGGCCGAGTTTATCGAGGCCATCCTTCGTCATCATGGCGTGCTTTGGCCACTCGAACGAATCCGTTACACCGATGGCCGAAGTAAACTCGCCTGGATTCAAGAAATTGCAGGCGATAGTCCGTCAATGCTGATTGACGATCAGATTGATCATCTGGACTTTACGCACCCCACCTGTCGCTGTCATCTTGCCTTATGGGGCTATGCCTCGGCCGAAGCCCGTCAAAGCGGCGTTCCTGCGTTGACCCTGGCTGAAGTTCACGAGCTGATGCGAGTCCGCGCCCAGGCCCGTGCCTAACAAGGTTGTGCCTCGATGCTGTGGTCTCAGCTTTCGGAGTCGTCGGGGCGCATCAAAAGATCTAACTCGGTGGCAGTGATCACGTCATGCTTGCCGTCTTCTTCTTGGCTGAGCACCTTAAGCAACGCTCGAATTTCAGTTTCGATTTCGCGGTGCTTGGCCTGATACCGGGCTAGCTCGTCAGAAAAATCCCCAAGGTTTTCACTAAATTCAAGTTGGTTTTGCAAGACCTCAGTTACTAACCGCAAAAATTCGCCCTCGACTTTTACCAAACTGTGAAGGTATTCGGCTCTTCGTATCAATAAGCTGTTTTCTTTTAACGTGTCCGAAAAGCGAAGGAGTGTTTCCTCGAGAAAGCGAAGATCCGCAAGGGATTTCTCTCGGAAAAACTCTGGATCAAGGGGCAAACGAAAGCCTTCTCTAAGATTTTTAATCACAAGAGTAAGGTAAAAAAGGTCATCTTCATAGTGAATCCGGTTTTGCATCAGATTGACATTAAAACATGGTCATGCTAGTTTTGGCAACGCCTCTTTATCCGGTTCGTTGAATCGGATCCCACCCGCATTGTGCGGGTATAGTCCGCAAGGAGGAATAATGCGTACTTATGACGTCGTGGTTATATTCCGCCACGAACAAGACAGCTATGTCAAAGGCCTAGAGTTCGTTCGAAACGAACTAAAAAACTTCGGGGGAAATATCCTGAAGGAAGAAGATATGGGGGAGCGCAACCTCGCCTATCCCATCAAGAAACAGGAACGCGGGCACTATGTGATGTTCGTTACCGAGTTTCCCCCGCAAAAAGTGGTCGAAGCCGACAAGAGCCTGCGTCTTCAATCTGAAATCTTAAAATTCTTGTTTGTTATTCACGAAGCCATTAAAGACGAGTCAAAGAAAGAAAAAGAAGAAGCGAAGTGAGAATAGCCTATGTCAGGTGATGTCAATCACGTTGTTTTGGTCGGTCGACTTACTCGCGACGCGGAAATGCGGTTTACTGCCTCCGGTCAAGCGATCTGTAATTTTAGTTTGGCGGTCAATCGCCGGATAAAAAAAGAGGAACAGTGGGTAGATGAAGCAAGTTTCTTCGATCTAACCCTGTGGGGTAAAACGGCCGAGGCGCTACAACGTTACCTGCTCAAAGGGACACAAGTCGCCGTAGATGGTGAATTGCGTCAGGATCGCTGGGAAAAAGACGGTCAAAAGTTTTCGAAGGTTGTTGTCAATGTCAATAATCTTCAACTTTTAGGTAGCCGCCAGGGTGGGGGCGCAGAAGCTCGCTCTCCGTCGGCTGAGCCAAGATCAGAAGCTCGGCCTACCGAATCTCGGGGCCGGTCTGAGGCCCCTCCGCCCAGTTATGATCCCCAAAGCTACGAAGATGATATTCCGTTTTAATTGAGGAGGTTTATATGTCGTTTGAAAATGAAATGAAAGATGTTGATGAAAGCATGGATCGCGGCCCGAAGGGTGATGGTGATCGTCGCGATGGACAAGATCGTGGCCGCCGAGGTAAGGTGTACTTCAAGAAAAAGATTTGCAAATTCACCGTTCATAAGTGGCCCTGTACCTGGAAGCGTACCGATATCCTGGCCAAGTTCATTACGGAAAGAGGTAAGATTCTGCCTCGCCGGATCACGGGAACCAGTGCTAAGTTTCAACGGAAACTGGCTGAGCAGATTAAAATCGCTCGTGTGCTGGCACTTTTGCCGTACGTAAAGAACTAAGCTTATGCTGGTTATGGCTTCGCGTCGCAAACCACTCCTCACCATAGGTTTAGGTTTGCTTTCTGGAGTACTCTTTCAGTTGGGCCTGGTGGGTATAGTTTTTCTTGTCCCCCTGCAACTGGCTGGTGCTCGTGGACGCGGAGCTTTGTGGGGCTCTAGCGCGATTAGCCTCGCCGCCATTGCTATCGGTCAAGAGGTAATGCTTCTATGGTCCGGAATGGCGAGCTGGGGTGTCCTAGAATACCTCACCGTCGGGATAGCGTTCAGCCTCATTGCGGGCTGGTTGCTTATTGACGGTTTAAAACGCCTAGGGTGGCGGTTTTTGTACCGCTTAGCCCTTGCCTTGGTAGGGGTGGGTTTGCTCCTTTTCCCCGCCGCCTGGGCATTAACAAAGGCACCGGCTATGCAAGCGGAACTCTCGCAGGGTTTTGCTAAGTTCTGGCAAACTCTGCTCACTAGTGGCGGGTCGTCAGTCAATTCCTGGTCGAGCGTCATTCCGTCCGCCTGGTTAAAAAATCCTGACCTGGTACTCAAAATGTTTGAAGAGGCACTTTTGAGTTCCGTTTTGTTGGGGTATTTTTTCGTGTGGTTGTTGACATGGCGTTTAACAAGGGCGACACCCGTGGTCAATTCTTCCGGGGAACTAACCCGGGGTGAACCCTTCCTGTTAAGGAACTTTCGTTTACCCCCGACAGCGACCTGGGTTTTGTTACTTTCGTGGGCAATCTACTTAGCAGTGGTCATGCTCGCCAAGTCAGATAAGGTTACGGGATTTTGGCTCTATCCGTTGCTGAACGTCGCCTGGATAGCTTTGCTGATCCATGCTTTAGCGGGCGGTGGGGTAGTACAGGCCTTAATGACCCGTTGGAATTGGCCTGTTTTGTTTAAATCGATAATTTCTGGGCTGTTGCTGGTTTTCTGCTTGTGGTTTGGTTCGGCCTTGGAAATTGGTACGCTGGTGTTTTTGTCTGTTTTAGCCGTGTTAGAATTGTGGGTGAATTTTCGAAATTATAATACGAATAGCGAGGAAAGATAATGAAAGTTATTCTGGTTAAGGATGTTGAAAACGTAGGAGAAGAGGGAGAGATTCGTCAGGTAGCCGATGGCTACGGCCGAAACTTTTTGCTTCCTCGAGGCTTTGCGATTCCTTTCTCGAAGCATGGTCAAACCATTATTGAGCAACGGAAGCGCCAAATTGAAGCGCGCAAGGAAGAAAAACGCCAAGCCGCTTTGGGCGTAAAAGAGAAACTTCAGGGCATGCAGGTCGTCATTACGATGCCGGCTGGTGATAATGGCAAGCTCTTTGGTGCCGTGACAAGCGGAATTGTCGCTGACCAGCTGGCTCAGCTCGGTGCTGTGGTTGAAAAACGCCATATTTCTGTTCCTGGAAACGCCATTAAGTTGGTGGGAACCTATGATGTTCGTATCAAGGTTTTGGAACGCGAATTCGCCGTTGTTAAGGTAGAAGTTAAAGCTCAAGAAGTCTGAGTGGATGTCTGAGCGCGTACCCCCCCAAAACCTCGACGCAGAATCAGCGGTTTTGGGGGCTATTTTATTGTCCCGTGAAATTCTTGATGTCATTCTTCCTATTCTCAAGCCTCAGGACTTTTATAAGCAGTCCAATAGGCTGATTTACGAAACCATAATTGTCATGCAAGGCGAAGGAATCCAGGTTGACGTTCTGACCTTGGCCAACGCGTTGCAAAAAGAGGCAAAGTTAGAGGCGGCGGGTGGGCCTGTTTATCTTGCTCAGCTGTCACAGTCTGTTCCTTCGGCTGCCAATGCCGAGTATTACGCAGAAATCGTAAAGTCGCATGCGCAACGTCGCCGCCTTATTCAAGTAGCGCAAGAAATCTCTATTCAAGCCTACGATGAATCCATTCCCAGCCGACAAACTGTTGAAGATGCCGAAAAAAAGATTTTTGAGCTAGCCGAAGAACGTCAAACACGGCAATTCAAAAAAGCCTCTGAGCTGATCAATGTGGCTATGGACCGCATTATCGCCTTGTCAAAATCTAAGGAACCGATTACCGGGATCCCTTCGGGATTTAGAGATCTAGACAACATGACAGCGGGGTTTCACCCCAGCGAGTTTATCATTATTGCAGCTCGTCCTTCGATTGGAAAAACAACTTTTGCTTTGAATATAGCGGCTTATCAGGCTCTGCATAAAGATATCCCGGTTGGCTTTTTTACGCTGGAAATGCCTGACTTAGACCTGATCGACCGCATCCTAGCAAGTGAAGCGCGTCTTGATTCGAACAAACTTCGTACAGGTTTTCTCAAAACTTCGGACTTTTCTAGCCTTCGCGATGTGGTTCCCTTGCTTTTTGACGCGCATTTATATATCGATGATACGCCAAACATGAAGCTCTTAGACCTTCGTGCACAGGCCCGTCGGATGAAAAGCAAACACAATATTCAAATTTTGTACGTTGACTATATTTCTTTGATCGGGCATGAAAATCTTAACCTTCCTCGCCACGAACAGGTTGCCGATATCAGTCGATCTTTGAAATCGTTAGCACGAGAATTGCAAATTCCCGTCGTAGCTCTTTCGCAGTTGACGCGGGTTACAGAAGACAAAACGCCTGGTTTAGCAGATTTGCGGGAATCTGGATCGCTTGAACAGGACGCCGATGTGGTCTTGTTTCTGCACCGGCCTCGAAATACCGGGAATGATGGGCTAGCAAAACCCTCCGGTGGCGAGAATATCGAAACTCAACTTATCATCGGAAAACAGCGTAAAGGACCTGTCGGTACGGTTAGAATCTTGTTCATGCCATCGTTTACGCGATTTGAAAATTTGGATAGCGGTCACGAATAAATCCCGCTATACTACAAGGGGAGGTCGTATGACATTTCATCAAAAATACGATTTCAGTTTGCTAGTTAACGAAAGCGAACGGATGACCATCGACGAGGTTGAACGGCAATTAATTGCCCGGCCTGAAGTTTGCCGTTGTCAAGAATGTGTTCTTGACATGGTAACGATGGCACTGAATAAAATTAAGCCGTTGTATCGTGTGACGCTTTTAGGCGCAATTTACGCCCCTGCAGATATCCCGGCTAGCGATATTCAAGACGCCGTTGCCCAAGCCATTCAAAAAGTTTGGAAAAATCCCAGTCATGCTCGGCTTGACCAGGCTACGGATTGACCAGGCTACTGCTTGAACAGTTTTTCTGCAACCGGGGGGGTTACTGAGTCCCGAGTTTTTGAACGCTAACATAAGGTCCTACGAGGACATCGGCCCACTCGGGCGGTGGGTTGCCTATTTGGCTTTGAATGCGCTCGTAGAAGGTTTCTGGAACAGCGGTTACTCCCACTTCGTTTTGTTTTAACCCTTCGATATAAAAGAAAATTTTTCCGTCACGGTTTTCATGGTAGGTGAGAAAAACACCCTCAGGCCAGCCTTGCTTTTCTAAAAAGGTGAACTTGAGAATTTCAAGCGGACGGTCATCCAGACGGTCGCCGAGAATTCTAACTTTTTCGGCCATCTCTTTGTATCCAAAGACAACGCGATGCAAATCTCTTGAAAGCTCTAGGGCACCCGCCAAAAAATGGTCTCGTTCGGTCTCAGGAAAAACTTCCCAACAGTCATTCCCATCGTAAAGACGCACCCGTGGCTCAATTTTGATTGCTTTTTTGCAAGCAGGACACGAAAAACTCAGGTATTGGCCCTCTAAAATCGTTTTTCGATTTGACTCTTGGGCGATATCTAGCTCGTCCTCGTAGTGAACTGGAAAGACCTCTTCGCATAGGCACGTGATTTCTGTCTGTACTTCACTCATGAGGTGTCTCCTATTTTGGTTGCATCAAAAAGATCACATTATTGTACGTTGTAAAAATAATGAGAGCAAGAATGATCATAGAACCGACTTGTTGAAAGCGGATTAAAGTCATCGGCTTTAACGGTTTTCTCCGAAACAGTTCAATCAATTCCAGAACGATATTTCCCCCGTCCAGGGCTGGTAAAGGCAAAAGGTTCATTAAAAAAAGCGCCAGACTGATGAAGGCAAGAAAATTAGCGACCGCTCCGACTCCATCGCCCCATCCGCTCATAAACCCTTGCGAGGCCACATCACCAACGTAGTAGGCAATCAACAACGGTCCCGAAAGGCTTTTAGCTGGGTCAACTTTGCCTGTGACGAGTTGGCCTAAGCCATCCAACATCTGGGCCAAAAAGACTTGAGTTTGAGAGATCCCCTGTGCCAAGGCAACATTCCAAGGTTGGG
>JAJXVP010000083.1 GCA_021782055.1 bacterium | reverse complement strand
ACATAGTCACCAGCCTTATGCCCCAAGGTGTCGTTAATGGGTTTAAAATGGTCCAAGTCAATGAACAAGACGCCTACCTTGCGGTTGTAGCGTTGCGCTCGCGCCAAAGCGTTTTCTAAGGCCTGAAGCAAGGTCGCCCTGGTGGGTAAGCCCGTTAGATCATCTAGGGCCCCGTCCGGCGTGGCTGGCTCTTGAGCCTGAGTGACAGGTTTTTTTCTTTTCAACCACAAAACGAGAGTAAACCAAGACAGGCCAAGGATAACGACTAGCGCTCCTAGCCCCAGTAAAAGCACTACCTTGAGTGGCAAGGAGTTTTGTTGAATCTGCTTTTGGGTAGCTAGTTGCTGTTCCAAAGCTTGGACTTGCGCCTGGGCCTTGCTAGCCTCCTGCTGGAGCTCTAAAATTGGGGGCTTTTCGGTTTGAACTGTTGGAACGGGGGCTTTCGATACTAATCGAGATGGAGCCTTTGCCTGCGCTTCTGGTTCAGTATTCCTTGCGGGCTTCGGTGTGGAGTGAGCCGGATGTTCGCCTGACATAACGGGTGCTTCACCCGGAATCGTGACATTCGCTACTTTGACAGGGGGAGGGCTGGTGTATAACGTTGGGTCGTCTTGTAACACCCAGACTTCTAAGCCAGTTTTTGTTAGGTCGGCAATCACATCAGCCGGGGTGTTTTTTGTATTTCCGTGGTGGATAATAAACGGTACGCTGTTGGCGGCGGGACTGATCGGGATCTTCCAGAAAATTCCAAATTTGTCGCGGCCATCGGGCATGAGGGGAGTATCCCATGTTACTGCGCGGGGAAGCTCTACTTGGTCGCCCCACACATGAAGGCCCCAGCCCGAATAATTGCTGTCATCACGGTGATAATGAACTATAAAATAGGACCCTGTGGCTTGAGAAAACGCCAACAGGGGAGTGGTCAAGAACAAGATGATTAAAAAACGACGAAGTAACCACAGCATACCTGAAGCATAGGGTGCTTCAGGTATGCTGTCAACTTTGCAGTCACTTGTAAACGTTTGCCCTTGAAAACTTGACCTTGCAAAAAAGGTGGCTTCTGGAGCATTTTATTGACAAAAGGGTTTTGCATGAAAGTTTATCTTGACGGTGACAGTTGTCCCCGGACTGTTCGCGAATTCGCCGCAAAAAGCTGTCAACGTTACGGCATTCCTCTTTTTTGTGTTGCTAACCGCCCCATTCCTTTTGATCAGCCAGAAAGCGTGATTCTGCAAGTGGTGGGCTCCGAAGAAGGAGCTGCCGATGACGCGCTGACCGAACAAGTTCTCCCCGGAGACTTGGTTTTGACACGCGATATTCCCCTGGCAGCACGGCTGGTCGAGCGGGGGGTCGTGGTGATCAATGATCGTGGTACGATTTATACCCGTGAAAATGTTCGCGAACGGCTCTCGGTCCGCAATTTTATGGCTGACTTAAGGGCTTCGGGTTTACAGGCCGATACCACAGGCATTTGGGGAAAAAAAGAGTGGGAAGCGTTCGTCCGATCGTGGGATAAAGTCTTTCACCGGTTACTCAAAGCAACAGGCTACCCAAAGCGACCATAGGTGTCGCTAGGGACGGTACAACCCGGAAGGTGCCTGTTGTGCCCACAGTGCTCGACCCAGAGCGGCTTCGGGAATAGGTCCGACCAAAAGAGTCCATTGCAAGCCTACTTGCTGGAGGGACCAAACCGCTTGGCTGAATTCGGGTTCGCTGAAAGCCGCTTGCAGGGCGGGGTAGGCGGCAAGGGCAGCTGAGCGGTCTTTAAACGGGCCCCAGCGGAGGTACCAGCCATTTGAAAGTGAGCTAAGGTGTTTTAAGGGGGACCCCGTTGCTGTGTCTGGTGCCGAGGTTGCTGTACCGGGTGGCGGGCTACCTGGGGTAGACGCAGTGGGAATAGAGTTCCCGGACGTCGAGTTAGCGGGAGGGGAGGGCGCGGTTGCAGGGCTTTTGGGCGGAGGAGCGGGAATAATATCGGCTGGGTTCGGGTAAATAATCGTTTTTGTTGGCTCTAACGCAACGGTCGGCGAATCCGCGAACAGCGGCAACGCCCCTGAGGCGAGCACAAAACCTGCCATTCCCAGAAGTTTGATCACACCATTCACCGTGGGCACCTCCTCTTTTGTCATCGGAAATTTCGCCAAAATTCATGAGACTTTTCAAAAGCCAGGCTTTTGACTACTATAAACAAGGATTACTTGATGAATGAAGCCGAGGCCTTTTCTCCGGGACACGTCACCGGTCTTTTTTCCATTCATGAAGACGCGGACCCCCGCCGTAAAGGCTCTTTGGGGGCTGGGTTTTGTGTTGCCCTGGGCGTAACGTCGCGAGTCGCTGAGTCTGCACAAGATTTATACGTTTTTGATGGCCATCCTCAGGCCGAGGTTCCGGTTTCACGCGCCGTGGTTAGGTTGTTTTTTGAGCATACCGGTTTGCCCCAAAAAAAGCTCTTGATCACGCAGACTTCGGCTTTACCAGTAGGCTGTGGTTTTGGAACCTCGGGGGCGGGAGCGCTGTCGTTGGTTTTGGCGCTCAATGCCCTTTGTGGGTCTCCGTTGACAACCGAAGAGGCGGCGGCCCTGGCACACCTAGCCGAGCTAGAAATCGGCACAGGCCTGGGGACGGTTATCGGCGAATTGTCTGGTGGAATGGAAATCCGGGCCGCAGCCGGTGCTCCTGGCACGGGGCAAGTCGTATCGGTGCCGTTTCAGGAGTCTTGGCGTGCCGTGTTTTTGGTGTTTGGGCCCTTGTCGACCGCAAGGCTTTTAAAAGAACCGGCTTTGCGTTCAAAAATCAACAGCGCGGGCTTGGTCTTGCTGGACGAGTTTAAAGCCAACCCCACACCAGAACGCTACTTGGCTTTGGCTAGTGAGTTTACCCGCCGCACGGGGTTGCTGACACCCCTTCTCGAGCCGGTGGTTCAAACCTTAGAAGCGGCTGGGTTTACGCCGGCTATGCTCATGTTTGGTGAAGGGGTTTATACTTTGGTACCCGAAGCCTTAGTTTCACAGGTAAAGTCGCTTTTAGCCCGATTTCAAAAGGGGGCCCGTTTGCTCGTGACTCCCCTTGACCCTCAAGGAGGCCGTGTTAGCCATGTCCTTTGATATTCCTACGTCTCATCCGCGCTACCATTCTCTGTTGTTTCGTGAAAAGATTGTCGAAGGCCTGCACAACCGTGTCGTTGCCGAGGCCGGCTTATTTGCCCACGGACGGGGCGAAAGTCTTGACTATTTTTTGGGGGAGGTGACCCAAGACTTTGGTCGCCTGGCCGCTCGTGCCGTTGCCGCTCGTTTACTGTTGGCCCGGCATCCGGTGATTTCTGTCAACGGAAATGCCGCGGCCTTGGTGCCCCAAGAGCTTGTGGCCTTAGCCAAAGCTGTCAACGCGCCGTTAGAAGTTAACCTCTTTTACCGCGCGCCGGGTCGAGAAGAAGCCATTGAGGCGGTCTTGAAAGCGGCCGGGGCAAGCGAAGTCTATGGGGTTGGCGAGGCGGCTTCGGCCGAGATTCCCGAAATTACCCACGGTCGTCGTCGGGTCGACCCGCGAGGTATCCTTCTTGCTGATGTCGTCCTGGTTCCTCTTGAGGACGGTGACCGGACAGAAGCTCTGGTCGCCATGGGCAAAGATGTTTTGACGATAGACCTTAACCCCCTTTCCCGTACGGCGAAAAAAGCTCACGTTACCGTTGTCGATAATATTGTGAGGGCTCTTCCCATTATAACAGAAGAGGCGCTCCAGCTCAAAACCTTGCCGCGATCGGCTTGGGAAGATGCCGGTGCCTGGGATAACGGCAAAAATCTTGCCCAAGCCCTGCGTTTTTATTCTCGCCGTTTGGCCGATTTGGCCCTTGAAGCGGAGGGCTAGGATGATTGCAACATCAGCCTTGATGAACTTTTTAGCCCGCTGGCGCCAGGGCGAAAAGCTTGCCGTTTTGACAGCCTATGACGCTTCAGGAGCCAGCTTGGCCAGTGCCGGGGGGGTCGACCTTATTCTTGTGGGGGACAGCCTGGGCAATGTGGTGCAGGGAATGCCCACAACCGCTAGTGTGACCCTCGACCAAATGGTGTATCACACGCGCATGACAGCTCGGACGTCTCAAGTGCCTGTCGTGGCCGATTTACCGGCTAGTACCTATGACAATCCCGAAATGGCTGTTGAGTCTGCCCGTCTTTTGATGGCGGCTGGGGCTCACGCAGTTAAGTTTGAGGGTAATCCCGAGGGTGTCGCGCAGGCGATCCTTGCCGAGGGAATTCCTGTCATGGGCCATTTAGGGCTTTTGCCTCAGACCGCTGTCGGCTTTAAAGTTCATGGCAAAGAAGCCGACGAAGCGCAAAAAATCCGCGACGACGCTCTAGCGTTGACCAAAGCAGGGTGCTTCAGCTTGGTCCTTGAATGTGTCCCGCTGACGTTAGCCCGTCAAATAACCGAAGAAAATACCCTGCCTACCATCGGGATTGGCGCTGGGCCCCATACCAGCGGTCAGGTGTTGGTCTTTCACGACTTATTAGGCCTTACCGAGGGGCGAAAAGCCAAGTTTGTGCCCCAAGCCTACCCATCGGTTGGTCAATTGGCCCGCTCGGTCATTGAAAGCTATGTCCGTGATGTAAAAGCCGGTGTTTACCCCTCCGACGAGGAGAGTTACCATTAACGCTTTTGAACACCCCCCCGAGGACGTTCTGGCTGACCTCGATCGGCGCTTGGCCACCGATTGGACGTTTTCTGGCGGCCGCATTTTGGGGTCGATGTGCGGCGACCCCCATCCTGTAGCGCACGAAGCCTACCGCCGGTATTTGGCGGCGAACATCGGAGATACGGGGCTTGTGCCCGGCCTGGTGGAGCTTGAAGAAGAAATTTGCCACCAAGTTGGGGCCTGGTGGGGACGTTCGCAGGTTTCAGGCCGGTTGGTAACGGGGGGAACCGAAGCAAACCTTTTGGCTTTGTGGACAGCAAAAACCCTGGCTCGTGAGGGACAAAACGAGGTCATTCTGCCCGAATCAGCGCACTTTTCGTTTGAAAAAGCAGCTCTTGTGCTCGATTTAAAGCTGGTAAAGGTCCCTGTCGATGCCCAAGGCCGAGCCGATGTGGACGCCGCCCGGCGAGCTGTCAATAAACGGACGTTGGCACTGGTCGCCATTGCCGGCTCAACCTCGTTAGGTGCGGTTGACCCGTTACCGGCTTGGGCGGCTCTTGCCGTGTCAACCGGGTTGTTTTTGCATATCGATGCTAGCTTTGGTGGCTTTGTTCTGCCTTTTTTAGAAGAAGCTGGGTTCTCTTCCCCAGAGTTTCTTTGGCGCGATGGGTATTCTTCGGTAGCCGTGGACCCCCATAAAATGGGACGGGGCCCCATCCCCTCGGGCCTTTTGCTGTGGAAAGACCAACAAACGGCTCAAGCCACGGCCTTGGCTGTGGGGTATTTGTCCGGCGGACGAACGAGGCTTAACACGTTGGTGGGGACCCGTTCAGGAGCGGCTGTGGCGGCTGTTTGGGCGGTTTTACGGCACTTGGGACGGCCAGGCTATGTCACTTTGGTTCGTCAAGCGATGCAAGACTCCCTTTGGTTTACTTCAGCTGTGGCCCAAGTTCCAGGTGTTGAACCGGTGCTGACGGCCCCCGACCTCAATGTGGTTGGCGTAAGACCTCTTAAACGCCGAGCCGATGCAGTCTCGGGGGCTTTGCGTCAAAAGGGCTGGGCTTTATCGCAGTGGACGGATTTCTTTCGGGTGGTTGTCATGCCGCACGTAACCCGCGAGTTACTAAAAAGCTTTTTGTCTGATTTACAGGAGGAACTGAGGTGACTACGCATCCGTCCGAGGATATTTTGGGTTCTGCCGGCCAAGAGCTAAGCGGACGCCGTATTGTTCTCTGCCTGACGGGTTCTGTTGCGGTGGTCCGCGCCGTCGAGTTGGCCCGTTTGTTGATGAGGCACGGGGCCGAAGTCTACCCTGTGATGACAGCCTCGGCCACACGCCTTATCGGTCCAGATTTGCTGGAATGGGCCACCGGTCACCGGCCAGTGCTTGAGCTTTCGGGGGCGATTGAGCACGTCGCCCTGGCTGGCAATGTCGAGCGACCTGCCGATTTGATCCTTGTGGCGCCAGCTACCGCCAATACCGTCGGAAAAATCGCTGCCGGTATTGACGACACTCCAGTGACCACCTTTGTTACAACCGGGCTGGGACAGGGACTACCCCTGGTTCTGGTACCAGCCATGCATTTGTCGATGTATGACCACCCCCTGGTTCGTGAAAACCTGGCCAAACTTGACCGGTTGGGTGTGACCATCCTTATGCCCCGCCTTGAAGAAGGCAAGGCCAAAATCGCTACCGAAGAAGAAATTCTTCGTGCCGTTATCAAACGACTTCTTGCGGTTAAAGCCCCTGTGGGTCAACAAGATTGGGTGGGAAAAACCGTTCTTGTCACGGCAGGGCGTACTGCCGAACCCCTCGATACTGTGCGAACCCTATCAAATAATTCGTCGGGCCGAATGGGAGTGGCCCTGGCTCAAGCCGCTCTGGAACGAGGCGCTAAGGTGCTTTTGGTGGCTGGCAAGCTCTCCGTTGCGGTACCAATGGGTGTCGAGCTCTTTGTTGCCGGCACAGCCCAAGCCATGTACGACACCTGTCAAAGTCTGCTAACGACCCGCTCGGTGACAGTAATGCTGGCCGCAGCCGCAGTGGGAGACTGGCAGGTAGAAACCCCCGCGACCTACAAGGTACCCGCTGACCACAAATGGACACTTATCCTTGTTCCAACTCCCAAGATCATTGACCAAGTCAAAACCTGGTCGCCGGCTACCTTTTTGTGCGCCTTTCGTGCGCAAACCGGTCTAACCCCTGAACAGCTGGGCCAAGATGCTGTTCAACGCCTGCGAAAGGCGCGGGCCGACTTGATTGCGGCTAATGACACAGGTAAACCAGGTACGGGGTTCGAAGCCTTGGACAACGCCTTTCAGGTTTGGGGGAGCGAAGGTCTTGTGGCCGATCTACCCCGTGAGGATAAGCGGGGAATTGCTGACAAACTTCTAGACATTATTCTCAAAAGGCTGTAATCTATAAAACCGGATTCATTCCCGGATTTCATCTCAGGTAAAGGACGGGTCATGAAAAAGTTTCGACCGATTGACCGTATGAGCGCTAGTCTCCCTACGATTCGCCGGCTCCCTGCCTATCTTCAAGTTGTCCGTCAAGCAGAAGCTGATGGCGTTGTGGTGATCTCGGGGACAACCATAG
Source organism: bacterium (assembly GCA_021782055.1). Next base: position 3,093 of record JAJXVP010000083.1, on the reverse strand, counting down.
CCCAAGAGCTAGAGCTAGAACCAATTCAAGTACGAAAAGACCTCGCCGTTACAGGAATTATAGGCAAGCCTCGGGTAGGCTATGTGGTCAAGGATCTCATCACCGCCCTTGAGCATTTTTTACGGTGGGATGTTACCCATACTGCCGTCGTTATCGGCGCCGGACACCTGGGAACAGCCCTTTTAGGTCACACCGAGTTCCGTAAGAACGGTTTGAACGTCGTTGCCGCTTTTGATGCCGATGTTACCAAGGTCGGTAAACGATTTCACGGAATCGAGGTGTTTTCAATTGATGACCTTTCGTCCTATTTGACCACCCACGGGGTCACCCTGGCCATTCTGACTATTCCCGCCCACGTGGCGCAAGAAATTTGTAGCAAGGTCATCGAAGCTGGCGTTAAGGCAATTTGGAACTTTACGAGCATTAAACTCAAGGTTCCCGAAGGTCAAACCGGCGTTCTTATTCAAAAAGAAGATCTTTCGTCGGGTTACGCCGTACTTTCGGTGCGGGCTTAACGCTTCGGCATGGAAAAAGGTGCCGTCGTTGCCTTCTCGGTCAAGGGCCAGCCTCGTCTGGCTGTTGTCGAAGGCTTAGAAGGTAAACAAAGTCTGCAGGTCACGGATATTTTAGGCAATTCCCTTGTGGTGCCGCTCCGTGACCTTGAGTTTTCTTCAGTAGAATACCATGTCAACGATTTAAAGCTCGCCTCGTCAGCGACCTTGGCCTCTTGGCTAGAAAAGTCCGAGGATCGCTGGCAGAGTGCTGACCTGAAAAGCGTTTGGGAGCTGTTAGAGGCCGAGTCCATTCGTACAGCCACCCTTGAAGATCTTGCCGGTTGGTTGTGGGATTCGTTAGATGGGCCGGGTGCTTACGCACTTTATCGGCGTTTAAAAGCCGACCGCGTTTACTTTAAAGAGAAAGGTAAAGCTTGGGAGGTTCGTACCGCCGACCAGGTCGTCGAGGCTGAAAAGCAGGCGGCCGCTTTGGCCGTTAAAGAACGCTCTCAGGCCGAGCTTCGCCAAAAGCTCACTGAAAAGCTGGCCAACCCAGCACTTCTTCTGACTCCAGACGAAGAGCACCGCCTTCAAACGCTTCAAGCCTTTGCCCTTTTCGAAGACGAAGCTACCGGAAAAAATTCTGCCATGGAGCTGTTGGGCCTGCTTCAACGCCCTAAAACCCCCGAAAGCGCCTTCACCTTGTTGGTGGACCTCGGCGTGTGGTCTCGCCACCAGAACCTTCCACTTTTGCGGTCAGGGCGCCCGTTGGGATTTTCGCCTGAAATGTTAGTCAAAGCCCAACGTCTGTGCGAGCGTCCGCTCACGCTGACTGACCGAAAAGACTTTACCAGTCAGTATGTTGTCACCATCGACGACGAGACGACCACCGAGATCGACGATGGGTTGGCGGTTGAGGGTACTGGTGACGAGCTCACGTTTTGGATTCATATTGCTGACCCAGCCGCCTGGATACCCGAAGGCTCACCCCTAGATCTCGAAGCCCGTCAGCGCGGTGCGACGTTGTACCTCCCCGATGGACGCTACCCTATGTTCCCCGCGGCCCTTGCCGAAGGCCCGTTCAGCTTGCGAGCACACGAGACAGTTCCCGCTATTTCGTTTGCTTGCCGCTTGACTCCTGAGGGAGCTCTTGCCACCTACGACGTTCACCTGGGACTAATTCAACCGAAAGAGCGCCTGAGTTATGAGCAAGCCCAACAGCTCTTAGCGCAAACCGGTGAGTCCGAAACAAAAACTTCGGCGCTCTTGCGCGCCTTGGAAGAGGCAGCACGTCGGCGTGAAGCCTGGAGAAGCAACCAAGGCGCGGTGACCATCAATTTGCCCGAAAGTCGCGTTCATGTAGATTTACAAGCGGATACCGTCGAAGTCGATGTTTACCCCCCCGTACCCTCACGGGATTTAGTCGCTGAATTTATGATCTTGGCGGGTGAGGCTTGTGCCCGTTGGTTTCAAGACCGCCAGGTACCCGTGCTGTACCGCTTTCAGCCCCCTTCTGAGAATCCGCCCGATTTGTCGGTTATTCCCGAAGGACCGCCTCGCGAGTTTGCCAAAATTCTGTCGATGAGCCGTTCGGGGCAAAGCCTGACTGCACAGCCTCACACCGGCCTAGGCTTGAATGCGTACCTTCAGGCGACATCGCCGATCCGCCGCTACAGCGATCTAGCCGTTCACCGTCAAATCCATGCCGTCTTGGAAGGGCAACCCATCAAAGAGGGTGAAGCGTGGGAAACCTTGGGTGCGGAATTGGATCCTCTGGCGTCGGGGGCTTCCAAGCTTGAGCGTGTCACCGACCGCTATTGGATCATCGAGTATCTGCGTCGCCAAAAGGGTCGAGTTTGGGAGGCACAAGTTATAGGTTGGTTTCGTGAAGATGAGCGACAGGCTCAGGTGCTGTTGCCTGAAACGGGTATGCGTACCGTGGTTAAGCTGTCAAAAAGTAGAGCCCTGGGCGAACTCCTGCGTTTGAAGGTCGCAGTCGCTGACGCCCGAAAAGACATTCTGACGTTTCAAGAGGTGTAGGCGGGCCCCCCGGTCGACGTTCATTGGTTTACCCGCTGCTACCGTCCACCGGATACAGAACCCCGCCCATAAGTCACCCCATCGTCGGTTCACTCTTAGTCTTCAAGCACCAGCCGGACATGGCCATGGTACTGCTCGTCGCGGAGCTTGCGAATGTCGGGACTAGCCAGGTAGTCTTCAAAACCCATGCGGCGGTCAATGAAACCCGCAGGGGTAAACTCGATAATGCGGTTCGCTACTGTGGAGTTCAACTCGTGGTCATGGCTGGTGAACAGCATGACCTGGTCAAAATCGGTCATCGCTGTGTTGAGAGTCGTGATCGCTTCTAGGTCAAGGTGGTTGGTCGGCTCATCCAGAATCAGAACGTTGGCACCCGCCAGCATGAGCCGACTCATCATACAGCGGACCTTTTCGCCACCCGAGAGCACATTAACGGGCTTTAGGGCTTCATCACCCGAAAACAACATTCGACCCAAAAAGCCCCGTAAATAGGTTTCATCCTTTTCTTTGCTGTATTGTCCAAGCCAATCGACCAGGTTGAGTTCGGTTTGAAAGTAGC
>JAJXVP010000004.1 GCA_021782055.1 bacterium | reverse complement strand
TCTTGTCATTGATCCGAAAATCCTTCTCTTTTGTCGACATATCCCTCCACGCAAGTTTCGTTTGTACGGATTCAGTCAGTGAATCTAGCATAGCCCGAAGGTTTTGTCCATAACAGAAAGACAAAACCACCGTTTCCCACCTTGCCAAGCTTATTCTCTCATGTCAGGATGCAGGCATGAACCTTTTCTTACTTGTTTGCCTTCCAACAATCACTTTTTTGTTGGTTTTTCGCTATTGGGAAGGTGTTCGGCCGCCCCAACCGCTTTTGTTTTACTCGTCGAGTATCCTTTGGGGCTTGGGTGCCGTCTTGGTCACCATGCCCTTTCGGCAATGGGGTATCTTCACGGGAGATTTTTGGGGAATGTTCTGGGGTGTCTGGTTCAATAATAGCTTTTTAGGACCAGCTTTGCTTTTCGGGGCATACTTTTGGCGCCACCGTCAAGAAGGCGACCAAAGTCTTGTTTTGTTACGCCTTACCCTCTGGGTCGCGTCGTACTTCACCTTTTTGGGGCTTTCGGACTTTCTGACGACAATTGCCGCTTTTGGCCCCCCGGAGCTATTCTTTTCTCCGATGACCTGGTGCCTGCAGTTAGTCTGGTGGCCAATCCTCTATTTGCGGTTCTCGTTGGTCCTGCAAAAAAGGGTACCACTTTTGTGGCTAGGTGCCTTTATCGGTTTAGGCGTCGCGATTCCTTTCCTCGTGATGCTTTCTTACACCTCTTGGGCCTGGGCGGCCTGGCTTCTGCTCGCAGGCGCTTTGACCGGAACCTGGTTCTACCTGGAACGCTTTTACGCACCCTTACGAATACAAGCAACTCACTAGAAAAAAGCCGTTCACGAGAAAGTCTCGTGAACGGCAAAAACCTAGGCTAAGAAGACCACGTTAGTTCGCTGGTAAAGACGCAAGAACATCCTTAACGTCCCGTTGGATAGCCGGCGTATACAAAAACTGAGCTTGCAATAAACCTGGTCGTACCGATGGGTTGCGTGCTTTTTGCATTGCCCACAAGACAGTCTTGAGTTGGAGCAAATCAAAGTCACTAAGCATTAAGCCATTTGTTGACATATCGTTAAAATGTCCAAGCAAATCCGACAAATATCCGGCAGCAGCGGGACTGGCATTGATTCCCAGGGCTTGGATCATCGTCAAAATTTCACTTTGCTGATTAGCAGACTTTGCCGTTTGGTATTCTTGGCGATACAATTTGACAGCATCAGCCGAGTGATCCTGATACTGAATGAGCATGCTCAAGGCTTTTCCCCGCAGATTGGCCAACTGCAAGGACTCTTGCAAGTTGTTGGGAATAAACTTAATACCCTGCGCCATTGCCACTAAAGCGGTTTTATTTTTTGCTTCGGGCGATGCCGACGAGTCATTTTCAGCATCCAGCGCATACAACATTTTTTTGTAGTTTGTCTGAGTGTTGATTATTTTAATAAGAACATCGGTGGGGTCAGCTACAATGGTCTTTAAGAGGGCGGCCGCCGTTTGTTTAACCCTACGCTCGGGACTGTACCAGCCAATCGACGCATAGAACACTGGTTCGTAGCTTCGAATATCATGCATGAGTGCCAGGCCCTGAACCAAGCCAAAAGCTACAATTTCTTGCGCTTCTGAATTGTTGGGGTTCGGTGCCAGATTGCTATCATTAAGCGCCCTCACTAAAAACGGTTCATACTGTACAGCATGAAGCTGACCCAAGGTCATGGCGGCTTCGGCCTTTAGAAAAGGGTGGTTGACGGTTTCTTGAAAGACGGCAAAGACACTGTCAGCGGCGGCTACGGCATTCAGCTGTCCCAGTTCCTGGATGAGCAGGCTAGCCAACCGCACTTTACTTTCTGTCCTTTGCAGGTCTGAAGACTCTATCCTACTCGAAACCAGATCAGCCAACGCCTGCGTCAGCATATCAGAAAAGCTGGGATCATGAAGTTCTTGAATATTTAAAAGCACCGCGTAACGCATGTCATCGTTGATAGCATTCTTGTAGATGCGTTCCCAAACAGCGGTTTTTTCGTTAGCAAAAGCCCCCAGAATGAGGCCTGTGGCCATCAGGAGGGCAATAAGGTAGCGTTTCAGTTTCATACAGGTTTTTCCTTATTAACCCTTGGTCCGTGTAATCCAGGTATAGGTCAGCACTTGCTTTTCAGTGACATTTCCTCGTACCGACATTGTAATGGCCGAGGGTTCGGTATTGGTTCCTTCGTAGGTATAGTCCCAGGTCCTTAAATAGGGCACATAACTTTCTTTTTTTACCAACCGCCCATTGTCCCAGGTATAGAGAGTTTTCTCGATCAAATTTCCTGAGGAGTCTGTGCCTTTTGTCGACAGAATGTCCCCTTGCGGATCATAGGTAGATTCAAACACGTCAAGAAGGTTATTGCCCCCGTCATAGACTTCGGTTTTTACGTTGTGCCCTTCGGGATCTAAAAGATACTCGGTTCTGGCTTGAATCCCCGAGTCTCCCGTCTTAGCGATCCACTCTGTTCGTTGACCATCCTTGTTGTACTGGTACACGCTGGCAGATTGAGGGACCTCTTTCGCGTTAAGAAACGTCTCGGAAAGCACATGCCCTTGGGCGTCGTAGACAAGATCTTCATAATCGACCAAATTGCCCGATTGCATATTAATCGTTGTCAACCGCCAAGCGTTTCCTTTTTCGCTGCCGGTAGAACGTTCCAGCAAAGCCCCTGTTCCGTTGTAGGTTTCGCGCAAGGTGACTCGCCCCTGGCTATCGTAGGTGGTTTGCACCCACCCTGCGACATCGCCATTCGCAAAAAAGCTTTTCACGAGAGTTGGCAGAGCCTCCTTATAAGTAGTAGGAGCGGCCACTGGTGCCGCCTGTGAGGGAGAGTTTTGTGGTGCTGTGGCGCAGGATGCCAACGCCAGAGCCATCAGAGCGATCACAGGAAAAATTCGCATGCTTTACCTCCATGCTATTGCTTCGAGAATAGTGGGATGACCGGTGAAAAGCAAGAAAAAGGGCTCAGCGGTTGACGATTTCTTCTAAGAAATCTAGTCTGCACGGGTGAGACATTTTTTAGGAACCCTGGGAATTCTTCTTCTCTTCGTTTCCTGTTCACCCCAGAACGGCTACTTCGCCACGCCTGCCCAATTGACCGCAACGTCTTTTGTAGCCCAGGGCTGGCAAGACCAGCCCTTTTGGGAAGGGGTTGCGGTCGAAACTCTGTCTGCCAACCAAATCGAAAACAGCGTCCAAGAGCTTGTAAGTCGTCCAGGTGTACACTGGAAGTCCATCGTTCTCGCCTTTCGCCCTACCGTAGGTCAAATCACCGCCTGGAAAAAACTCAGCCCACTCACTCGTTGGTTTTGGCTAGCACCTCCCGGTGCGACAACCGTTCCCGGAGCTAACCGCCTTACCTGGTCGACAACTCAAGGCTGGTCGTTATTGGGAAAAACCGCTGCCCTTTGGTCGAAAAAGCACCGTCTTGCAAGCGCCCTTGCACTCGTAGGAGCTTCCTCCGCCGAAGATGACCGTGTCGCACTGTTATCGAGCTGGTCAAAGATTTTACCGCATACGCCCCTGACCTTTTATACAGTTTTACCACAACAAGCTGCCCCAGAAGCTCTACTAGGGCATATTCCCGCACAAACCCCGGCAATTTTTCTTTTGTTCGGGCCTTCATCCGCTGATTTGATACCACGACTCCCCGCCACCACGGCTCGCTTTGGACTTTTCGTTCCACCAGTCTCAGCTCCGGATTGGTCCGTCATCGTGGCACCCGACGGACAGGCTGCCTACCAAACACTCCGGCAAGCGTTGAACTCACCTCCCCGCGATCTGGTTAACCTGCCATGGAAAAGTGTTAAGCTTCACTCCTAATTGTTTGACAAGCCACTAGGCGTCCTATATAATTCAGTTTGCCCTGTATTTTACCCCTCGGAGGAGTTAACCATGAAAGAAGCCAGACTTTTATGGGGTCTGACGTTGCTGTTGGCGTGGAGCTCGGCCCCTATATGGGCTGACCAGGTATCCCAGCGACTTGAGTCGATTACCATTGATACTTTTAACGATCCCAATCAACGCGTCTGGAATATCGATGGGAAAGAGTACAAGGAAAATCGTATTTGGGTTGCCAGAGGAAGTAAGTTCGCCACAAAAATCGGCGATATTCAGTACCCACGATTGACGTACGTTCCCGCTTGGCCCCAAGCCTTGTTCTACAACAATCCGGACCATCTAAACATTCAAAGTTTAGGTATCAACGGACGTTTTGATCGAGAGGGCTACAATTTTATTGAACTTTATCCCGCAAATCCTGACAAGAAAGATTCGTATGGCAACCCCATTCCAGAGCCAATTCGACTTCCTGGAATTGTCAAGAGAATTGATGTGTGGGTTTGGGGTTCCAACTACCGCTATACTCTAGAAATTCACCTTCGGGACGCCGACGGCATACCCTACGTTCTTAACGTAGGTAGTCTGGATTTTGCGGGCTGGAAAAATCTCGAGGTCAACGTTCCCAGCTACATTCCCCAAACTCAGCGTTACCTTCCCGAATACAAAGGTCTGACCTTGACGGATATGGTTGTCCGTACGGATCCCACCGAGCGTGTCAATAATTTCTACGTATATTTCAAACAGCTGAATATTCTCACCGACATGCAGCAGACACCCTTTGATGGCCGGGACCTGGCTCAGCCGTCCATTGTCGCAAAATACTGGTCCACGAACCAACAGGGGAAGTAAGCCATGAAGAAACTTGCCATTATTTTTGTTCTGACAGGAATAACAGCTTTCGCCTGGGGCCAAACCGCTACCACGGCGCCAGCTAATACACCGGCTCCTACTACAGCTACGGCCCAACCTGCGCAAAACGCTACTCAACCAGCGGCACAGCAGACAGCTCAAACAGGGGCCTCTCAAGGCTCTTCTCAAAATTCTCAAAACTCTGGTGGTGTTCAGGCCGCTTCAGGTGCACCCTCGAACAACAACTCGGTAGCAACACCTCAACCTGCTGAAATTGGGATTAGCTCTGCCCAACAGGACTTGCGAGAGGTTTCTGTCGATAAGTTTGAGGATGATGGTTTTTGGCTGGCAAAGATGCCTCGTGACGACGGTTTAATCTTTCTGAGGCGTTTTGAAGGCGCTCCCGCGGATCGTAAACCCATCCCCGGGGATGTCAAAGAAAGCGATAAGTACGTTTTGGGCGTTAAGGTGGAGTTTCTGCACCGGGCAGTAACCAATGCCGAAATCATTCCCATTCGGCCCATCCCGATTCCTGGAATAACCAAGACAGTATCAATTTGGGTTGTGGGACGGAATGTGAATAACCAGTTGTATCTGATTGTCTCAGACCATTTCGGAAATTTAGATAAAATCTACATGGGAAGCCTCGCCTTTACTGGCTGGAAAAAGCTAACGGCAGCTATTCCCCCGAACATTCGTCAAGCCGATCCTCGTTATAATGATCGCCAAGGCATTACTGTCCAAGAACTGCAAATAGAGTTTGATCCTAGACAGACCTATGGAACGTACTACATTTATTTCGACGATTTAACAGCGGTGGTTGATTTGTTTGCAGAAAACAATCGTGATCCCGACGACATGAGCGACGCCTGGTAAATTGTTGCTTTTGGGTTGAGAAGAGGAGGCTTAAAGCCTCCTCTTTTTTTCTTTGTATCCAATTCTGGCCACAAAAGAAGGCGTGCATGACTGGTGATTATTTAAAGCATTTTCAAAACCTGGAACTTTTTCGTGATCTTCCGGTAGAAGATCTCAAAAAAATTCTTGACCAATGCCGTGAAGAACACTTCAATCCAGGGTTTGTCATTTTTCGTGAAGGGGATGCCCCTGATAAGTTTTACATTGTTCTCGAGGGTGAGGTTGAAATTTGGAAGGACTACGACTCACCCTATGCAGACATTTTAGCCATTCGTGGCGCGGGTGCATCCTTTGGAGAAATGTCGCTGATTGACGAACTTCCGCGCAGTGCCACCGTTAAAACCGTTAGTAGTGTTCATGTCCTGTATCTTGACCGGATGCCTTTTCGAAAAATTATCTTAGAAAACCCTCAAGTTGCCTTATTTATCATGAAAACAGTTTCGAAAATGGTGCGTGTGAGCAATGAAACTTTTCAATACGGCTTGCGTCAAAAAAATATTAAACTCGAACAGGCCTACGAAGATCTCAAAACAGCACAGGCCGAATTGATTCGTAGCGAACGTTTGTCCACCTTGGGGAAATTTGCCTCGATGCTGATTCACGATCTACGGAATCCCATTTCCATTATCCGTGGCTATGCTGAAATGCTCTCGGTAGCCCTCCCGGAATCAGAAAGACTGCAGAGCATGGTAAAAAAACTTTTAGCCGAAATTGACCGCTTGAACCGAATGGTAGGTGAACTTCTCGACTATTCTCGAGGGAATATTCGTCTTGATTTGGGCGTGGTTTTTCTCGACCAGCTTTTCAATAAAATTGTCGAGAACAATCGCTCTTTAGCACGGGGGCATGACATTGCGTATGTGATCGACAATCAAGTTTACGAACCGATTTTGGCCGATCATGATCGCCTTTTACGGGCTTTAAGCAATTTAGTCGATAACGCACGAAAGGCGATGCGAAATGGTGGCACCTTAACCATTCGAAGCAGGCTGGCCGACGACAGTGTTCTGATTGATGTCCAAGACACCGGAGAAGGCATGTCAGACGATGTTAAGGCAAAATTGTTTGAGCCGTTTTTCTCGGCATCGAAGGCCGGAGGAACAGGCTTAGGCCTCTTAGTCGTTGCAAACGTTATCGAAGCCCATCAAGGCTCAATTCAAGTGGAATCTACCCCCGGCCTGGGAACAACCTTCCATCTCCATTTTCCTTTGCACCCCAGGTCGCTTTAGCGATGAAGAAAAATACCAAATTTCTAGGGCGTTTTGTTTTTGGCGTTCTTCCTTTGTTGTTTGGCTTGCTTGTTTCTTGGCCAATTTCTGCTCAAACCACCATACCAGTTAAGATTATTCAACGGTACGATGAAAGGCGTTTCATTAACGGACACTATTTGGGGCTTTTTTACGGTCTTGACTCCGTGACATGGACGCCTGGCGCCTCTACTACCCTGGTACACCACATGCTCGCGCAGGAAAGTCGCCTTAATCTTGATCATGAAATCCCTCTCCAGCTTGATGAAACAGTGCTCTATGAACCCAATAAGATTTTTTCCTTCGATCAGAGTTTTCCTCCTGCTTTACCGGAAAAGCTTGAAATACACCAAACTTGGCTTGCAAAAGCCTTTCTGGTTCCCGATTTAGGCGAAACTCACCCAGCGGCCCTTCCCGTTAAGCTTCTTTGCACCTACACAGGCTTGGTTAACTATCAAGGAAAAAAAGTTTATCAAGTTTCTGTTCGTTCGCAATTTGAGACGCCGGGAATTACAGGGCTACGTGCAACGACACTGTACTACGACATGAACACACGACAACCGCTGTTTGGCCTCAGTCATATTAACGACTCTTGGACTCAGGACGGAAAAGTCGTACGCAACGAGGGGTTCCACCTCTATTTCTTTTTTTATGATGAACCTTACCAAGTGCCTCAGGCAGCGCAGATCTTATCGAAACAATTACAAACTGTGGCTCCCAACGTTCTGGTCACCTCAACCGAAAATGGGGTAAAACTCACCCTCGAAAACCTTTCTTTTGAACCCGATCAAGCCAGACTCCTCCCTGGGGAGGATCAACGCCTCAATGCCATTTCTGCCGCTTTAAAAGCTATGCAGGGGAGAACAATCCGGGTTGTAGGGTATACGGCTGACGTTAACAATCCTGAAGGGGAAAAAAAGTTATCCTGGAGTCGAGCTCTAACGATAGTTCACGAGTTAGAACAACGCGGAATTCCGGCCAAAGACCTAGTCTACGAAGGACGAGGTGCGCGCGATCCCCTTGCTTCTAATGCCACCCCCGAGGGTCGTGCGCAAAACCGCCGCGTCGAAATTACGATCCTTCAACAATAGGACCCGGAGCAAAAAGTTTTTCAAAGTTCCGAGTCGTCTGATTACATAGCTCTGCTTGGTCGACTTTGAGAATTTCGCTGGCAAACTTTATGGTATGAAGAACATTGTAGGGCTCATTCCTTTGGCCACGAACAGGCGTGGGACTTAAATAGGGTGCATCGGTTTCAAACAAAACGCAGTCCCTGGGAACAACTTTTAAAGCCTGGCGTAAAGTCTCGGAATTTTTATAGGTGAGGTTTCCAGCAAAACTAAGAAAAAACCCAAGCTCGAGAGCCTCTTGAGCATCTTCAGGAGTTCCCGAAAAGCAGTGAAAAACACCTCGGATTCGAGGATGTCTCTTAAGTTCGGATAAAACTTCGTTCATAGCCTCCCTTACATGCAGAATAACCGGACGATCGACTTGCTCGGCAATGTCAAGCTGTGTAGAAAAAAACTGAAGCTGTTGGGCTTCGTTGTCTCGCCCTCGGTACCAATCTAAGCCAATCTCTCCCACGGCGACACAGAGGGGATTCTGAAAACGACTAACAAGACGGTCCCAGTTTGGTAAATCGGCAGTTTCAGAGGGGTGAACCCCGCACGAAAAACGCAACTGAGGTCCCAAAGAAGTCAAAGCAAGCCTCTCGTCCGCATCATCCTCACGAATACCCACATCCAACAACCAAGTTCCACCAACGGCTAAAAATTTAGACCAAATTTGTTCAATGTCCCCACCCTTTTTTGCGATCGACAGTAAATGGCAGTGACTATCGGTTAAACGACCTGATTGAATCATCTAGACTTTTCCTTTTCTCTACGGTATTGTGTGTCTATTGCGTCACCCGCCGAGGTGGTGAAATTGGTAGACACAAGGGACTTAAAATCCCTCGACTGGAAACAGTCGTGCCGGTTCGATTCCGGTCCTCGGCAATGCTTTTCCTCAAAGTTTTCTTTTCTCTAAGCTTTCGTTTCAAGAGTTCCCCAGGTCCATCCAGCTTCAGGGCTTTGCACGCGCCAAACAGACTGGATCAATGTGGGCGTTAGATCTTTTATGCTCCCGTGAATTTTTACCTGCCCCTTTTCCAAGACGAGCACCTGATCCGCGACTGACAAAGCCTCGCCCAAGTCATGATAGCTAACCAAGAGCGTAGCCCCCTGGGTAGAAAGCTGTTTAAGCAACTTTCCTAGTAAAAGGCGATGACGCAAATCCAAGGGGGCTCCTGGTTCATCGAGCAGGTACAACTCAGCTGGCACAAGGAAGGTGCGCAGTAAGTGGACCAAACGCCGTTCTCCCGAAGAAAAGCTACGAAAAGCACGGGTGTCGTTCCAGTCCAAAAAAAGTTCTAGGGCTTTTCCCAGCTCCTGCAAGCGCTGAAGCTGTGCTTCTGACAGGTTTTGCCAACGTCCTTCGAGAGAGTATACACCCGCCTCCACTACCGTTCGTACGGTAAGTCCACCCTCGTCCTCACTTCCACACCAATGTCGGAAATTGGCGGCTTGGCGATGCCCAAATCGGCTTTGTTCTTTTCCACCCCATAGGATTCGTCCCTGCTTCACGGTTAAAAACCCAGCCGCTGCTTTAAGAAAGCTCGATTTTCCTGCGCCGTTGGGACCAACAACAGCCGTAAGGGATCCCGGGGCAAACGCAGCGGTAAGGTTCTTCAAAACCTGCACCCCTCGGGGAGTCCACGACACTTGCTCAAATTCTAAAGTCGCTGGCATTAAGCCCTTCCTTGAACTTGGGTTCTCACTAACACCAAAAATAACGGAGCTCCCAACAAAGCTGTTAACAATCCCACAGGTATCGTCCAGGGCAAAAGGCGAACAGCAGTATCTGCCAAGGATAAAAACAAACCGCCGGACAAGACCGACAAGGGGACAAAAAAACGGTAATCTTCCCCCCAGAGTAAGCGCACAGCGTGGGGGATCATCAAACCAATAAAGCCGATGGCTCCCGCTGTCGCGACACAGCCAGCTGAGGCAAAAGCAACGACCATCAAATTTACCAGCCGGTACCGCTCAAGGTTGAGTCCTAAAGAAACGGCCGTTTCATCACCCAACGACGCAACATTCAGGTGGCCGGCTTGAAGCATCAGCACCGTCAACGCTGGCAAAATTGTTACAGCCGCTAAAACCACGTGGTCCCACCGACGATTTTCGAGACTCCCCGCTAACCAAAAAAGAAAGTGACTGAGTTGAACATGCCCGCTCATCAATAAGAAAACGGAAGAAAGGGCTGAGAGCAAACTCGATAGGGCCAACCCAGCTAACAAAAGGCCTGACACCCCCTGTTGACGGGTTCCCCACAGAAAGACTAAGCCAGCCGCGACAAGAGCCCCCAACCAGGCGCCCAAGCCCAAGCCCCAAAGGCTCCATCCTCCCCAACCTAAAAGAAGAAACAAGACCGCCCCCGCCGACGCGCCCGCAGAAACCCCTAAGATTTCTGGGGTAGCCAACGGGTTACGAAAAACCCCTTGGACAAAAGCTCCACTTCCCGCTAGCCCAGCCCCAACAAGTAACGCCAAAACAGCCCTCGGTAAGCGGAGATCCCAGAAAACAACCTTTGAAAGTTGCGGTGAAAGCGAAAAAGACCACAAAGGTCCATCAGGACCAATATTCACCGACAGAAATAATGCCCCTACGAGGCCAACGCTCAAAAAGCCTGCCAGGGGCCAAAAGTTACGAAAGGTTCGGATAGGCCGCATGCTGGATCGCTATCGCCGCTTGAAGGATGTAGGGACTAGTCGCAGTTTTCCACCGTTCCGGTAAAAACAGAACTTGGTTATGCTTTACCGCAGACAACTGAGAAAAAAGGGGGTCAGTTTGCAGATGTCTAAGCCAAGCTAAGTCACCGAACTGTTTTAGGGCTTCTTCTGACGGCAAAACTAGCCAATTCGGGTTGAGTTCGAGCAGTTTTTCTAAGGAGAGGGGGGCGTACCCCCAGGCTCCGGGTTGTAGGCGTTCACCCGCATTACGAACACCCGCCAGCCGCAAAATAGCCGGCCAGAGGGTTCCCTTACTCATACTGGCCCCCCATTCATCATACTCAAGAAAGCTGGGACGTTCAGCTTTGCTTAGAGTAACCTCATGACTGACACGGTTAAGTTGCTTTACCTGGTTGTTTAATTCCACTAGCCATTGACGAGCACGAGTCTCAACCCCCAACTGTTGCCCCAGGTTCAAAACTAAGGCAAGCACCTGGTTCCAGGTATGGGGAGTCGGCACTACGATGACACGAATACCCTGCGACCGCAAAAACTTAACAGAATCTTGGTCGGCCCAGTCAGGGGCAAGGACTAAATCGGGAGAGAGTTTCAATAACTGCTCGATATTCATTCGAGCACGCCCTCGTACAGCCTTGGCTTGTGCTCTAATATTTGAGAGTTCTGAGTTATCAGCATCCTGACTCAGGGCCAAAATCCGTTGCACAGGCACCAAATTCACCAAATATTCGTCCGTCATCAAACTAACAGAAACAATAGCATGGGGGATGGAAACCGCATGAACAACGGCGGGACCAAAAACCCAAAACCCCGTCAGAAACACCAGAATTTTTGCAAACACCTTAGTCTCCTTGGGGAACCCTACCGCAAGTACCCGCACTCCTAGTTTTATCTTGCCTGTATTTATAGTAGAAATAGTCTCAGGATGACCAGACTGCTTGAATCCTTTTTACGACGCATTACAGGACTTCGTGTCTACGCTCTCATCGGCAAAAGCGGAACGGGAAAGAGCTTTCGGGCGCAACTGATCGCCGAGAGGTACCGAATTCCGTTGATCATTGATGATGGACTTTTAATTCAAGAAGGCGCCTTGGTAGCTGGCCGTTCGGCAAAAAAAGACGCCAACTATCTTGCCGCTGTTAAAACTGCAGTTTTTGAAGACCCTCTTCATCGCCAAGAAGTGGTGGATGCCCTTCGCCGCTTACCGACGAGCAAAGTCTTAATTCTCGGAACCTCTGTCAAAATGGTGCGACTTGTTGTGGAACGTCTGGGCCTTTCAACGGTCGACAAGTGGATTCGAATCGAAGAAGTTGCCACCGAAGAAGAAATTCAAACGGCTCAAGCCCAGCGAAATAAGGGCCGCCACGTCATTCCAGCCTCTCGGTTAGAGGTGGGGCGTCATCATGCCAGCATTATTTTAGGTTCGTTTTTTGTACGCGGGAAAAAATCCTTTGAAAAGACTGACGTCAGCCCCCCCTTCCACAGCAAAAACCCAGGCCAAATCGCCCTTTCTGAACCGGCCTTACGCGAAATGATCCTTCACTGTGTGGATGAGTTTGATAGTTCTTTAAAAATTCTTAGGTTAAAGCTTAGTCAAAGGCATCAAGCCTGGCGGATCACTTTGACCGTCGACGCCCCTTACGGTCGTGACCTCCCCCGGTTTTTAGCTTCGTTGCAAGAATTTGTCAGATCCCGGTTAGAACGCTATACTGGTTTGCAAATTGATGCTGTGGATGTGGCTATTCACGGCATACGATAAGCCCGATTAGGAGAAACCTCATGCGGTTATGGACCTTCCTGCTGTTTTCAAGTGGCATAATTTCAACCCTCTCGGCAGAGCCTAAGGCCGTAACCGAACAGTCTGCTCATTTTCAAATCACTTCCTTTGCCGGAAAAGCTGGAACAGAGCAAGAAGCCCAATTTCTCGAGGGTTTGGTATCCCAATATTCCCAAGTTCTACAGATTTCTTCGTCTGCGGTCAAAGTCTCAGTCGAGCTTTTTCCCACTGTAAAGGCGTACGAGGC
Source organism: bacterium (assembly GCA_021782055.1). Next base: position 33,594 of record JAJXVP010000004.1, on the reverse strand, counting down.
TTCGGTCTTGCCGTTGATCGGAAAAACACCCTCGCCACCGTTAGCTTTGAAGTTCTCAGATAAAAAAACCATGCTCTTAGGGGTGGCCCAACCGGGAGACGAATCTGCTTGGGCCTTTCAAACCTTTTTGTCATGGTTTTGGTTGGCCGTTCCTAAAGCTCCTGCTTGGTTAGAAGAAGGTTTAGCCCGTTACTTTTGGGATATCTCCGGGAAGAGCCCCGCTTGGCAATTTGGCCAAAACCGTATTTTTGCCGATGAGTTGTTAAAACAATGGGAAACCCAACCGACGTTGGCTTTTCTTTCAAAACCAACGCTGACTGATGCCGAAAAATTATCCGCTTGGGGGTTGGTAACCTTTTTGATGAATACACCAAACCCTACTTACGCCCGTGCTTTTGGAGCGTATCTGGCTAACTTAACTTCGCCGCACCCTACCCCCTTAACTGCCGTTCTCCCCCCCCAGATGCTCACTCAGCTGTCTCAAGATTGTTGGACGTGGTGGAAGGCCCACCCCGGACGAACAACCCTTTTGCAAGAAGCTGAAAAGGCACTTAAAGCAGGCGATGGAAAAACAGCAGAGCCTTTCCTGGCTCAGGCCCTACAACTAGAAAAAGACGGCAACACCCTGTACTTGGCAGGTTTAGCGGCTTACGAGAGAAAGGTATACCCCGAAGCAGAGAGTTTTTACCTTCAAGCACAAAAGGCCTGGAAGGACGCCCCCCCGGGCCTTTTAGACTACGCTATAGGCCTGGTACTGTACCAACAACAAAAATGGTCTTTAGCAAAACAGCATTTTGAGGCGGCTGGTAAGGCCTCAGAGGCCTACACCAAACTTACCACACCCCTCTTAGCGAATTTGCCTTGAGGGGCGCAGACTTTCAACAATCGTCCTAGCTAAGGTCGAAATCAGAGGCTAGCTGATGGGAAAAAGTTTATCGATCTTTTTGAGATCCTGAGCCGACAATTTCATGCCGCTGGCCTTAGCATTTTCTTCGAGTTGCGCAACGGAACTGGCCCCCGCAATGACGCTTGACAATCCAGGGGTATGCAAAAGGGCGGCAATCGCTAGCTGAGCCACAGTGACCCCATTCTTTTGAGCGAGAACGGCAAGATGGTCCACCCGTTCTAAGACCCGATGATTGGTCAAGTTATCCTTCATAAACCCATTCAACCGCGAATCCGCTCCCCGGCTTCCGGCGGGAATCACGCCACCAGAGTACTTTCCCGTAAGAATTCCCTGCGCCAACGGCGAAAACGATGCTGTTCCCATCCCCAAACGCTGACAGGTGGGTAGAATTCTTTGCTCGATTTTTCTTCCCAAAAGAGAATAATACGGTTGGTTAACAACAGGTTTATGCCAGCCTTTAGCCTCGCATAACGCCCAGGCCTCAGCAATTTGATCGGCCTCCCACTCACTAGTACCCCAATACAAAATCTTTCCCTGTCGAATTAAGTCTTCAATAGCCTCTAAGGTCTCGCTCAAAGGTGTTTCGTTATCGTAACGATGGCAGTACCACAAATCGACATAGTTGAGCTTCAAGCGCTCTAGGCTAGCGTTGACGGTATCAAAGATGTGTTTTCGAGACAGTCCACGATCATTAACACTATCGGACATCGGCCAGAAGCCCTTGGTCGCCACGATATATTCCGAACGCCTCTTGCCAGGAAGAATTTGTCCTAGCAGATTCTCAGCCTCGCCCCGGTTGTAAACGTCAGCAGTGTCAATGTAATTGATGCCCAGGTCAAAGGCCTTTTGAATAATCTTCTTGGCAGAATCGAGTTCCACTTGGTTCCCGAAGGTCAGCCAACTGCCGTAAGCGATTTCACTCACGACCAGGCCTGTTCGTCCTAATTTTCGATATTGCATACGTCCCCTCCTTAACGCTAAGACAGAGCTCTCTTAGGATTTTTGGCGCTTTGAATTCACAAAGCGTGTAAAATCCATAATGTTGCGGACAATAATTTTGCCTTGCTGGACTTCAACGCGGCGTTGATTGGCAAATTGTTTAAGAACTTCACTGACCTTTTGAACGCTTAAGCCAGCCCAATGGGCTATGTCTTCAACCGAGTTGGGAAATACCCTTTGATTGTCCATAGGGTCTGCCGTTTTGCCGCTGGTCTCATCGAGCATGAGAAAGACGTCAGCTACCCGAGCCTGAAGGTCATCAAGCTTTAAAATTAAAAAGCGTCGTTTCTGATCATAAATTCTTTTAGAAAAAAGCTTTAGTAAGTTCAACACTATCTGAGGATTACCTTGCATGAGAATTTCAAAGTTGGCTTTATTAAACTCAAGGAGCTTGACGTCCGTCATAGCGATGACCGAAGCACTTCGAGGAGCCTCTTCCAAGAGCGCCATTTCTCCAAAAAACTCACCTGGTTGAAGGATATCGATGGTTTTCTCAATGTCCCCCAGAATTTTCACAATTTTGACTTTTCCACTTTGAATGAGATAAAAGGCATCGCCCGGTTCAAACTCGCAAAAAATTATTTCGCCAGCCCTTTTGGTCACAGCAAAACGGTTAAAGAGTGATAGGTCCAAAGTCACGATGGAGTCCCTTCCAATTCTCGCAGAGCTCGGCGGGTCTTTACAGCTACCGGCTCGTCTTCGCCTGCCAAACCGAGAATCTTTTGGTAGAAATTTCTGGCCCAAGTAAGATCATTTTTTCCTTGGTAGGACCGCCCAATGAAGTATAAAGCATCTTTTAAATCCGGATGCTTGGGGTATTTTTGAATCACCGCTGTTAAATGGCGAATTGCCTCATCATAACGAGAGGTCATCACCAAGCAACGCCCTACTTCGAATTCGGCCTTAGCACTATGCTCAGGGTCAGCGTTGGACGCGACCAAACGCTGAAAAATTTTCAAGGCGTCAGCGTATTTTTCTTGATTTGCCAAGCTTACCGCTTCAAAAAAGCCTTTAGCGGCCTGTAAGTCACCAGCCCCAGTGGGGGCCGTTCTCACCCCAGCAGTGGAGGAACCGGCTGCGGCAAAAAGGGCAGTAGAATCAGTTTTTGCCACTCCACCTTCTGCTTGCTCAAGATGACTTGCCGCATTGGAGGCAAAACGCCCAGAGGGATAATACGTCAAATACCGTGAAAATGCGTAGACTGCTTGTTTATATTGCCGGTTGTTAAAGTAGTACTCACCGATTGAGTACAACCCTGTTTCGGGATCGGCTTGCTCGGAATTCGAAATAAGATTTTGAACCTTTCCGTGAATATGCCTCAATTGGTTTGAAAAAACCTTAAGCATTTTCATAATGATGCGGGTGTTCGATAGAACAAGTTGTTCAAATTCGGGAACGTTAAACAACAGCACTTCGGCATCGGCAAGCACTAGGGCTGTTTCATCCCTCGGGTACTTACCCAAGGCTGACTTGACACCAAAAAATTCTCCGGTAGCGATGAGTTCTTTAATTTCTTCACCGGTCTCAATATCCTGGCTCCGCAAGAGAACCTTACCAGCTTTGAGGATAAAGATTTTGTCGCCCAAATCGCCCTGAAAGTAGATGACCGAATTGGCTTTAAACTGCGTTGCCTTAGGCACACAACCTCCTACAGGACAAAGGATGACACAATTTAGAATAATTCGGTGTAACCCCCCTGTCAACACAGCAGAAAATTCTTTAGACTAATTTTGATGATTGATCTTCATTCCCACTCCACAGCGTCAGACGGCCGGTTAACTCCCGCTAAACTGGTGGAGCTAGCCCTCCGTCGTGGGCTGTCGGTTTTGGCTCTTACAGATCATGACACCACGGCTGGCTTGGAAGAAGCCCAAAACGCTTGTCGAACGGCAGGAATAACTTTCGTTCCAGGCATCGAGTGGGAAGTTCAGCACACTGGAGAATTTCACCTCCTGGGCTTAGGGTTGCAAGACTGGGGCGGAAAATTTCAAGAAGCGGTGACGGTGCTCCAAGGGCTTCGAGAAGACAGAAACCGAAAAATCTTTTTAAAAATGCAACAAGCCGGTATGCGGGGGCATTTTGAGGACATTGTCGAACTTGCCGACGGCGGTGTTGTCGGCAGGCCTCACTTTGCCCGCTGGTTAGTAGCCCGAGGCAAAGTCAAAACCATACAAGAGGCCTTTACGCACTTTTTGGGGCGGGGCAAACTCTTTTGGGAACCCAAGGCAGGCCTGGAACTTAGCCAAGCGGTAAATCTCATTCATCAGGCCGGCGGGGTGGCGATTGTAGCCCACCCTTTTTCGCTGGGGTTATCGTGGGAAGCCTTGAAAGATCAATTGGCGGGTTGGAAAGCCCTAGGGTTGGATGGGCTTGAAGCATGGCATCCTTCGGCCACAACAGCTGCTTGCTTGCGGCTTGAAGCGCTAGCAAGATCGTTAGACCTCAAAGTTTCCGCTGGGTCGGATTTTCATGGCGAAAATCGGCCGGATCGAATTTTAGGACAAACTGCAGGGCGTCAGCCCATTTCGTGCCGTTTTTATGAAGAGCTTTTTTCTGTTTCGGAGGGTGTTTGTCGATGAGCCTCACCTCTGGTGAAGAGCATCCCAATTTTTTAGCTCGCTGGGGAAGCGCCGCTTTTGAGCTCACCGCTAACCTGTTTTACGCTTTTGGATTTTTTTGGAATGTTCTCTTAGAGACGTTTCACTTTCGCTCACGATCCAAAGTTGGCACTCAGGTTTTGGTTATGCAGATTCTCTTTACGGGGGTCAATGCGCTCTTCATTATAACGTTGATTGCGGTTTCTCTGGGCACAGTCATCATCTTTTATGGCAATCAAATTCCTACAGCAGTCTCGACCAACTTAGTCTATACGATTCTCATTACCGTGATCACACGAGAACTCGGCCCCCTTTTGACAGCTTTCATTGTGATGGCACGCTCGGGTGTAGCCATAGCGACTGAACTTTCGTCGATGGTCGTAACGCACGAGATTGAAGCCTACCTCGCCGTCGGGATCAATCCCATTTCGTATTTAGTCGTTCCCCGCTTTTTAGGCGTCACCTTATCCATGATCGCGCTTAACCTCTACTTTAACGTTAGCGGTCTAGCCGCCAGCTATTTAGTCGCTCAATTTATTCACCCGATACCCGCTAGCGAATATTTTTCTCAGCTGATGGCTCAGCTGACGCCAAATGCTGTGTCTCTCAGTGTAGTCAAAAGTCTGATTTTTGGTATCGTCATCTCGTTAGTGTCGAGCTTGAACGGGTTTCGTGCCCAACAATCCACAACAGAAATACCTGTTATTGTGATTCGGGCTGTTGGACAAGGTTTTGGACTATTGATCGTGGTGAATATTCTTTTGACCTTGGCGTTCGCAGGATGAACTCCTCTTCTGCCTGCGCTGAATTGCGCGAAGTCACGTTCCACACGGGGCAAGTTCTCTTGTTCGAAAACTTGAACCTGAGTTTGGCCAAAGATCGCTGTACCGTTTTGATGGGCCCTGCCGGTTGTGGCAAATCCACGATTCTCAAAATTGCCGCGGGACTAATTTTACCCCAGTCAGGGAGCGTCATCTTTGATCAAAAGTCGTGGGAAGCAAGAAATGAAGAGCAAACCATTGCGGTGCGGGCAAAAACAGGGTTTGTCTTTCAAAATGCGGCCCTTTGGGCAAACAAAACCATTAGGCAGAACATCGAACTGCCCTTACAATTTCATAACCCACAATTCTCACGCGCTCAAATAGAAGACCGCGTACGAGAAGCCGCCAGGCAGGTTGGGCTTAGGGAAGTCTGGGATGATCGGCCTTCACACCTCTCCCTTGGGGAACAAAAGTTAGTATCGTTCGCTCGAGCCATTGTTAATGACCCTGAAACCCTGTTTTTGGATGACCCCACTGCGGGATTAGATAATCAGCTCAAAGAAAGACTTTTAGCTTTTATCGAAGATTTTCGGCGCCAGGGAAAAACTGTCATTCTTGTAACTCAAGACCCGAGTGTTACGGCCAGAGTCGCTGATGACCTGGCCATCATGCGGGATGGTCAAATCTTGGCGTTTGGCCCTATACATGAAGTTGTTCAGTCGCAAGACTCCCGTGTCATCGAAATTTTAACGTCAGTTCTTAGCCAAGCCGCCACCTTTTCGCAGGATATCCTCGGTTTATTGTCAGAGGGGCAACCATAAGCATGAGCGACTTGACCAGGGGCAAGAAGTTGCCGAAAGTGTCAGCATGAGGTTCCGAATCCGCTTTGCCCAGCAGGTTGTGGGCTTTTTCTTATTACTCGCCGTGGCGATTCTGGTGGGGGTAATAATCCTTATGGGGCTCAATCAGCGCTGGTTTGATCGGGGCTACCATTTTACCAGTCGCTTTGAAACCGCGGATGGCCTTACCCCTGGTATGCCGATCCATCTCCGTGGCTTTGAAATCGGGAAAGTTAGTGCTGTTGATTTGAACAGCAACAACCGGGTTAATGTCGTGATCCAAATTTACTCAGACTATTATGACAAAATTAAACCCAATTCTGTACTTGAGTTAGATAAAGGCACCTTTGGAATAGGTGGCGGGTTAAACCTCCTTCCCGGTCGTAATCTTTTACCGCCCATGGAAAACGGCTCGTTTATCCCTTCGACAGATACCATTTTAGGAAAAAATCTCCTGGCGCAAGGCCTCGTCGATCAACCTACCAGCAATGATCAGCTTGGTGCCATCCTCGCGCAGGTTCAGACCACTCTTGGCAACATTAACCAGCTTTTAGGAGATGTCAATTCCGCTGTCGAGGGTACCTCGAGCAACCAATTGGCCACTTTGTTAGAGGGGATCAATCTGACGGTGCGAGATCTCAACCGTCTTTTGGCAGAAAGTTCCCAGGGGTTGGTTCCCAATCTCACGGCTATTACCGGTGACCTTGCCAAGCTTTCGTCACAACTACGCGACCCCAAGGGTCTTATCCCCAAACTTCTTGACCCCAAGGGAAGTATCGCGACCATGCTGAATGACAATAACCAGCTCTATAACCAAGTAACTACAATCTTGTCGCAAATTAGTCAGACTATGAGCCAGGTACAAGGTGTAGCCAGTTATGTGAATCAGTCCACACCGCAAATTACAGGGGTTTTGGAAGATACACGAACTGCCTTACACAACGCCGACAATGTGATGACGGGTTTAGCCAACAATCCACTCCTGAAAGGTGGCATACCCGAACAGAAACCACAACATTTCCAAGCTCCGGGGTTAAGGGATGAAAAGTTCTAAGCAGTATGTCCTTGCGGTTGCGGGCCTATGGCTGTTTTTCAGCTGTTCTTCGGCCCCCCCGCTTCCCGACAGGGTGGATACTCAAAAAAACTCGGCAGCTGGCTATCTGACGTATGGGCAGAATGATTTCGACCAAGGACGGTATGATCAAGCCCTTAAGTTGTTTCAGCTGGCGCTTAGCGTCAACACTTCGGTGGATTATACCAAAGGGATTGCCGTATCCTATAACTCGGTGGCCACGGCGCTCATGGCACTTGGCAGGTATCCAGAAGCGAGGCAGGCTCTCGAGGCAGGGGAACAGGCTGCCCAAGATGCCAAAAACCCCGATCTAGTGGCGCAGAACTTAGTTCTGCGCGCTCAATGGTTTTTAGCCCAGAACCAGACTTCCGGGGCCCAAAGCTTATTAAAAGCGGCACAACCTTTTCCTTTGACTTCGGAGGGCGCTCGCCTTTGGCAAGCGTGGGCACTGGTTGAACAAAACCTTCAGCACCCCGAGGCGGCTCGACTAGCCTTGCAACAGGCGTTGACCCTCAACACGGCTACAGGTGACAAAAAAGCACAAGCCTCAAACTGGTTTATGATAGGATCGCTCGACTCGCAAGCAGGTCAAACGCAAACCGCGTTTGAGGACCTGCAAAAAGCTCTGCGCTTCGACAAAGATGAAGAAAACAGCGTCGCCATCGGTCAGGACTTACGTGTGTTAGGACTCTTGGCCGAAAAGCTAGGAAGCCTTGAAACAGCTTACGACTTTCTGCTCAGGTCAGAACGCCTCTTTCAAGCCGTCAACCTTCCGGCTGAGCGACTCAAAACCCTAAACATTCTTGGCCCTTTAGCCCAGAAGCTCAAAAAGCCCGTGCCTAGTGAGGCTTCGTGACCAACTTGCGACGCTTTGCGGTCCTACTGGCCTCTATTTTCTTTACGCTTCTATTCTCTGCCCATGCTCAAGGAGAAAATGGCTCACTGCTGGCCTGGCAGGGGATCCCCCTCATCCATCACCTTTCGGTTCTTTCCGACCCTTTGTTTCAACAGCAACAAGATCTTGTTGAAGATTACTATGAGGCCATCGCTCGAGGAGACCCCCTGCCGGATTTAAGCCTCTTTCGCTACACGCTTAAACCAGAAGATAACGTTTTTTCGCTCGCGGGGAGTTTTAATCTTCCCTACGATACCCTTTCGACACTCAACGGCTGGTCCAACCCCCAGGCTGTTAAACCCGGCCAAACAATTCTTGTACCCAGTCAACCCGGCCTATTTTTGAATCGTCAGCATCCCGGAGAAATCGACCGGCTACTTAAAGCCTGGAACATGTCAAAAAAACATGCGGTGGCTCTGCGGCTCCCCACACCCGAGGGCATTGTACCGTTTACTTTTTTTCCTGGCGAGCGATTTGGTCCTCAGGAGCGCTCGCGGTTCTTAGGTACCTTGTTTAGGTTTCCCCTCCCTCATGCGATACTTACTTCTCCCTTTGGCATGCGGCCGAACCCGTTTACCGGAAAGCCCGATTTTCATGCCGGAGTTGATCTTGCGGCTCCCATTGGCACAGACGTCTTTGCGGCCCAGGATGGTACAGTGGCCGATGTGGGATACAATCCCATTCTGGGCAATCACGTCATTCTCAAGCACGCCAGGGGCTGGGAAACTGTTTATGCTCACCTCTCACGCATCTTAGTTTTCTTGAATGAAACCGTCCGATCAGGTACAATCATAGGAAAAGTGGGAAGTACCGGAGAATCTACAGGTCCTCACCTCCATTTTGAAATTAAAAAAAATGGCGTTCCTGTGAATCCCCTTCCCCTTTTACCGGTAAAATTCTGATGAAGTTCCTTTCTGGACTTTTGCTTCTCATTTTTCTCACCCCCGCGCTTTTTGCTCAGGCTCATCAGAGTGAGAAAACCGCTGTGCTTGATGGAGAACCCGTAGGGTTCCACCTTGGTGAGCTGGTAAAGCTTCAGGTTCCCCAGCAAACCCGCTTTACAAAGGCTGTAGAAATCGAAATTCAGGTACCGCGCGAGATTTTTGATCGGCATGCCAATTTAGCGGTATCGCTATACCAAAAGTCGGAAGGCCCCCCCACAACCGAAGCGAGGATTGCTTGGGAGGTTTTGCCCATAGCCTCGCATTTTTATTTAGATGTTCCCCTCATTGCTAACGCACATCTTTTGGCCTCGGTGGATACTGCTGTGGTTAAACGGGCGACTTTTCCCCTTTTTTTGTCCATTCAAGCCCTTGATAGTTCCAGCGAGACCCAAGACCCGGCAGTTTTTCATGTTAGCTGTCACTGGCTCAGTACGAATTTGGGGGGATTTCTTTTACGAACGCCGAACCTTTCGCCCGAAATGCGCCAGCAACTCAAGATTTTAATCAATGGTCAGCAAGAAACCTCCGAAGGCGTGATCTACCTCGACCCCGGGGTTTACACCGTGCATCTTTCGCTTCCCGGTTACAAGTCACAAAACCTCAATATGGCCGTTCGTCCAGCCAAAGTTACAGAACTTTCGGCAGTGCTGGCAGAAGATACCCCCTATGTGACGTTTGAGGCTCCCGCAGGAACTCAGATTCTGCTTGATGGCAAACCTGTTCCCCCTTCTGCCTGGAACTCTTTAGCCGTCTCAAAAGGAATCCATACTGTTCAGTTCACCATTGGGGGTTATCAAGTGGCCGATAATTTTGAAATCACGCGAGGTGGTAGGCATAAAGTGTCCTTACAGATGCAAATTGCCTTTGAGGAAGAATAGCAGGGAGCTTTTCCCCCGGATTTTTCTTGTAAAGTAACGCTAACTACCCGTCGATAGTTTAATTGTCGTAGAGATATAGTTCCCCTCCCAGTTTCTATATCATACGATACCCTTCGGGGTTGGAGCCGGCTTCCCCAGCCGGCTTCTTTTTTTGTTTGAACATTCTGAAGTAAGTTGACAGAAAATCCCTGTTTGCCTACCATAGGCCATGATCTTTTCCGAAAGACGCAATCGTCGGCTAAAAATCCTTGCGATTTTAGCTTTGGTTTCGGCCACTGGTATGGGCCTCTTACTGGGGCTTGCCCTCAGTGCTACCTGGAATATCCAAAATCGCTCCAATTTCGGAAACTTTGACCCAGCGCTCCCCTCCAAAGTTCTCGATATCCACGGAAACGTCATCACCGAGTTTTTTTCAACCGAAAAACGAGATCTCGTTTCGTACAATGACATACCTCGCTTCCTGACCGACGCCTTAGTAACGCGTGAAGATCAGGACTTCTTTTATCATAACGGTTTTTCACTCAAGGGCATTTTGCGCGCCATGGTCATGGACGTGATTACTCATCATCTTCAAGGCGGATCAACTCTTACTCAACAGTTGGCGGGGAAACTCTACTCTGACCGCACCCAATTGACACTAACCCGAAAATTGCAAGAGCTGTGGTGGGCGTTACAGCTTGAGACAAAATTCTCAAAAGAAGAAATTCTCGAACAATACATGAACAATATGCCGTTTGGTCACGCCACCTACGGTGTTGAAGCCGCCAGCAAATATTTCTTTAATAAACCGGTCAAAGAGCTGACACCGGCTGAAGCTGCCCTCCTGGTCATACAGCTGGTTCGACCAGGCTTGTATTCTCCCATTAGGAACCCCAACGGAGCCGCCAAAGTACAAAAAGAAATCTTGGACCAAATGGTGCAGTTAGGCTACATCACGGCAAAGCAGGCAAAAGACAGCTTTGATCAGTATTGGGCCAATTATGACTACAGCCGTGGCGACATGAGTACAGCGTACTTTGATCAAGTTGATAGGGCACCTTACTTTACCGAGTACGTTCGAAACTGGCTTGATGATAACCTCGTTGGTCCTCATGATATCTACCGAGACGGCTTAGTCATCCATACGACCTTAGATTTAAATGATCAAAAAGTTGCTGACGAGGTTATGACTCGAGGAATCGAAATCACCAACGAGAAATTTCAAGCCTCCAACGGGCGACGTCTCAACATCGTCGATTCAGAGATAGCCCCCATCTTGGATATGCTGAGCTATACCTTCAACATCAGCGATCTTAAAGCGAAAGGGACGCAAAGGCTCCGAGACGCCCGGAGTTACCTGGAGCAAAAACTTTTGCCGACAATTGACATTGCCGCCAAAATATTTGGTGCCGATTCACTCGATACGGTGGCAACAAAAGCTTACAAACCAGTAGTCGCTATCATGGGACGAGATCAAGTCGAAGGCGCCCTCATTACCCTCGACAATTCCACCGGCTACATCAAGGCCATGGTCGGGGGCTCACACTTTGACCGTTTAAACCAGTTCAACCGTGCCGTCCAGGCCCGTATTCAACCGGGGTCAGCTTTTAAACCTCTATACTATTCTGCGGCGATTGATTCCCGCAAATATACTCCCGCAACCATGATTATGGATCAACCCACGGTTTTTAAGAATGAAGACGGTACCTATTACACACCTTCCAATTTCTTGGGAGAATGGAAGGGACCAGTTTTGTTGCGCCAAGCCCTGGCGCACTCTATGAATGTTCCTTCCATTCAAATTTTGGCAGGAATTGGCTTTGATGCCGCCATTGACCGCGCCGCCAAGTTGTTAGGCATTACTGACCCAGCTCAGATAGCCGCCACCTTCCCGAGACGCTACCCCTTAGCTTTAGGAATTATTTCAGTTTCACCAATCCAGATGGCCCGGGCTTACGCGATTTTTGCCAACCAAGGTCGGGAAGTTGATCCGATTGGTGTTCTGTATATCCAGGATAGAAAAGGGAACATCATTGCTAACCCAGCCGCCGAAATGCTCAACGAGCAACGGCTAAAAGGGAGCGCGGCACAGATCATCAGCCCTCAAACCGCCTATATCATGACTAACTTGCTGGAAACTACCGTTCAGACCGGTACCCTAGCCTATGCTCGGTGGTATGTTAATGGACTTCCTATGGAGATGGCCGGAAAGACAGGAACGACGCAGAACTGGGCTGATGCTTGGGCTATTGGCTACTCTCCCTACATGACCACAGCCGTTTGGTTAGGCTTTGACCACCCTGGCAACTCTTTGGGGTTGGAAAACACTGGGGCCACTGCAGCGGGGATTTACTGGGCTGAGTACATGAAAAAAGTTCATGAACACCTGCCTCCTATCAAGTTCCCTATTCCCGCTACCGGTATTCAGTTTGCTGATGTCGACGCGGAAACAGGCCTTCTTCCGTCGGGAGAACCCGGCGAACATGTCATTCGTGAGGTTTTCTTAACAGGTACAGTACCCACAAAGGTGTCTAACTTGGCCGAGTTTAGAAAAATGCGAGATGCCGTACTTTCAGCGAATATGAACAAGGTGCTACACAAAGTTACGAGTAAAATCGATAACAGTGTTTTGAATCCCGACCTAAACTTCAACCTTGATTTAAATACTGGTTCGCCTAATTCAACACCGTCCACCTCCCCCAGTGGGGACAACTCGCAAGCGGAAGAACCGAACCAAACAAATCTGCCGCCTTCGACAACTCCGGGCAATTAGTCTAACGCACGGGGCACCCTTCGGGGGCCGTGCGCCGCCCTTTGCCCCCATTTGGCGCAACGCTCAGCGGGCCTCAGCGATAAGGCTTTCGGATTATCTAGCTCGTCCAGATTTCGTCAAAGGTATGCGGACGTTCGCAAAAGCGACAAACAAACCCCTCGCCAGCCCTCAAAAACTCCGGTTGAACCGGTTCGTGCTGACGAGCATGACTGATGCAGTTTTCGTTACGGCACGAGATTTCTTCAAAGTTATAGATTCTCGGCGGCATGTGTACCCGGTATTTATGAACAACTTGACTATTTTGAACGATATTCAAAGTGCATTCAGGACTCAGTGCTGCAAGCTTCTTCATCTTTTTAAAGCCCAGCTCTGTTAACTGAGGAATCGAAATGAGTCCTTTTAAGGTTTGCGATTTGCTTGAGGCAAACACGCCTTGGCTCGATAAGTAATTCAACTGCAAGTTTCGCCGAATTTTATCAAGGAGCTTCCAAATCTGTTCAATACTGCGACCCACCCCTATGTGATCAATCACGATGCCGTTATCAACCGGTTTAATGCCTGTTTTGTGGTCTCCGAGTTTTGTTTGCCCCGAAACGGGAACTTCTTCTACAAAATCATCAGTCAAGGCTTCATCGACCAGGGTTTGCCCTGAAAATTCCTGGCCAAGAACCCCACCAATCATGCCAATGAGCGTAATTCGTGTAAAATACCCATTTCGAGATTGCTCGTCCCATCCGTTCAGTGGCAGACTTTCGGCAAAATGAGGAATGGTTGGAGCCTTTCGATTTTGTGGCAGCGGGTGATAAAACTTTGTTCCGGCAGGAAGGAGGGGAAGATGATCAGGTCGAACCGTTACGGCAGCTTTGAGGCGCTCAACCTTGTCTAAAACATCATCGCCCATACGCTCTAGCTGGAGTCGAGTAAAGTACCAAATGTCGGCAACATTTTTTTGCTTGAGGTATTCGTCAAGGGAATCAAAGCTTCGCACGGTGAAGCCATTCTCTCTCATCTTTTGCGCATAGAATTCCGGAAGTGCCAATTCTTGGGGGGCAATCAGGTCAACCCTGACCCGTTGAAAAATCTTCAAGCCATCGGCTTTTGAATGGATGGTACGGCCAAAATAAAGGTCTCCCGTCAAGGCAATGTGAATTTCGTCGCGCTTCCAAGCTTTCTTTTCTAAGAAAGAAAACTCATCGAGAAATTCTTGGGTGGGATGTTCATGCCTACCATCCCCCGCATTGATAAATCCTGGTCGAGGAATTCCCGCCTTTTGGCAATACTCACCAATATAATTTTCTAAATGACGACAGACCCCTTCGACCGTGCTCCGAATAATGAACAATGACCGCCTTCCGTACCCGACCAACATTTTCAACGTATCAGAGAGGCTTTCTTGCTTATTAACAGAACTGCTGGCCACATCAAACACATTAACAGTGACGTCGTGAAACAAAGCTGCATTACGAAAAGACTCTTTGGTTCGTGTGCTATCTTCTAAAAAAATGAGGTAAACCGAAAGCCCATGATCGGCGATCTGAAACGAAGCAAGATCCTGATTTTCGAGGATCGCTTTTTTTATGGCCGCAGTTTTGGTGTACAAATACCACTGCTCGTCCAAACTCAAGTCTTGAACCACACCAATGGTTCTACTCAAAAATGGGCCGGTATGCTTCATGGGGTGTCCTTGCTAAGGGCAATTTTTGTTAATTTCTCGGGGTCGAGTAAAAGAACTTCTCCCGATGGGTCTTGAACCAGAACAGCTTGTGGGGTTACTTCGAGGCCAGAATCTTCCCGGACAGAAACCCGCGATAGCTGATGGGTTTGAAGTTGTGTATCGTACGACGCGACCACCCATTGACCGTCGCTTTTCACAATCGCGTAGGCTAACGTCCCGACAACAACAACTGGCGCTGCAGGAGAAACCTCTTGCGGTGATTGTGCGGTAATAGCAAGGTCACCTGGCGACAATAAGACAAGGCGTACGGTAGCATCGCCACGTTGTTCGCCCGCTGTTACTAACCAAGAGTTGCCGAACTTTTGGAATTCACCCCGCCGAATGGAATTGAGCGATGAAACTTTCCAAAGGCGAGATCCTCCAATATCAACAAGATCGAGTCGCGACCTCCCGGCCGAGACGGTTTGTAAAAAGGGTACGGTTGAGGGAGGGGGCGCCGCCTGTGGGGCAGGAGGTTGAGCCTGTAAAGCTTGATCTGCCTTTTGTATCGACTGTCGCTCTTTCTGAAGAAGAACATCTCGCTTATGGTTTGCGGCTTGGGCTTTTTGCAAAATCTGCTTTTCTTTTGCCACTTGCGCTGGCGTCATCCCCTCAGGAGCTGGCGACGAACTTGGCGTAGGGGCTGGGGCAATCGCCTGTGTCTTGGCACTGGGCCCTGGAGTGAGACTTGGACTTGGACTTGGGCTTGGCGCAGGAAGCGGTGCAACGGAGGGTTGTGGAGTAGCGGCCTTGGCTTGGGCTTGGGCTTGGGCTTGGGCTTGGGCTTGGGCCCCAGCCAAGGCTTCTGCTTTTTGATTGATCACTTTTTGCTCTTTGACAATTTCGGTTTCTTTAAGGTCAGCAAGCTTTTTTCGCTCTTCCAGCGCAGGCGCTTTAGTCATATCCTTAGTTACTGCCGGGTTAGAAACCTCTTCGGCATTGACCTGCCCCGCCGGTCCTTGACTTAAGGTATCTCTCAGGGGAATGACCAAGCGAGTTTTGCCGGGCCATGCTCGGTAATTCAAAGCTATTCCAGCGTTTTCGGGGGTTAGGTGTGCCGCCAACGCGGGAACATACATCTTGGAAAAGTAGGCAACATTTCCTCGATAGACGGCGTTATAGCGTGTAACAAAATCAGCCAAGAGGAGGGCATCATCAAAAGAATACCCAAAGGCCTTTTCGAGATAACCAGCGACAATCCAGTTGAGGTTACGGATAGTATCAACAGAAGCCTGCGGTTCAAGAACCAGCACATCGGCACTCAGAAGGGGGGATTTCGCATCGTGAAACCGCCAAGCTTTATAGTAGGGGCCACCGACGGGTCCTTGAGAAGTTAAGCGTTGTTCCCCTAATCGTCGCCCAATTCCAATAATTTGCTCCCGCGTATTGTAGACAGAAACCGGACCGACGTAGTCAATAAAATGAATATTCTGTAAAGCCGCTTTCTTGAGAACATCTTCAGCAACCGTTTGGGCTTGCACCGTCACAGCCCCCAAGGTCATTCCCCATAACAGGGCCAAAAATCCCGTTAGCCGCCGCATGGTGAACCCTCTTAACCCCGGGGGAGTCGAATTTTTCGTTTATCGGGGTCAGATGAAACCCGAAAATACACCGCATTATTACCTAAAAGCCTAACGAGTATGGCAGAAGACCTCTCACCCGCTGTTACGGCCAATGTTCGTTTTTCATCTTTAAAGCCCTGAAATCGCATCTTGACCAATTCATGATCCTCTAAGGCTTGCGATAGGGCCGCTATGACTTGATCGGTTAGCCCAGCCTTTCCCAACATTACCACCGGCTGTACGTCATGAGCCAATTTGGTAAGAAAACTTCGTTGGGTGCTTGTTAGTTCCATCGGCTACCCTCCCCGGCAATTTTCTTCAGAATACACCGCGTCCGCCTCTGTTGTCCACCGACGTATTTTGACAAAAAAGCGTAAAGGCCCTATGAAAGAAAGTCTATGAATTTACTGCTCTTTGACCCCAGCGAATGGGAGACTCCACTACCGCTTGAGGATCCACGCTCCCTTCATATTGTTAATATTTTGAAAACTTGCCCCGGTGAGCGCCTGGCCGCTGGAGTTGTGGGGGGACTCAAAGGAACGATTCTACTGCAAGGCAAAGATCAAAACGGCTTGAAATTTTCTGACCCTTGTTTTACCGAAGTCCCGCCACCGCCCCTGAATTTGACCTTTTTAATTGGTACTCCCCGCCCCCCTACAGCACAACGATTACTTCGAGACCTGACCACGTTAGGAGCCCAACGTTTAGTCTTTACGGCTACGCAGTTGGGCGAAAAATCTTACCTAACCAGCAAGCTTTGGCGTGAAGACTGGCGAAAAGCGCTTTTTGAAGGTGCTATGCAGGCAAAGGCCACGTATTTACCACAGATCGAACGTTATATGAGCCTTAGACAAGCCCTAGAAAACCTCGGTGCAGAATCAGGTCTAAAATTGGCGTTTGATGGAAATGGGGATTCCCCGTCGGTTAACTACCCCAACCAACCAACCTTTCTGGCACTTGGCCCAGAGCGTGGTTGGACTGACCAGGAGCGTCAGCTCTTTTTGGACTCTGGGTGGCAAATTCTAACAATGGGAAAGCGTATTCTTCGCACGGAAACCGCCTGTACGGCGGCGGCTATAGCCATACTCACTCGCCAAGGACTGTTGTAAGCGAAAAGCTTTCCATAGGGTTTTGCGGTAAGGACCGGCACCCCTTACCTTGAGGTGAAGCCATCCTGAAATAACTCAAGGCGAAACAGGCTGATCGAGCCAATAAAATAGGCCATCAACCGGCTTTGCAAGTTGACCCATTCGGGGTAAGTGGTAACGGGGGTATAAAACAACATTTCTACAGAAACGCCTCGGCCAGCGGGGTCAAGGATACGCACCACGATCGGGTTGGGTTTAAGCACCTGAGAGTGGTTTTCGAGTTTGGTTTGGGCAAAGTACCGAAAGGCCTCAAGGTTGGTGAACCCCCAGGGGTCTAAAAGTTCCACTTCGGGAAATAACCATAAGTTGTCCTGTTCTAAAGTTTGCCTAAAAGCAGAGTCGATGGCACGCACCGAGCGAGCATCAAAAGACAAGCTTATTCGTAACCGCCTGGCGCCATGATCGGTTACTGTACGCCAGTTTTTCACGGTAGCAGATACCAAGTTGTAGGTTGGCAAAGAGAACACGGTATTTTCGGCGTTTTTGATCGTAACTATGTTCAACGAAATGTCAGTGATCTCGCCTTCGACGTTTTGCCCAGGAATTTCAATCCAATCACCCAGTTTAAACATATTGCTAGAATTGATCTGAAGCGAAGCCACAAACCCAAGCAAGGCATCTTTAAAGACTAAAACCAAGATAGCGGTCAGGGCGCCAATTCCTGAAAGGACTCCCCAGGGTTGCTGATCCAACAAAACTGACACCGCCAGCACTCCGGCTACCACAAATAAAAAGATCCGAGATATTTGAACATAACTGCGGAGCGGTAGTCGACGATCGGCATGAATCGCCCGATACCCCGTCTCAAAGTTACTTAACAATTGATTCAAGAATCCTGTAGAGAAAACAACAATAAGTAACAGAAGAAAGCGACTTGCGAGAGCATACCAGGACCACGAAGGCGGAACAAACCACTTGAGAAAAAAATAGGCCGCAACCGCTGGCATAACCCACGATAGATGATGAAAAAACTTTCGATCAAAAAGATAGTCATCCCAGGGTGTTTCAGTCTTCGACGCCCATCGGCGCAACACCGTTCCTAGCACAAAGCGGATGAGAAAGCCTGCGACCGCACCAAAAACCAAAAGCACAGCCAAGGCGATAGCAGAACTGAGCCATCGGGCGACACCTAAGTCGACATGATGCGCTGAAAGAACGTTAAGTAGATAGACTTCCAAGTTCATAGACGCCTCTTCAATTCCGCCAAAAAGCCTTGTGCCGAACGTTCGCAGAGGTGGGCGACCATTTCAAAATCCTCGTCGGAACCATAATAAGGGTCAGGAACATCCCCAAGGCCTGCAGGATCCCATTCACGAAACAAATGTACTTTTTTGCGTTGCTGTTCGTTAGCCGCCAACTTCTTCAGCTGCTGTAGGTTTTCCTGATCCATCGCTATAAGGTAGTCAAACTCTTCAAAATCGATGGCACGGACCTGACGGGCACGGTGAGTCAGCGAAATCCCCCGACGGGTAGCCACTGCCCGTGAACGCTCATCAGCGGGAGCCCCAAGGTGCCACGAACCGGTTCCCGCAGAATCGATCTCGACGTTAAGCCCTTCTCGCTGGACTTGTTCGCGAAACAACGCCTCGGCAAGTGGCGAACGGCAGATATTCCCTAAGCAAACAAAGAGTACTTTCACGTTCTGGGGAATAACATACTCTGAGAAGGTTGGGCAAGACGGTAACGTTGACAGGTGAGGCCTTTTCAACGTTTAATTTCGTCAATTACCCAAACAAATCAGCAGGGAGATTCTGGTGTACAAAAGCGTCGATCCGAAAGTCGATTTTCCCCAAATGGAAGAAAAAGTTCTTCAGTTCTGGAACGAAAAAAAGATCTTTGAGCGTTCGATCGCTCAGCGGCAGGGAGCCGAAGAGTTTGTCTTTTATGATGGGCCCCCCTTTGCTACGGGTCTACCACATTTTGGTCATTTTGTTCCTGGAACCATTAAAGATGTGATTCCCCGCTTCCAGACTATGAAAGGAAAACTCGTTGAACGTCGGTTCGGCTGGGATTGTCATGGTTTACCTGTTGAAAATCTCATCGAAAAAGAGTTAGGGCTCAATTCCAAGACAGATATAGAACATTATGGCGAAGTCCAATTTATTGAAGCCTGCCGAGCCTCGGTACTTCGGTATGTCAAAGAATGGCGTACCATTATGTCTCGGGCGGGGCGCTGGGTAGACTTTGACCATGACTACAAAACCATGGATCCCGACTATATGGAAACCATCTGGTGGGTCATGAAAAGCCTGTGGGAAAAGGGATTATTGTACGAAGGATTTTACATCCTGCCCTATTGCCCACGGTGTTCCACTGTCCTATCGAATCATGAACTAAACCTCGGGGGCTATAAAGATGTTCACGACCCCGCCATTACCGTCAAGTTTCGCCTGAAAGATGACCCTCAAGCTTCGTTCTTGGCTTGGACTACCACCCCTTGGACTCTCCCTTCCAACCTTGCTCTCTCGTTGGGTCCCAAAATCGTTTACGTCCGTGTGCGCGATGGTAGTGAAGATTTTATCTTGGCCGAAAGCCGCTTGAGCGCCTACTACAAAAATCCCGAGACGCTAGAGATTGTTTGGCGAAAAACTGGTGCCGAACTCGGTGGCATTTTTTACGAACCGCTTTTCCCCTACTTCAAAGACAATCCCGGCGCGTTTCAAACCTTTGTCGGCGACCATGTCACAGACTCAGATGGAACGGGTATCGTCCATACGGCTCCCGGTTTTGGCGAGGATGACTACCGCATTTTGCAAGGTACAGGTATTACCACCGTTGTGCCTGTCGATGCCGAAGGCCGCTTTACCTCCGAAGTCCCCGATTTTCAAGGGTTGTTTGTCAAAGACGCGGATAAGCCGATCATTGAGCGCTTAAAAGCAGAAGGCAAACTGGTCAAACGTGAGCAGATTCTCCACGCCTACCCCCACTGTTGGCGCTGTTCCAGTCCCCTTATTTACCGCGCCATTTCGAGCTGGTTTGTCAAAGTCACCTCCATCAAAGATAAAATGCTAGCTGCTAACGCTCAAATCAATTGGGTTCCTTCGCACATTCAAAATGGGCGGTTTGGAAAGTGGCTAGAGAACGCCCGCGACTGGGCTGTGAGCCGCAACCGTTATTGGGGCAACCCCTTGCCTATTTGGCGTTGTGATTCCTGCGATAATCAGTTGTGTGTGGGAAGCCGCGATGAGTTAGAACAATTATCCGGCCAACGCCCCGACGACTTGCATAAACATTTTGTGGACGGCATTACCTGGCCCTGTCAGTGTGGCAAAGGAACCATGCGTCGCATTCCCGAAGTTCTTGACTGTTGGTTTGAGTCAGGAGCCATGCCCTACGGCCAGGTCCACTACCCCTTTGAAAACAAAGAAAAATTTGAACAGCATTTTCCCGCTGATTTCATCAATGAAGGCCTCGACCAAACTCGAGGGTGGTTTTATACCTTGACGATCTTAGCCGCCGGTCTTTTTGACCGCCCGGCTTTTCAAAACTGTGTTGTTTCGGGTCTTGTATTGGCCTCGGATGGCAAAAAAATGTCCAAGTCGTTGCGCAACTACTCCGACCCAGCCTTGGTCATGGAACAATTCGGTGCCGATGCCCTCAGATTATTCCTCATGCTTTCTGGGGCGACAAAAGCCGATGACCTGCGCTATTCTGATGACGGTGTGCGTGACGTTCTTCGAGAAATTCTTCTTCCTCTTTGGAACGCTTATAGCTTTTTTGTCACCTACGCTAATCTTGATCAGGCACAGCCAGCAGGTCAGCTAGACAATCCAGCCAACCCCTTAGACGGTTGGATCTTGTCTGAGCTCGAAAAACTTACCGAGACGGTCACCAAGGAGCTGGAACGGTACGAAGTGACTCGGGCGGCTGAGGCCCTAGTGGGCTTCCTGGATCTGCTGAATAACTGGTATATTCGCCGGTCCCGACGCCGCTTCTGGAAAAGTCAAAGTGATACCGACAAAGCCGAAGCTTACGAAACGCTTTACCGCGTTCTTAAACGTTTTGCGTTGCTCTTTGCCCCCTTGATTCCCTTTACCTCTGACGAAATTTGGCAAAACCTCAGACTGCCAAACGATCCCGAATCCGTCCACTTAGCAGATTGGCCGGTTGCGGAATCGGCCCGTCGAAGGCCCGATCTTGAAGCTAAAATGGCCATCTCTCGGCAGGCAGTCTCGTTGGGACGAGCGTTGCGCAATACCCACAACCTCAAAAACCGCCAGCCTCTCAAGGCAGTTTACTTGGTAACTCGCGATCAACAAGAAAAAGCCATTCTTCGCGAAATGGAAGACCTGATCCGTGAGGAGCTCAACGTCAAACAAGTTTTGTTCCATGACAACGAAGAAAGCTTGGTCGAGTATTCCGCTAAGGCCAATTTCAAAGTTTTGGGAAAAACTTTGGGCTCAGCAATGAAAAGCGTTTCTGCGAAGCTTGAAACCCTAACTCCTGAAGAAATTCGCTCTCTCTTAGAGGGGGCAACTCTCTCGGTAGAAGCCGAAGGCAAAACTTGGACCATTACGCAAGAGTCAATTCTGGTCAATCGAAAAGAAAAGGCCCAGTTGAAAGTAATCAACGAGGGCAGTCTTACTTTAGCTCTCGACGCAGAGGTCACTACCGAACTGAAGTGGGAAGGACACGTCCGTGATGCCGTCCGGGCGATTCAAAATGCGCGCAAGGAAGCTGGTCTTGAAGTCTCGGACCGAATTACCTTGACGATGGGGGGAAGCCCTGTCATTCAGAGTGCCATTAACGCATTTTCTGATTATCTAGCCCAAGAAACCCTCGCAAAGTCTTGGGTTTGGGCTGAAAAAGCTCCTGAAGGCGCGATCGAAGCATCAAGCGATGAGGAGAAGCTGTGGTTCGTCCTGAAAAAGGCCTAAAACGACCCAAAGTCCGTTCCAGACTCATTTCGGGAACGTTGGGGATTCTCCTGGCAGTTCTTGCCTCCTGTGCAACCGTTCCCCCGACAGGACAAAGCCCCGCTTATCCTGCTGGTTACCTGAGGCCAGCACCGGTTTGGGGGCGACTCAATTTTGACCCTTCTCCTCGATTGAGGTCTGCCTTGGCCCAAAACGAGAGTTTAAAAGATGTTGTCAATCGTGCGCATACCCTCTGGTTCAGCCTCGAGCTCACGGGCCTTCATCCTCAAAGCTGGCGCTTGATCGCCCAAGGAGATTATCCCAAAGGTCTTGTGGGGCTAGTTTTAGATACAAAACCTCATTGGGTTCAAGAGAAATCTCCGGCGCCGCAATGGTACGACCAAAAAGCGGGACTTTGGGTAATTTTACCGGAAGACGGCTTGGTAGCGGCTGCCTCAAAGCCCTTTACCCCCGAACTCTCCCGATGGTCGCCAGTGGTTTTTCGCCAGGTCCCGTGGCCAAGTATCCAAGGTACCGGTCTGTATTTGGAGGCTGACCAACCTGCCGAATTGCTATTTGGTGCCAAAGGAGCCCGGCTGTTTCCCATTGAAAAGCTTATCCTTCGCTTGAAAGCCGGTGCAAATGCTTGGACAGGGCCTGTTGATTTGCAACTCAAAGATGCTCGAGCCGCCGAGGGTACACTATTTTTGCTCAAGCTTTGGGCAGCGTCCCAACGACTGACGAAAACCTCACAGAATCCTCTTTTGAGCGCTTTCAGTAACTTAACCTGGAAAGTTCAAGGCAACGTTGTCCTTGGGGAAGGCCTCACAATACCCTATTCGGTGATGGAACAACTGGTAAACCGCTTAACCGCAAAAAAAGGAACACCATGAAGGTAGGAATCATCGATTACAATGCCGGCAACCTCAGAAGTGTTGAGTTGGCCCTACGACACCTCGAGATTGATGCTTTTGTTTCGGGAGATCCTCGAGATCTAGAAAAGGCTGATCGCCTGGTTTTTCCAGGTGATGGGCATGCCGCAACGAGTATGCACAACCTCCGTGAGCGGGGTTTAGATGAACTTCTTTTTAACTTTTTTCGTCGTGGACGCCCTATCTTGGGCATTTGTGTCGGCAGTCAAATCGTTTTAGACAGTAGCGATGAAAAAGCGCAAGGGGAAGCCAAGCCTACCCGCTGTTTGGGTTTGGTTCAAGGCTCTTGCCACCGTCTTGAGGGTTCTAGCCCCTCGGGGCCGCTCAAAGTGCCCCACATGGGGTGGAATGCTGTCCAGTTTTCGGATACTCAGCATCCCCTTGTTCAAGGCATACCTTCCGGAACGGATTTTTATTTTGTCCATTCCTTTTACACAGAAGTCTCAGACCCTTCCCTCATTCTGGGTCGTACAGAATATGGGCAAGAATTTACAACAGGCTTTGTGAAAGAGGCTCTTGCCGCCTGGCAATTTCATCCAGAAAAATCTGGTGAATGGGGACTCAAACTCGTCGCCAATTTCTTTCAATGGAGACCCTGATGCTAAAAAAACGAGTGATTGTCTGCCTTGATGTTAAAGAAGGGAAAACGACCAAGGGTATCAAGTTTCAAGACAACGTGGACTTGGGTGATCCTGTTGCTATGGCCGAGACCTATTACCGGCAAGGGGTTGATGAACTGGTGTTTTACGATATTACCGCCAGCGCCGAAAAGCGCGGCATCATGCTCGATGTCGTGGCTCGGGTCGCCGAAAAGATCTTTATTCCATTCTGTGTGGGCGGGGGCTTATAACCCGCCGAACATATTCGCAAGGTGATCAATGCCGGCGCCGAAAAGGTAAGTCTCAATTCCCCTGCCGTAAAAAACCCCGAGCTCATTCGTGAAGCAGCTCGGCTGTATGGCAGTCAAAGTGTTGTACTCGGAATGGACGCGCTGGCTGACCCTAGTCTTCCCTCCGGCTACCGAGTAGTGATCAATGGGGGGAGAACTCCGACCGAATGGGACGCGCTGGAATGGGCCTTACGAGCGCAAAGTTTAGGCGCAGGCGAAATTGTTCTCAATTCTATTGATGCCGATGGAACAAAATCCGGCTACGAACTAAAACTTACCCGCTTGATCTCGTCAAAGGTCAGCATCCCTGTTGTAGCCTCGGGAGGGGCTGGGACCCCCGAGCACCTGCGGGAGGTATTGCAGGAAGGCCAAGCGGATGCCGCCTTGGTCGCCTCTATGGTGCATTATGGCACCTACACAGTGGGCCAAATCAAAGAGTATTTACGCCAAAAGCATATACCCGTTCGCGAAGCTTGAGATTTTTTTCTGCAAGGCTTTCTAAGACCTTGCGACTAGGGTCAACTTCCAAACTGTTCGGGTACTTTCTTGCGTTTCTATGACAAAAGAGCCCCCCAACTGTTCAGCCAACGCTTTCCATTCGGTTTGATAGAGTGGTTTCAACGGGAAGGGAGATTCTATCCTAAGTTCACGAGGTTCATCGGTAAGCCTAAGAATGCCAGGGCTCCGTCCAGACCGACGTGGAGTATCCTTCTCAGCAACATCAATGACATCCAGGACGAGAATGATCCAGGAAAACACTTCTTTGAGTCGCAATCTGACGGGCACTGACCAAAACTCCCACTCTTCATCCACACAGGAACGCACGATCATGGCGAAATCCCAGGTATCGGCCACAGTCTGATGGCCTATTAGCCTCACGACATGCGATAAGGCCTCTGCCAAACGGCTGAAGCGAAGGCTGGCTTCACCGAGACGAGGCTGAGCGGTTAAGAACTTAAGAACCTCAAGCCCATTAGCTACTGCTGAAACTGGAGCTAACTCAGTTTGGTTCTCGACCGACGAAAGCGCATCATTTTTTTCTGCTAAATCCTGGATAAGGGTTAAGTTATCAAGGGCTGCCCGAAAGTTTTGCAAAATCAAACGAGCGACACCTCGTTCATACTTTCCCCAGTCAGAGGGTGTCTCCCAAAAAAAGAGAAAACCTTGACCGCCATGGGTTTCAAAATACAGGGCCAGAGCGCGGTCAGTTTCATGAAGACCCTGATGATCCCACGCTTGTAGAATAAGCCCCACTTCGTCTTCGCGGATAAAGGGTAAAAGATCTGGGGCACCTTCGGAGGGGAAGCGACCGCTACCCGTGACAAGAGGCCAAACATTCCCATCGTTGCGGCACAGAAAGGTTGCCAGAACCTCGCCAGGAAAAAGCTCCCTCAATCTGAGTAACAGGAGCCTGACCAACGACATCCAGTCTCTGACACCCAAAAGGTCAGGAAAGCGATCGGCCCATTGAGTCACCTGAAGGCTCCGGCTTTCTATTAACAGGTAGTCACGCCATCCTCGTAGGCAAGTTACCAACGAGGTACGCATCCGCTTCATCGAGGTTTCGACTTTCTCCCAATAATCATGAATCTCATACGCCGTCATCAGCTCGGGTTCAGGATAATCCTCAGCCTGTCCAGTCCGAATAATCAGCCTAGCACGAAAGTTACCCAAGTCTTGCCGAATCCATCGTACCAAATCCAGGCCGGCGCGGGCGGTTTCCATCACCACATCGATAATCGCCACAGCGATATCCGGATCGCTAGACAAGATCTGTTGGGCCTCACCTGCGCTTGACGCTGTGAGAATCTGCAACGGTCGCCCTTCAAAGTAAAAGTCTTTGAAGGCAATTTTGAGCAAGGAATGAACTTCGGGAATATCATCGACAGAGAGGATCTTCCAAACGGCGGAATTTTTCATGGCCGCCGTCCTTCGGGACGGACTGCAAGAACATTTTGTTGAAATTGGCGGCCTCGGTCAAATTCATTTAAGAAAAGTTCAAACGAGGCAGCCCCGGGTGATAGTAAAACGACGTCCCCTGGCTGAGTAGCGATGACTAAAGCTTCGACGGCCTCTTTCATCGACCGAAACGGGCCTTTCCACGTCCAACCTTTCTTTTGTAAAACAGGCACTAATCTCTCGGTTGCCGATCCGGCCAAAAGTACTAAAGTCGCCGGTTGGTGAATTAAGTCTTCCCAGGCCTTGAGGTCAAGGTTTTTATCGGTCCCTCCGGCCAGCCAATGAACAGGTCCATCGAAGGCTAAAAACGAAGAAACTGCCGCTTCAGGTATCGTGGCTGCCGTATCATCATAAAAGCGAACACCCCGAGATTCCCAAAACAGCTCTAAGCGGTGACTTACACCGCGAAAAGCCGACAAGGCGTCATGAATCACTTGTTGGGGAACGTCCGCCAGAAACGCCATTGCCGCTGCGATTAAACAGTTTCCCCTAAAGATTGCCCCAGGAACTCGTAATTTCGGGGGCAAAAGAAGCACTGGTTTCTCCTCTGAAAATTGTCCCCACCCACCGGCCTCATCCAACCAAAAAACAAACTCTGCTTGTTCAGGAAAGTTTTGAGGACGACCGTTCAACGAAAAAAATGCTTTTCGCGCCCCTGTCCGTTGTGCAAACCAAGGCCCCCAACCCTCAAGGCCAACAATTGACCAAGCCGTGGGGTCTTGCCCCTCAAAAATAACGGCTTTATCCGCCGCATAATCTTCTTGCCGTGCATAAACATTCATGTGATCCCAAAGTAAGTTTGTGACTGCTGCAATCGCAGGACGAAGAACACCACTTGAGCGTAGGTCGGCTAATTGCCAGCTCGAGAGCTCAAGGATAACTGGAGCGCCCGGGATGAGCTGGTCCAAAAAGCTCAGCGGAGATACGGCGATGTTTCCCCCCAAAAGGGACCGAGGATCATAGAGTTGAAAGATGGCGTGAAGTGCTGTTGCCGTGGTCGATTTTCCTTTACTTCCGGTCACCGCGTAGACAGGGTTGTCCACTTCGGCCAAAAAAACCGACAGATCAGTTTCGATACGACGCGCCAACGCTAAGTAGGGATTTTGAGGCCGAACGGCAGGATTTTTTACGACGATGTCGGCAGAGCGGAAATCCTCTTCGTCATGTCGACCTAACACATAGCGAAGCGGCAAGCCCTTAAGGGCCTCGAGCGAGGCCGCCAGGTCTTTTTCATTTCTCAGGTCTGTTACCGTTACCGTGGCACCGCGACCGGCAAAAAACCGAGCGCTAGCCACACCGCCGCCGTTGAGACCTAACCCCATTACGGTAACGCGTAGGCCCTTGTAATCCCTTTTCATTAACCGTTCAACCCTTTTTTACCAAACTTTTCTGCTCGTAGAGCGGGGATATGCTATCAGAAAGAAGCCGAAGAAAAAAGAGGACAACTTTAGGGTAACGGTTCACGGACACGTTCGATGCGGACGATTTTCCAACCTCGCGCTGTCTTGGCCAAGGTTAGACGATCAGTGACTTGGCTACCCAAAATCAGTGAAGGGCGAGGTACAGCGGTTTCTTTTTGGTGCGGTACCGAAATCCATTGCTGATACTCAGCTTGCCAAACGAAGGGTGTTAGTTCTTTAAGATGTAAATCAATATCACCCCGAACAAATTGACCAACAGGAAGAACCGGTCTTCCGGCCGCGAGCCACGTTTTGGGGGATTCAAAAGGACTATGATGCTCATAGGCCATACGAACCTGCCGCAAGACAAACTCCGAGGCAAGCCGATCATGGTCGGACTTTAAGACGGCAGTTCCTCCATCATCTCGCACTAAGTGTGAAAGCGTTTGCGAGTCCATCGCATTCCACGCGTGGTAGTACCCCTGCACCACTTGCTCCCTCGACCAAGAATCTTCGGGGTGAGGCGCAAGAATAGGCCCTAGAAAAGCAATGAGAAACCCCACAACGATGACGACACCCGCTGAAAGTCCCCCCACGAGGGCACCTTTGTGCCGCCAGAACTGCCGCCTGCGTCGCTGACGGCGCCAGGCCTCTTCTAAGGGTGCTGGGATGACTGCCCCCGGGTTTACTTGCCCCGTGGCAAGTCCGGCAGAACCAAGGGGAGGCGAAGCCAGCCAATCCCTCCACAGCGACCAAGAAACAACCGTCCCCCGCCATGCCGCCTCTACCAGCGAAACAAAACCAGGTTCGGCTCCTTCTAACCAGCGCCTTGCCTTTTGCGAGGACCAATCTCGTAGTGCCTGTCGATCATTGGTTTCATCACCTTCGACCCAGGGGAGGCGCCCCCAAAGGTGTCTCAACACCATAGCCGAAAGAAAGAACTGCCACGAGGCTTGGCCTTTACGATCGGGGTGAAGAAACGACCGCCAAGGGGCGCGTTCAGCCTCGGTAGCCAGGGCTGCTAGCTTTTCACGCACGGGGGGAAGAAACAGCCACCCCACCTCTCCTGAGGCCTTAAACGGAATCAAGGCTCCGGGCAATAAATCCGGTAGCCTCCCCGCTTCAGAGAGTTCTATTTGCTCAGCCAACACCGTTAAGGCAAGCCACAATTCTCTGGCGGAGTTGCCAAGCTGATCCCAGCTAAGGCTTTGAAAGTCCTGGGGCTTTTCCCAAGGCCAGGTTGCTTGTAAGGCAATTCCTTGGCGGAGCGCTTGTCCTCTAGCCTCCCAGCGGGCGAACTGGTTACCCCAAATAAGATAGCCCGCGCCACGGCTTTGGCGTATGAGTTGAACAGCTTCGGGAGAAGTAGGCGGCATTTCAATTATCGCCGCCAAAAGCTGGGTTTCTTCATCCCAAGTTAAAACCGTTTTCATACAACATCCTTAATCCAATTTGAGCAGTCTTTTCAGCCTCAGCGGATCAACCTTGACATGCAAGTTTTTTTCCTGTGAAGGGATGACCTTGCCCGGCGGCCCCTTTTTCAGGCGACGCAAATACTTCGCCTGGGTATAGTACAAATCTGCTTCGAGTTCAGCTTTTGCTTTGCTATACCAAATCGCCAGCGTTCCCGCGTCTAAAAGGACCTCTAAAGGAATAGATTTTCCCCTCGGACCGCGAAGAAAGACAAA
Source organism: bacterium (assembly GCA_021782055.1). The sequence goes on along the minus strand of JAJXVP010000004.1, from coordinate 4,802 downwards.
CCCCCCCGGGACATCGCGAGTGTGCATCCACCAATCGGATCCTTTGCTCCAATGCCGAAATAGTTCATCGCTTTCGCGGGCGTTTCTTCCTACCAAAATACGAAAGTCTCCTGAAGTAAACTCCACTCCTGGTCGTCCCGTTACGGCCGGAGGGGTGTTGTTCTTCAAAGCCTCTTTGGATTGTTTTTCAAGCTCGGGGAGGGCTTGATCGTCGGCTTGTGCAATCTGCTCAAGACGAAGTTGGCAGGCTTTGATACCAGCCACAACCTGAGGGAGCTCTTGATGCGCTAGCTCGGCCGCTTCACGAACTTTTCGAGCTTTTTTATACCACACCTGGGCATTCTCAAAAGGAGTCAAGTGTGGCTCTAACTTCAAAATAACGAGATTATTATCACGCCAATCGGTGACCTGAAGCTCTTTTGCCCCAGGGTTTATCTGCCAAGCATACGAAGTAATGAAATCTCCCCAGGCTTGATAGTCGGTTTGGCGTTCACCCTGCGTTAAGCGTTCTTCCAGCCTTTTTTTTTGCTGTTCCCAACTCGCGAGCCGGCGTTCCCACGCCTGTGTTAACCGTGTTCGAAGGGCCTCGAGATCGACCCCTTGTCCATAAAACGCTGCCAAGCGCTCCCCATAGGTGCCCTGCCCCGGAAGGTCACGAAGAGAAAAAACTTTTTCGGTGGGGCGCGAAGAGGGGAACTCCCACGGTCCACCCGATACTTCTCCCGAAGCGGGGCGCCGAAAGGCGGCTTCAAGGATGATCCCCTTTTCTACAACAAAAAGATTTCCAGCCCCGCTCCAAAGCCGTACCATCAGCGCCAACTCACCCTCTGGGCCGGCAAAACGAAACTCAACCAACCGCTCTTGCCCGTGTTGCCCCACCGACAGCAAGCGCTTACCCACCAAATGGGCCTTTACAAATTGAGTCCACCTGAGGACGGGTGCTTTGCCTACCGGCATTTGAGTTACCGGGTGCAGACGGGTTCGTCCGGGCTCCAACGAAATAAGCAGGGTAACATGCCCTTCGGTTCGGTAAAAATCAAAGTAGAAACAGCGAAAGGCCTGTTGGCGAACGCTTTGAAGGATCGCTCCCTCTAAGTTCAGCTCCTGAAGGACTTGATGGATTTCAACCCAGTTCATTGACATCGGTGATACCTGCTTTATTGACAGGAAGAGCGTGTTTCCGCTAGCCTAGCTCAGGAGTAGCCCTGGTGAATTCGGACCGTATCCCATCCCTTGATTCCCACTATAGCCCAAGCGCCGAAGACCTGACAACGGCCTTGTCAGGGTTTATTCTTTCGGCCTCAGGCTGGAGGAAAGTCTTTGCTCCCGAAGGCGAAAATTGTACGGAAAGTTCTGTTGCTCCTTGTGATCAGGCTTTGGCTTGTCTTATGGCAGAGGTGTTTTCCGCCTTTTTAAAAGAGCATCGTGGACAAACCTTTCGCCTGGTGTTAGGGCGGGATAGTCGACCGACAGGGCCTATTTTGGCTGACCGCATACTCAGAGTTCTTGTCGCTGATGGCTGGGAAGTGGTGGATTTGGGTGTAGTAGCTGTTCCTGAGATGCTGGCTTGGGTTCAAGCAGAAGACTCGCTCGGCGCCTTTATCTATGTTTCAGCCAGTCATAACCCCCCGGGACATAACGGCGTCAAATTTGGTTTGGAAGACGGCAGTGTGCTGGGTGGTCCGTTGGCCCAACGCCTTATCGAAAACTTTAGAAGCGTAGCCACGCAACCGGAACGAGTCAACGCGGCTTACCAAAAAGCTCTCAGCGTTCCTGAAACCCGCCTGGATAAAATTCGTTCGGGGGCGACAGTTGCCCATAAAAAATCTCGGCAGGCTTATCTTTCTCTGACGAAAGCCATCCTCTCGCCCTCTTCGCTTCGCACGCTAACGGCCTCTTTAAAAAAAGCACAGCCTGGACTTTTAGCCGAGTTGAACGGCTCGGCCCGGGCAACCTCGATTGATCAGAGCTACCTTGAGGGGCTGGGGGTCAAGGTTAGGGCCTTGAACACCGTGCCCGGTCAGTTTGTTCATGCAATCATTCCCGAGGGGCAATCGCTTGACCTGTGCTGTCAAGAGCTCGAAAAGGCGCACAAGGAAGACCCTGCCTTTGTGCTTGGCTATGTACCAGATTGCGATGGTGACCGAGGCAATGTGGTCTGGTTCAACGAACAATCTGGTCGTGCCGAAGTTTTACCTTCTCAAGAGGTTTTTGCCCTTTGCGTCTTGTCAGAGCTGGCGGGACTGGTCTTCGATCGCCACCTTACCTATGACGAAGACGGCTACCCCCACGAACGAGTGGCTGTTGTCTGCAATGACCCCACTTCGCTCCGGGTTGACCGTATTGCTTCGGCCTTTGGGGCGCAAGTTTTTAGAGCCGAGGTGGGCGAAGCCAACGTCGTGGGTCTTGCCCGCCGTTTGCGCCAAGAGGGCTGGACAGTGCGAATTCTTGGCGAAGGCTCGAACGGTGGAAACATCACCTACCCGGGGACTGTACGTGATCCTTTAAGCACGCTGGGTAGTCTTTTGAAGTTGCTGTGGCTAAAGGGAACTCCCGAGCGACCAGGCTTATTCGGCCTTTGGCTTCAACGTACCGGCCAACCAAGCCCACCAGCCAACTTTTCTTTGGCAGAGGTGCTGGCTTCATTGCCCCACTTTCAAACAACGGGGGTTTCTGAAGAGCGGGCACTGTTGCACATTCGTAGTCAAAATCATGGCCAGCTAAAAGCGGCCTATGAAAAACGTTTTCTTAACCTTGAATGGAAACAAAAATCGGCATGGCTCAAAGAACGCTTTGGCATTGTGACGTGGGAAGAAATCAATTACGAAGGGACAGAAGAACGCCGTGGTTTTGGTCCACCCTTTAGATCCGGTAAAGAATCGGGCGGCTTTAAACTGGTCTGGAAAGATCAAACCGGTAAGGCGGTTGGGTTTACGTGGATGCGTGGTAGCGGCACTGAACCGGTGTTCCGGGTTATGGTAGATATCGAAGGAACTGACCCTGACCGCGAAAAAGAACTCCTTGCTTGGCACACAGAAATTTTAAAGGCTGTCGATTAAGGCTGTTTTGCCAATTAAGGCTGTTTTGTTGGTTGGCTAGCATAGGCTAGCAACAGGTCCACCATCAGCCCATAGCTACGTATTCCCTGGGTTTGACCTTGGGCCTTAAGGTAGGCATCGTTGACCCCTTGAGCTACTTTTTCGACTGGTCCTTCAAACCTCTGCCAATACGCAAAGTACGCTCGCCAATCCCGCTTGATACCGTTATCGAGGTGGCTTGCGAGGGTTAGTCCCATTTTTGGGGAGGCTTTTTCAAGCGCACTGAGCACATACATTAGAGCGGCCTGAGTTCCGGCATACTCAAGATCAGGTTCCCCGCTGGTCGTTAACACCAAAAATGACAGAAAATTCGCTTCATCCTCACGAGCCCACCCCCTCTCGTGGCTCATTTCATGAGCGGCATCAAAGGCGACCATTGGACCGCCAGGGCCACAGTTGACAAGAGGTTCACCGGTAAAGGGAATAAAAATCCCCGCGATTCCTAGTTGAGAGAAGAAGGCGCTGCCCCAAAGGGGACGTGCGGGGTTCGAGGGCTTTAACCTCAAAAGCGGATTAACCCTACCCGCGTGCGCATAAACCGCCGCAATGCGGCGAAAAACAGTCGGTGAAGCCCACTGTTGCCCCCCTAAAGCTAAACTCAAGCCGCTAGACGTCTGTGGCAGTTGCTGGCGAAGACGGCTGGCCTGAAGTTCTAACGAAACAGCCAGGTGTTCGAGCTGAGCAGGAGATCCGCCCTTGACCGTCCAACCGTTGTTTTGCCCCCAGGAAAGCCTTTGATAATTTAAGCCCCACAAAAATAGAAAAAGAGCCACCGTCACAGAAAGGACTTTTAAGAAGGTGAGCGCCCCCTGCCGCCAACGTCGCCACCGTCCCTCTTTTTTGCAAAAAATCCTATAAATACCCAGACCGAGCCGGACAAAAGCTCCCACGATCAACAAGACAGCTAGTCCTTCGGCGAGCGGAAAGGGAAAAGCCACCACAGAAGCCAGAGCCGAGGCAAGCCATGGATAAAGACCACGAGAGTACCAAACCTCGACTTCTGCCGGAAAAAATGAGGCTACCACGGTCACCGCGATCATAACGGGACCTGACAGAAGTGCTATTAACCTCCCGCGATGCTTTAGCGTTCCCATACTGAAAAAGACCCATCTGGTCTACCGATATAGGCCCGTCGTGCTCGTCGGGGAAATAAGCCCACTTCGAGTACCCCCGTGATCATTTTCAAGTCTTTTTCTTGTTGGCCCGCGTCAATGGGACTCGAAAAGAGAATATCAAGGATAAAATTGCCGTTATCGGTCACCACCGGCCCGGCTTTTCCCGTCCCATAGCGCAGTTGTGCCTGGATGCCTCGTTTGGCCAGAGTTTTTACCACACTTACGCGTGCTAGGGGGTGAACCTCTAAGGGAATGGGGAAGCGGGTCCCCAAGTGCTCCACGATTTTTGATTCATCGGCTACTAAAATGAACTCTCGGCCGGCGTCGCAGAGAATTTTCTCTTGCAGATGCGCCCCCCCGCCTCCTTTAATGCAATCTAAGGTTGCCGTCAGTTCGTCTGCTCCATCTATGACAACATCCAGCTCGGCCCCAATTTGGGGGTCTTGCAACGTTCGCACCGCTAGCCCTTCTTTTTGGCACAGAATCTCGGTATCAAAAGAGCTAGGCACCACTAACAGCCCCGGTAGCTCGCCAGCACGAAAGCGCTCTGCTGTTCGCAGAATGGCCCACTTCGCTGTGCTCCCCGTCC
>JAJXVP010000082.1 GCA_021782055.1 bacterium | reverse complement strand
TCGCTATGGGTAGGCCTAATTCAAAAAACGCCTGGGGAGCTTTGGTACCACAGTCAACCAAAAGATGGTCTTGTCCTTTTATAATGAGGAGGTTGGTTTGGTACTGCCGTTTCGAGAAGGCACTGCCGACTCCAACAAAAAACAAACTCAAACGGCCGTCATTGGTTAGCGACAGCTTTTGATCCGTCAACTCTCGGATCGTAAAGGCGTGGGATGACTCCACTTTTTTCATACTTGCACTTTCCACCAGGATGTTTCTTTCAAGGTTGTCTCACCTTATTCAGAATTACTATAATTCGACCTGAACGGAATATCAACAAGAAAAGCATAAAAAGCGCTTATTGCGGTCTGAATCAAGGAGATTTACAATAGAAGAAGAGGGGGGACCCATCATGAAACCGGACAAAAAGCTCCAGTTTGTCGAGATTTTGCGAATCGAGATGGAAGACCTGAAAAAGGACATTGAATTGCTCATCTCGGAAGTTGAAAAGGCCAAGGTCGTCGAGCGCATCAGCAACTACGTTTTTATGGAAAATCTTTCGGTCTTTCGCGATGAAATCGTAGCGGTTGATTCCCTCGAGGCTTTTTTGGAAGCGTCGTGCATTAACGGCTGTATGGATGTCGACGATCTAAGGGACAAGTTGCGCGATCAGATGCATGACAAGATCAAAGCCTTGCGTATGCCTACACAAATGGTGGAATGGGTCGATCGAAAAATCGACAAAGCCTACCAATACCTGATGCGGGCTTAACTTGGCTTCACTGTTGAGGGAAGGGAGCTTCGGCTCCCTTTTTTCTTAAATATATATTACCAACCTTTGTTAAGTAGAATTTAAAGGATTTAGTTGTATTTCATTCATTTATGTAGTTTGAAAGTATCAATGAAAATCACTTAAAGTACTTCTACAGCAACAAATAAATAAAAAATTTCTACAGTATTTTACTTAATTGAAAATTTCAACATACAAAATACATAAATGTAATATTGTAAAATTGAACCTTCAAAATATGAAAATTGCGTCTTTCATTGCTCCGCTGTTGCTAGTATTCTCGCTTTAGAACTTACAAAGGAGGAGGGAGATGAAACGTTTCCTTCAGATGTTTCTGGCGGTTGCCTTCTTAGGACTGCCTGTATTGGGTTTTGCGGCACCTGCCGTCGCAGAAAAAGCTCCGGCGACACCGGTTGGCGATGTCACGGATCTGACTTCGTGGGCGAATAACGGCAATGTGGTCTTGAACTGGAAAGACCCTGCCGGAGCTTCGGCCTTTCAGATTACCTACACTGGTGCTGACGGAGCCGTTCAGACGCAGATGGCCAAGCCGGGGGACGGTAAGGCCGGAGTCACCGTTTCGAGTGACCTCCCTCAGGGGGGAACTGCCGCTACCAACGTCGATTTTACCGTTAAAGCGGTAGGAAGTGACGGCAAAACGATGTCACCAGGAGTTAAGACGTCAGCGTACGCCTACACCCTCAATGATGGTGACACCGCCTGGATTTTAATTTCGGCGGCCATCGTTTTGATGATGACCATACCTGGTCTGGCCCTCTTCTACGGTGGCATGGTACGCCGTAAGAATATCCTGACAACGATTTACTATTCGTTGGGTTCTGTTTTGGTGGTCAGTGTGCTTTGGGTGGTTGTGCAGTACAGCTTGGGCTTCAGGGGGTTTGGCAACGGTGGCTTTATAGGCGACTTGTCGGCGTTTATGCACAACGGGGTTCTGTTTGCCGCCGGGCATGGGCAAAACACCCAGCCGTGGCATGGGGCACCTACCATCCCCGAGAGTGTCTATTCGATGTTCCAGCTGATGTTTGCCATTATTACGGTGGCCCTGATTTCAGGTGCCATTGTCGAGCGAATGAGTCTTACCGCGTGGCTGATCTTTTCGGCAGTGTGGTCGTTGATTGTCTACGCTCCGTTGTCGCACATGGTGTGGGGCGGTGGTTGGTTAGCTAATGGCTTGGGATCGTTGTTTGGTAAAGAGGCGATTGCCAACGGGCAGGGAGCGATTGACTTTGCTGGCGGTTTGGTCGTGCATACCTCTTCAGGTATCTCGGCCCTAGTGTTAGCGCTCTTGTTGGGGCCGCGTGTTCGCTACGGCAAAGACCCTGTTGTACCTAACAACATCGCCTTTACCTTTATCGGGGCTTCGCTGTTGTGGGTGGGTTGGTTTGGTTTCAACGCTGGTTCGGCTGTTAGTGCTGGAACTTTGGCGGGCAGTGCCTTCTTTGTTACCAATACAGCTACGGCCATGGCTGGCTTGACGTGGGTGATTATTGAGTATATTCACCACAGAAGGCCCACGGTTATCGGTGCTGTTACCGGTGCGGTGGCGGGCCTAGTCGCCATCACCCCCGCTTCTGGCTTTGTGGACGCTACAGGGGCTTTGGTGATAGGGATTGTAGTAGCGATTGTGTGTTACATGTCGGTAGCCTTCTTGAAAAAGGCCATGGGTTATGACGATTCGTTGGATACCTTTGGTGTTCATGCCATGGGAGGTATGACGGGTGCCATTCTTACCGGTATGTTCGCCAACCCCGAAATTGGGGTGTATTTCAGCGGCAAGCCCGTACAGAGCTTGTTCTACACCGGGAACTGGACACAGGTTGGCATTCAGGCAGTGTCGGTGCTGGTAGCTGTAGTCTTGGCCGTGGTGGGAACGCTTCTCAGCTACGGAATTACAAGGATCTTCACCAAGGTTCGTGTTGAACCTCAGGAAGAAGTGACGGGCTTGGACCTGTCCCTGCTGGGCGAAAAGCAGGGTGAGCGCTAAGGAGGCATCACCATGAAGAAAATTGAGGCCATTGTTCGTCCCGAAAAACTCGAGGACATTGTTGAAAAGCTGGAAGCCCTTGGTCACTCGGGAATCACCGTAACCCAGGTAGAAGGCCATGGACGCCAAAAGGGAATTGTGGAACAGTTCCGGGGCAAGGAATACAAACTGTTATTCATCCCCAAGGTAAAAATCGAAGCGGTCGTCAAGGACGAGCTGGTTGAAAAGGTGATTGAAGTTATTGTTGCAACTGCCTATACCGGCAATGTCGGCGATGGCAAGATCTTTGTGTCCGACATGAAGGACGCCGTTCGGGTTCGTACCAAGGACCGGGGCGAAGCCGCCGTCTAAAACGAATGACAAGAATTAGACATTACTAAACGGGCTGGCTATTTCGTCACAGAAATAGCCAGTTTTTTTTGACGTCTGGTGGTCATTCATCGTCCCCATAGAAAAGCTTATTGATTTCGGCATCCTCACCCATAAGGTCCTTGGGTACTTTTATCGTTCCCGCTAAAAGTCCCAGCTGCCGACGGGGTTCGGGCTTATGGGGGACAAGATCCACCAGGGGCAGGTTATTTTTGGCGATGACTACCTGCTCTCCATGGTAGACCAAGTCGACAAGATGGGAGAGTTGGGCCTTTGCTTCTGAAATATTAACGACCCTGGAAAGACGCCGTCTAAGAGCTTTCGAGGCTGACTATATTCCTTCAGAATATAGTCAGCTTTATTTTTATCCAAAAATCAAAAAAAATTGCAAAAAAAGCGAAAAAAAAGGTGCCAAATCATGATTTGGTACGACAAAAAATTTTGAACGGATATAATTAGCCTGTCTATCCACAAAAGTTGCCACGTGTGCAGTGCGATTAGAGGGAGGTTGTGTTGCGGTTACGACTATTGCTTCTGTGGACCGTTCTGGCAGTGCTGACTGCTTCGGGGTGTACCAATCCGTTTGGGATGGCAAATACCACACGGGCCGTTTACACGGTAGCCTACGATGGGAACAACCCCACCACGGCAGGTAGTCCAGTGGACCCCAATTCGTATGTTGTTGGGGCTATTGTCACGGTCCTGCCGCCACAACCAACCCTGGCCAAGACGAACTTTTACTTTCTTGGGTGGAACACCCAGGCGAATGGGTTAGGTTCCAGCTATAAGCCGGGGGCAACCTTTAGCATGGGGGCGGGCAATGTCACTCTCTATGCACAGTGGACGGCTAGTCCGACCTATTCGGTGACCTACCTGATTAACGATAGTTCGGCTACAGGAAGCGTTCCCGTAGACACCAAGACTTACCTGCCCGGTGATTCTGTTACAGTTCTTGATAACACAGGGAACATGACTGTTGCGAACAAAACTTTTGCTGGGTGGCAGACCTCGGGTGTGACCTATATGCCAGGGCAAACCTTTATCATGGGAACGGCGAGCGTTAGTTTAGCCGCCGTTTGGACCGCAAGCCCCACCTATAAAGTCACCTACAACGCCAATTTTTCCAGTACCACCGGTTCGAATGCTGGTTCAGGTACCACCCCCATTGATAATAATAACTATTTGGCCGGCACCACGGTAAACATTTTAGGAAATACCGGCAACCTCACAAACCCTGCCGCACCCACCTTTTTGGGATGGAACACGAAAGCCGACGGTTCAGGAACGATGTATGCCACCGGTTCTACATTTGTTATAGGTTCAGCCTCGGTGGTGTTATATGCTCAGTGGACTGCGGCAACAGCTTATCGAGTCTCGTACGATATGAACACCGCCACAGGGGGAGCCCCTCCGGTAGACCCGAATTCTTATCTGACAGGGGCTTCCGTGACGGTAGCTAGCAATTCGGGCAATATGGTCAAATCGGGGTTTGGGTTTACCGGTTGGAACACGAAGGCCGATGGTAGTGGTGCGTTTTATCTTCCCGGTGCGGTCTTAACAATGAGTACCAGCGACCTGATCCTGTATGCGCAGTGGAGTCCTGTTGTCTACCCAGTCTCTGCGACGATTAATTTTAACGCAAACCTGGGTGCAGGTACCCAACCCGCCCAAATTGCTGTTGTTGGTACAGTTGTTCAGCTAGCATCGTGTGTTTTGACTCGTTCCGGGTACACGTTTACTAGTTGGAATACTGCACCCAACGGCTCGGGGTCGAATTATCTCAATGGTTCAGCTGTTCTTATGCCTTCGGGGGGCTTGGCTCTTTACGCACAGTGGCAAGTCATTCCCACTTACACCATCACCTACAGTGGAAACGGTGCCACTGGCACGGCGCCCAGTGACCCAAATTCGCCGTATACAGCGGGTTCGACGTTCACCGCCCTGGGCAATTCTGGTAACCTTGTTAAGACAGGCTATACCTTTGCGGGCTGGAACACCGCCGCTAACGGGACAGGCACCCAGTATTACCCAAGCAGCACCTACGTGATGGGCAACTCGAGCCTTACCTTGTATGCGGTTTGGACAACGTCGCCAACGTATAGTGTGACCTTTCAACGCAATGGCGCCACAGGTGGCAGTGTGCCCGTCGATTCAAATACTTACTTACAAGGGGCCACGGTGTCCGTGCTAGGCAACCCTAACACTTTGGTCAAAACCGGGTTTACGTTTGTCGGTTGGAATACCAACAGCACAGCCACCACCGCTTTAACCAGCCTGACGATGGGTACAAACAACGTAGTTTTGTATGCAATTTGGCAGGCCTCGACCTACACCATCACCTACAGTGGAAACGGTGCCACTGGCACGGTCACAGACCCTGGTTCGCCTTATACCTATGGTGCAAGCGTTACGCTTTTACCGGGGAGCGGCTTCACCAACCCTGGGTTCGCCTTCACGGGCTGGAATACCGCCGCTAATGGGGCAGGAACTCCTTATGCCGCAGGTTCAATACTCTTGATGCCAGCAAACAACGTAACCCTGTACGCTCAGTGGCAAAACTCAGCCGGGGGAACTATTGTTGTTCAGGCCCCGGTTCAATACCAAGTCACCCTGCAAGGCCCCACCACAGTCAGCTATAAAACGGCTTCAACCTATCAAGCCACTTTAGGGGCGGGGACCAGCACAGCCGTGTGGTACTTGAACGGTGTGGCCTTAACCTCAAGTTCCTTGCCAACGGGAGTCACGCTCGATAACTCACAGATTGCCGGTGGTTTATCGACACTGACTATTGCTTGGAGCCAGCTTCCTACCTCTGTTGTATGGAACTGGGGCGGCAACCTTCTTACCTGTGTCTTTACGCCCCAGACGGGGGCAATAACGTACTCGGGTAGTACCAGTGTGAGTGTGGGGAACTAGCCATGAAAGCCCTGCTGTCGATTGCTTTCTTGGCAAGCCTAGTAAGCCTGAGTGGCTGTGTGAACCCCTCAGCTCCTCCCGCATCTGCATCCAGGTCTTTAACGTTGACCTGGTCGGTGTCGGCACGAACCCTGTGGCCTACGACACTCCCTTCGTGTGCTAGCTATACGGTAGCACTCAACCCAGCCAACAGCCCAACACAGACAATCACAAACCCGCAGTTTACCTTTACGAACCTGCCCTCGGCGGTCTATACGGTCACGGTTCAAGGACTCGATACCAAGGGAACTCCTATTGCTAGCGGTCAAGTCACGGCCGATCTGACCACAGCGAGCTCCGTCAATCTACCGGTTGTTTTACAATACCTAACCAGCGGGACGGGAACGGGGAACTTGAGTGTCAGTGCAACCTATCCTACGGGCCTGAGCATCAGCTCGGTCGCTGTCACACGGGTCAACCCCGATGGAACCATCGTTACCACTGATACAGTCAGCTCGCCGTTCACGACGCTGACCTTAAACTCGGTGAGCGTAGGTGCTTATCAACTTATCTGGCAGGCCAAAGATTCAGCCGGAGTCAGTGCTGTGCAGTACCAAACCCTTATGGTGGTTCCCGACACGACTACGGCCTGGCAACCTGGGTTTCAAACCACCGATTTTGGCCAGGCTTATGTTCCCGTTTCTAACTTGACTTTAAACGTAGCCGGCTCTGCGCCCCCTTCTATGGCAGTCGTTGGTACCCCAGTCTCGGTCGTGCCGGTATGGAATGGGGGAACCTCACTGCCGTCCAACCCCTTGTTGAAGTGGTCGGTGACCACTTCGTCTACAACCACGCCTGTCTCAGCACTCGCTACCTGCGACCAAACGGGCACGGTTACCGTGCTTTCGGCACCGGGGGCTACAGTAACCGTCACGGCGCAAAGTGTCGATAACACCGCTGTCTCGGCAAGTTGGACGTTGACCCCCAATTACCAAGTGAGTTTTTTAGGTAATGGGAATGATGGCGGCACACTGCCGGCTTCGCTTCTCGGTACCCAAGGGGCCTCTGTTACTTTGCCTACCAGCGGTCCCACAAAAACGAACTGGACGTTGGTGGGGTGGAACACTCAAGCTAATGGTTTAGGTAGCAATTATGCCCTGGGGGGATCTTTGACCCTGGGGTCAGCCAATGTAACTTTGTATGCTCAGTGGGGTGAGGGGGCAACGCTGACGCTGTCTACACCCAGCCCCAGTACACTCAGCATCACCGGGCCAGCCTCAGAAGTTGTGACGCAGGGAAGCCCCGCATCTTGGTCGGTGACAACTACGTCAGGAACGACTCCGGTTTCGTATGCCTGGTCACTGAACGGTGTTGCGCTTCAAAGTAGTACTGGCGTTTGGTTACAAGGGAACACGCTTACGATGAACCCTGGAGTGGCTCGCTGGCAACAGGGGGCTAATACTCTGACCGTGGCCGGCGTTCAACCGGACGGGCAAGTGGCCTCAACCAGTGTTATCGTGACGATGAACGCTAATACAAATGATATTTTTTCCGCGACGCTAGGCTGGCTCAAAGCTGTGCCGGGGGGAACCTTTCAACGGGATGGAACGTCCACGGACCTGTCGACGGTGTCACCCTTTTACATGGCACAGAACGAAGTCACCCAAGCGCAGTTTATGAACGTGATGGGGTGGTCAACCAATGCGTTGCATCCCAACTACCCCATCAGCAACATAACCTGGTACGATGCGGTGGCCTTTTGTAATGCCCTTAGTGCCCGAGAAGGCTTAACCAGCGTGTACGGCATTTCAGGTGTAACAAAATCTGGAAATTCCATCACCAGTGCCTCGGTGACGGCCAACAATGGGGCTAACGGGTACCGACTGCCCACCGAAATGGAGTACGACTGGGCCATGATGGGTGCTACCAGCGACAGCCTTACCGGTGACCTTTCAGGTACAACCAATCCTGTCAACGTGGGCGGGTATACCAAAGCCTTTGCCGGTTCTAATGGGAACAACGCAGTTGGCGATTATGCTTGGTATGTTTCTAACGCTACGGGGTTAAACCCTGTGGGGTTAAAGCTCCCCAATGAGCTGGGTGTGTATGATTTGAGTGGGAACATCCCGTCGTTTTGCGGCGACGGTGAGGCTAAGAGTTATACTTGGCCCGCAGGACAGCTCACGAACTTTACCGGTACCGCGGGTACATCTGACAACGTTGTGCGGGGGGCCATATATTCCAGCTCTTCGAGTGCGCTTACACCGGGAACGATCGGGCAGACGGTAGCCCCGGGAACACCTAGTACGGTGGGTATAAGGGTCGTGCGTTATACCGACGGGCTGGTGGGCGAATGGGATTTTAATGGGTCGTTAGCCGATTCTAGCTTTACCAACGATTCGGCCACCATTTTAAGTAGTGGTTCTGCCACCTGGGTCAGTGGTCACAAGGCCGGTATTCAAGCTTTGCAGTTAGGCCCCAGCGTTCAAGTGCAAATTCCAGTCAATGCGGCCACCTCGTTTAACGGCCAACAATCGTTCTCGGTGTCGGTTTGGTTCGAGTCGACGAGTGTCAGTATCGCCAACCAAGAGTGGTTTTTAAAGGATATGGGGAGTGCTGGACAAGTTCAGTGGGCGTTTGGCGGGTTCGTCAACGCCGCGGCTAGCCCCACTATTACCGTGTTGCTAGGCGAAAATTCTAGCTCTCAAGCGTTTCAATTCCAGTCTTCACAACAAGCGTCAGTCAACACCTGGTACCACCTGGTCTTGGTGTACAATGCAGTCACGGGTATGGCCACGGCGTGGATCAACCCAGCGGGGGTGTCAGGTACATTAACCTCGAAAAGTCAAGCCTGGAACTTCCCCTACGCAACAACAACCTCAACTAACATTCTGCTGTCGAATGGTGGTGATGCTTCAGCGACAACCACCGTCGACAGTCTGCGCATCTACAACCGTGCGTTAAGCACTACGGACGTGGAGGCTTTGTATGCGCAATAAACGCTATCTTGTAAACTTTCTGGGTGTGAGTCTCGTGGCGCTTGTGGGCTGGCTAAGCTCCTGTACCTCGCCAATGGCTGTAACGGCACCGCAAGGTAGGGTGCTAGAAGTCACCTGGGCTAGCCCGACAACGGCGGCATATGCCCGAACGTTGACCCCCGCTTACCCCGGCTGTGTCAGTTATAATGTAACAGTTCAAGCTTCGGGGGCGAGCGCACCGTACAAAACCTTAACGGTCAGTGGTAGCAGTTTTCAACTGAGCGCTTTGCCCTCGGCTGTCTACACCGTGACGGTACAAGGGTTGGATTCCTCCGGCAACGCTGTGGCGTCGGGGTCGGTTCAAGCAGACCTAACCTCGCAGTCCAGCGTGCAGACAGCTGTGGTGTTGACCTACCTAACGAGTGGAGGGACCGGAAGCCTTCAGATTAACCTGTTGACTACGGCAGTTACGCAAGGGGCTATCTCTTCGTATTCGTTACAAATGGTCTCGTCGGCAGGAACAACAACCCCTACCGTGACCGCACCGACAACGACGTTGACTCTGTCTGCGGGGGTGTACCAAGTGCTTTTGACAGCGGTAGAGTCCAGCGGCAAAAAAGCCTATGTGATGGATACCGCTGTGGTCGTGCCTGATGCGTCCACCGTCTGGAACGTGATTTTAAGCGACCAACAATTTGGAACGGCGTATGTGCCAGTTTCAAGTCTGAGTGTAACCCCAGCTACGGTTACCCTGCTTATAGGCGGCACGCAAACCTTGGCTTTGACCTGGAATGCCAACACAACAACACCCTCGAACGAGCTTTGGACCTCGGTGACTACTTCAGCGAGTTCGGCACCTGTGACACTTGATGCCTCGGGCTTGGTGACGGCAGTGCAGGGGGGAACGGCGACACTCACCTTGAAGAGTGTTGATAACCCCAGCGTGAGTTCCACAGTCAGCGTCGATGTTCAACCACAAGTGTTTTATGACACGAACTTTGGGACTTCGACCGGCACGGGAACTGCCCCAACCAGCCAACAGGCCAATGTCGGTACCTCTGTTAAGGTAGCAACTGCCACCGGTCTCAGCGATGCGGGGCGAGCCTTCACGGGTTGGAATACCTCTGCCGATGGCACTGGGACGCTCTACCAACCGGGGGCAAGTTTTACCATGCCTACGACCAATACCACCTTGTACGCCCAGTGGGGGGCAACGGGGACTATAACCCTTTCCACACCTGGGGCTTACCCGACCCTGACAATTTCTGCGCCCGCTAGTGTGACCTTAGGGGTGCCGACAAGCTTCAGCGTTAGCTCATC
>JAJXVP010000081.1 GCA_021782055.1 bacterium | reverse complement strand
AGCCGTGGATGCCGCAGGGAACGTCTCGCCTACCACCCCCGTAAACTTTGGGGTCGACCTCTCACCCCCCACGCTGACCTCGAACACGCCCTCTACCCCCGTGAGTGCCGCTACTGCCAGTGGCTTTACAGCCTTTAGTGGCAACCTCAGTGATACCGACCCTGCCTCGGTTCTTAATGGGTCTTCACCAACCTTGACCGTTACAGCAACGGCTACCCTCAACGGCAGTGCCTATACCCTAGCTTCCCAACCCACGGTCACTCCCAATGCCGGTGTTACCAATGCCGGTACCTGGAATATGCCCTTTACGATTAAAACCGACGGTACCATGGATGGGTTATGGTCTGTGGTTTTGACAGCCACCGATGTGGCCGGCAAAACCACCTCCGTCACCGAAACCTTCACCGTCGACACGCAGGCCCCCACCTTTACCGTAACTGCTCCTGGGGGTAATGCCTGGGCGACCTCGGCCACCTTGTCAGTCACCGGTGTGGCTACCGATAACGTTGGTACCGGCGTAGCCGCCGTTTACGTCAAGGCCGACGGTGCTTATGTCAGCGGTACTGCTACCGACCATTCCACTGAAGACCCCACAACCGCTACCAACGGCTGGACAAAAGCCACAGGAACAACCAGTTGGAACGCTTCGCTGACCCTGAGCAATACCGAAGGCTACAAAACCCTCTGGGTTAAAGCCGTCGATAATGCCGGTAATGTCACCACGGCTGCTCAGGCCATTGCTAGTATTGTCCCCTTTGGTCTGGACCTCAACCCACCCACCCTGTCTAAGACCGACAGCGTGGGGAGCTTGGTCAACAACAACTTCACCCTCACCGGAAATATTGGTGACACCAACCCAGCTTCGTTGCCCAATGCCACCCCGCCAACCCTCAGCTTAACTGTTTCGGTCAATGGCGGGGCTTCCACGGCTGTTCCCATTACCGCAGGATCGCCCAACACCTGGAGCTACCCTGTAACTGTAAACACCACCACTCACGCCAATGACGGCACCCAAACCTATGTGTTTACCGCCACCGATGTCGCCGGTAAAACCACAACCCTGACCCGTACCATCACTATCGATACCACCCCCCCCACTACGGCCATCAGCCAACCAGGGAACTACAACAGCACGAGCCCCTCGTATTGGGTGTCGGGTACCTCCTACACACTCAACGGTTCTGCCAACGACCCCGGAACGTCACCATCGGGAGTCGCTTCGGTCTACTACTTGGTTCAAGCCAAAGCGGCCGCCGCTCCGACGACAGCACCCAACACCTGGACCAAGGCCTCGGGGACAAGTCCTTGGAATGCCACTTTGACCCTAGGGTCTGGGGGTTTAGCCGAAGGGGAATACACGGTCTATGTGGCCTCGTACGATAATGCCGGGAATCTGTCGTCAACTGTGACTCAAAGCTTTGGCGTCGACCAGAACCCGCCGGTGTTGACCGAGACCGATGGCGTAGCGAGCATCACCAACACAGCCTTTACGCTTTCAGGTTCCGCGACCGACACCAATCCCTCTTCGGTAGCGGGCACAACGCTGACAATGAAAGTTTCGGTTGATGGTGCCACAGCGGTTTCGGTACCCGTTTCTACCTCGACACCGAATTGGTCGTATGCGGTAAGCCCTCTACCGGCCGACGGCAATCACACCTACGCCTTTACCTTAACCGATGTGGCGGGCAAAACCGCTACCGTGACAAAATCGATTCTTGTGGATACCACGCCCGGTACGCCCATCATCACGAGCCCTGCTAGTAATGCCTACCTGAACACCACGTCCTTGACGATTGCGGGGTCTGCCAACGATGCGGGCTCAGGCATTCAGTCGGTTTGGTACTACGTCGATACGGTGCCGGCTACCCATGGAAATGACGCCTACAATGCCATCGGTTGGACGCAAGCCACAGGGACCACGGCGTGGTCAGCCTCGTTGACGGGGTTAACCCAAGGGGCCCATACCCTTTTGATCAAGACCCTCGACAAAGCGGGTAACTACAACACCACAGCGATTTCAACTGTCTTTAATATCGACTTAACGGCGCCCAGCTTGGTGATCACGCCGCTCACAGCTTACAGCTCAGGTTTCACGCTTGCGGGGACGGCCAGTGACCCGTCTGCGGGCTCACCAGCCGTTAGCTCGGGCGTGTCGACTCTGCAGTACAAGATTGATTCCGGTTCTTTGACGACAATTCCGGTAGCTGCCACCTGGAGCACCAGCATCTCTTCGGCAACGGTCACGGCCCTTACGGAAGGCACGCACCTGATCACCGTCATTGCCACCGACGGGGCTGGCAACCAAACCATCCAAACAGCCTCGTTTAACAAAGACACCATGCCCCCGGTGATCTCGTACAGCAACATCGCCACCAGCGGTACCGGTTACCCCACAACGCTGACAACGTCGACCAGTCCCAACCTGA
The DNA here is from genome assembly GCA_021782055.1 of bacterium. The sequence continues at coordinate 7,912 of JAJXVP010000081.1, read as the reverse complement.
CCGGGACCCTGTCGGATGCCTCAGGGGTGGCTAGCTACACCTACACCATCAACGTCAAGAACCCAGCGACCGGTTTATGGAATGCCTTTGCTTCGGCCACCGTACCTGTCACCGGGTCGCCTAAGAATGTCAACTGGACGATTCCCCTGACAAGCTTCCCCGATGGGCAGTACCAAATCGTGTTCAACGCCACCGATATTGCGACCCCGGCCAATGCGACGAGCTACACCACCTACACAAACTTTACCCTTTCGAACGCTTCGCCGGCCGTGAGCGTCACCGCACCCAGCTTAGGCAGTTGGGTGAATGGTGCCTTCACCTTGGTCGGTACGTTACAAGACAACCTGGGGGTAACCAGCGTGAACGCTGTTGCCAGCAATGGTTCCAACCCATCGTTCACCGGGGCCTCTGCGGGCTTACCCGCTAACGAGATTGTCAGTGTCTCCGTGAGCAACGGAACCCTGTTGTTCCAAACAGCCCTACCGCATGGGTTATCGGTGGGGAGCATCGTCTACCTGGCCGGCCCCACCATGCCAACCTATAACAATGGCACTTCGAACGTGACCTTGTCGTCTACTACGTCGTACACGGTAGCGACCGTGACCTCGTCGGTGACCGGAGCCAATGATGAGTTCACTCTGAACGGAGTCAACGCCACTAGCCTTGGTAGTCCGGTCTCTGGCCTCTGGGTAGCTTTGAGTACCGGTAGCTTTGCCACAGCGAAAGCTCCCACAGCGGTCGTGAGTGTGACTAATAGCTCGTCCACGGTAACAACAACCTCAAGCGGACTCTTGGCAACGGGTAGTGTGGTGTACTTTACCGGAACACTGCCGACAGCGACTCCGGCGCTGAGTCTAGGCACCCCCTACTATGTGGTGGGGGCCTCTGGCACCACCTTCACCCTGGCCACCGCCGCCACTGGCGGAACAACACTGAGCTTTGGGAGCACGGGGACCTTTACGCTCTACAGTCCCAATCTGCCCCTGGGCTTCTTAGTTCCTTCGTTATCCCTGACAGGGGTCTCGAACGGTGCGTTCACCGCCTATGTGCAAGCCGTCTCGGCCAGTGGCAAATCCACCCAGGCCAGCCGAAGCTTCAGCTTGGATAACGTAGCACCCACCATCACGATGACAAGTCCGACGACAAGCCAGGTTACCACCAGTGCCACGGGCACAAGCGCCACTCTCACCATTGGCGGTTCGGGTTTTCCCTTGAATGGTTTAATTTCTTTAGCCGGGACGACGACCGACTCAGGTTCCGGCGTTAGCCAGAAGATTGAGTACCACCTAGGTAAAGCTGGAACCGTGGGAGCCCCCGGCTATTGGACGCAAGGCAACGCCGCTTCGAACTGGGTGCTCAGCCTGGGGGATATCAGCGGCTACGCCAACACCACCAACGCCTATCCTTGCGATGCCAATGGCGGCACAACGAACTCAAATTACTGGTTAATGCCGATCAGCTTCTTGTCGGTCGATAACGCTGGCAACCAGACCATCGTGACCGATTACATCGTTTACAACAGCAACGCCAACACCCCCGTGATCTCGATTACCCAACCGTCGAATGCGCAGACCTTTGGCGGTCAGCAGAGAATCTACGGCACGGCCAGCCAGCCGGTGGGTGTCTACAGCGCCGAGGTCTACGTTGACCCCACAGGAAAGTCGCTTAGCCCTTCGATCAGCGTTCCGACCAGTATTCTTCAAGCCGATTTAAAAACCTTTGCAGTGCAATCGGCCTTGAGTTCCCCCTTACCCGCGAACACCGTAGTCTACATTAAACCTACCGACCAATTTGGAACCCTACCCGGTAGCGCTACCTTAGGAACGCCCTACTATGTTGTGGGAGCCACCTCAACTGTCAACTCGTTCCAGGTTTCAACCACCTCGGGAGGGTCGGCCGTCAGCTTTACCTCGGGTATTGGTTCTGTGTTTGCCGTTGACCAATGGGCGCCCGCCAAGCTGATGACCCAAGGGACAAATGTGACCTGGTATTACGACATCAACGTGGGCAACGTGTACCCCCAGACGGGAAATTCTTTCCAGACGGTCACCGTTACCGCCAGGGCCTGGAGTGCCACCTTGTATGGTGGGCCTCGTGGCTCGTTTGTCGGTAACTTGTTGACCCCGCTGACGATGACCTTTAATAATACCTTCCCCACCATTACCCTCAGCACCTTGACCCCCCAGGGTGGCTCTGCCCTTACCTATACCCAGGGGATGGATGCCAAAGGAACCTTTACCGTCGGGGGCAATATCTCGACCCCGAACGGTCTGGCAAGCATCAATTTGACAGAAACCAACCCGTTCTCGGGGACCACCACTGTGTACCAAACGGCGGGGACTACGGGAACCAATTGGACGACGCAGACAACTTCTGTCACTTCGAGTGGTGACAGTGTGACCGTCACCCCGGCTAGTCAATTAGCCAGTGCCGCCTCTGTCACCTACACGGTGGGTCAAGCCTATAAGCTATTGATTACCAACCCGGGCAGTAACACCACACCGGGGAGCAACCCCTGGGTAGCTTTGGGCTTGGGGAGTACCATTACACCTGCCGCGGGAATTAAGTTTACCGTAACCGCGTCAGGAACCATCCCCACAGGAGGGGCTGCGATCGAGAGTGACACCACGGGGAACTTCCAATACGCCGTGGCCATTACCGTGAACTCTTCTAGCATTTACCCCAGTACGACCACCGGGGGCTACTATTCGGGCACCTACAGCTTGAATCTGCAGGCCTCGGACCTGACCACGCCCACCGCTCAAGTCTCGACAAGCCCTGTCAGTGTGAGTGTGGACAACTTCTACCCCACATCTAACCCCAACTCTAGCCCGTACCTCACAGCACCCTCGTTACAAACCAGCGGGAACCTGAACGGGTACTACGTTTTGACGGGAACGGCGGCCACTTTGCAGGGTTCGGTGACCGACTTTGGCACCAACTCAGGCCCCATAGGGGCGATCAGCAAAGTCGTTGTTTATGTCACGGACAGTGCGGGGGCTAATTTCTTGTCCCTGAACTCGTCCTCGACAACGACCACCACAGGGCTAACACTCACCGCTATGGACGAAACTCACGCGGGTGGTGCGACTAGCGCCTCAGTCACCTACCCCACGACGACCAGCTATACCGGCTACTTCGCCAGTATCGCGACGCTTGGTGCGAACTATACGGGTGCCGATGGCTTTACCGAGTCGTTAACCTTAAATGGTTCAACCGAAAACTGGTCGGTGCAATTTAACTCTACCCTCTTACCGGATGGCCCCATTCAGATTCACTACGTAGTCTGGGACCAGGCCGGAAATGCCAGCCATTATATGGTGAACGGGTATGTGTCGAATAATGCACCTGCATTCTCTAACACGACGCTGGGTACTGACTTAACAGGTGCCGGAACAATTAACGGAACGACAAACTATCCAAGTACATCGGGAACCAATGGAACTATCAATACAGGATTCGTAGTTCGCAACAAATTGATGCAGATTGTTGTTAATAGTTTGCACGGAAATGGCACCCTCAATTACTCGTTAAAAGTCAACGGGACAGAATATTGGGGGGTCACCGGTACCACCGTGACTACGGGAACCGATACGGCGACGATCCTGATCAACTGGAACAATCTCGTCACCCCCATACCTGATGGTACGCAGAACTTTGTTCTCACTGTTACCGATAGCACGCCATTAATTGGTCAATCCTATCAGGAAACGTTTACAGTAACGGTGCAGAACACCGACACGATTCCGCCTACCGCCACCATCACGCCTTTATCAGCCTCTTCGATTTATACCCTCAGTGGAGTACCTCAGGGTCATTTTGACAATAGTTTCATTACGGCAAAACTCCCTGCTAACCTGAACGACTCGAACCCCAAACTATCTGGTACCATTAAATTTACAGGATCGGTCAGTGATAATCAGCATATTCAAGCGATTTATGCTCAAATCAACAACGGCACTACCGGTACCCACGGTTTCGACTTTGGCAACACCGGTACGGCGGCCAACATAGGTACCTGGTACAAAATTGCCTATTGGAACAGCGTGACCAACCAACTCACCGGTTACAATTATTCAGCGGTAAATGTCGCCACAGGAACGCCCAAAGGATGGCAAAGCAGTATTTCGAATGAGTCTTTGACCACATCAGGACACACTGCCAACTGGGAGCTCGACTGGAATTCTGCATTCGTAGCAGGAACCGCCGATAAAGGGTTAACCTTAACTGTTCAGGTGCAAGACTTCGCCAGCACCACCTTCATGGGTTCCAATCTAGCCACATCTCCTCCTAGCGTCAGCTTCGATGTTGTTCCCTATATTACTGATATTCAAACAGGTTTGGATTCGGGAACCTCCAAGTTCTTAAAACGTTCTTCTACCGGAAAATACCCCATTAATGTTACCGATACGACTAACCCCAATTTGAAAATTGTTGGGTGGAATATCAACCCCACTGCGGCGGCCAGTGACACCGTTAACGTAGGTGGTGTTTCCATTCCCCTGACCAGCGTTACTCTTGATAATGGGGCCGGTGGAGGTTACACCTACGCTCAGTTTGCTAAAAACCTGATTACCACCTCTGGTTATGTGTCATTGACAACCAACGGTTACTCCTCTACCAATAACTTCAACGCAGACCCAACGGCAACCACCAATCTGCAAAACAGTGAAAATATTACGAACAGACCAGACTTAGGTTGGACCTATCAAGCCTCAACAATCAACGATGACCGGTTCATTTGGGCCTGGAAACCAAGCAACACTGGCTATACCAATACCACCGAAGCCGTGATGCATCCTCAAATAACGACAACAGGGGCGCAGACCGGAAATATGGACTGGATGTATGTTACCAACGGCCAGAATGTTTACCTTGATTCTACTCAACTCACCAACAGCTGGTCCATCAACGGCGGTGACTTTAGCTATAATAGCGCGGGGGTGCCGCTCTACATCTACCTCCATAATATGAACTGGTATTCGGGCCAAACAGGTTATCAGTACTATGGATCAGTACAATGGGGTAAAGACAAAACAACTCGATATCAAGCCGCAAGCTGGAATGCGGAGGCGGGGGGCTTAGGTCTAGGTAACCTTTCGTTTGTTAACGATACGAACTATCCCAGTTACAATACTGCCGGTGATGTGGCTATGAGTCGTTATCAAAACCTAGAAATCTTAGCCCAAGGTAACAATACGGTGACAAATAACTTTGTCGCCTACTTTGATAATGCTACGGTACCCTCAGGTAATCCGACTCGTAGTATCGTGTTCTGGAGTTTTCAAACGGGAACTAATGCGGCAAAAACGACCACGCTTGACAATCATACAGGTGATGGCGGGACGTGGTATGCCTCCATCACAAAAGCTTCTACCGCTGGTACAAACACCTATAACGATTTTGGAGCCTACGATAATGGACTGCAAACTCCCGTCGGAAGGGTTAACTTGACGACAGGAAGTGCCGACTCTCAGTATTTCGATATGAAATATTTCGTCAGTGGTACAAATCCCAACGTGTTTATCGCCTACTATGATGCCACAAACGGACAACTCAAGCTGATCTATAATAACAATCCTGTCTCCAGTCCAACAACCTGGAGTACTCCAGTGGTTATTGATTCACAAGCGGGTCAATATGTCAAAATGGCAGTTGACCCTTCAGGGAACCTACACCTAGCCTATTACGATTCTGTCAGTAGTGGACTTAAGTATGTTTACATCCAGCCGACCTATACATCGGGAAAGGTTACCTCACTGACTGTTAATACCCCGATTTACGTTGACACAATGTTTACCAACGGGATGTATAATGGCATTACGTTACGCGATTTCAGTACTACTCAGAATGGCTCGGATATCCGGCCTGTAATTTCTACCTACTCTATTAGTTACGGCGGAACAAACAAAGCACTGCGGGTTTCGTGGCCCACTACGCCTCTGGCAAGCATAGCCGCCGGCTCTAACGGCAGTTCCTCTACCTACACGGGAAATTGGGAAACCGTAGCCGTTTTGTCCAACACTCCACCGGGATCATCAAATACCTATGTTGCCACTGGTGGAGTAACGCCCAACGTAGGCCCCTTGATCGTCGGTTATAATGGCGGGTATATAGAACAGAATACCATCTTGGGTACCTCGGGCGGTATAACAGATAATAATGGCAATGTACTTTACTAAAGTTTGGGCGCTCCTCCCCCTCCTTCTTCTTCTGGCCTCCTGTGCCCCCCGGATCACCGTTCTGGTGAGTCCGGAAGCCACCGAGGTGGGCCAGCTTCTCCAGACTCAGGCTAAGGGGGTTCACGGGCTAGAAAACCTTGTCTTTCAGCCCGACAGCTCGTGGCCCCAAAGCTCTCAGGCGGGTGCGGTGGTTCGGTTGACCTCGACCCCGTCTTGGAATCTCCCCCAGGGTGCCCCCACCAGCCAGCTGATCTCTGATAAGTTCATTCCTGGTAGCTTTCGACCGCTAGGAGGTCTCCTCGTCGAGGCCCAAAATTCCCCCGAGGGTTGGAAGTACCTGCCGCTGTTTTATGACCCAGTTGGGGTTTCGCGCTCCTTTCAAAACGAAAAACCGCCTCAGCTTCCAGCGTGGTCACAGGTGAAGTCCCCGGCGTGGAAGAATCTAATCACCTTGCCGGGGCGGGAGCCGCTCTACCAGCAAGCCGTCTTTTTTTTAGCCAACCCCAAGCTCACCAGTACGGCCCCAGCCTGGTTTTTAACCCCCACGTCAGCCTGGCAGACTGCGCTCCAAGGGGTCAAAACTTGGCTCAACGCTCCCTGCTGGATCGCTTCTAGCTGGCAATTTGCCCCAGCTGACCTCGTGCCTTGGCGTCAACCGAACTCTCCCCGAGTTTTTGTGACCACCTACCGTTCGTTTGTTCGGCATCGCACTGACTTTCCGCAAAACTTTCGTCTCTGGATAGCACCGGCTCCGGCCCCTGTCGTTGCCGAGGTTATTAGCTTAGAATCCTTTACCCCGCTCAACCAAGAAAAAAGCCTTAAACCTTTATTGACGTTGCTGTTGTCTCCTGCCTTTGAAAACCTGGCCGGTATGAAGACCCATTGGATTCCTACCGACCAGAACACCTACGAGATCGACAATATTACAGCCGAAATTCGTTCCGTCGCGTCACAAGCCCCTCGTTGGGCGATGATTTCGAACCGACTCCCCACCGTTCGTCATGCGGATTTGGCCTTTGACGCTCTTGGTGTAGCCGTCAGTTACGCCAAAAAGCGCTAGCTGACTTTTGTTACCAAGGCTACCGGCAAAGTACAACGTAATACCAAGACCCAAGTTTTAGTAACAAAGAGACTTTCTATAACGTAATAGTGAGGCTTATTCTTACCTAGGCTTTTGCTTGCTGTCCCCTTTTATCAAAAATCTGTTACAATAAGAGTATGTTTGACTTAATTCCCTGCCAAGAGAAGAGCTGTCGCCGGCACGCGGTTTGGAACAGTACCTTCTGCGTCAACCATTTGACAGATCTTGACCAATGGCGGCGCAACCTAACGCAATACCTCCATAGCAAAAATGATTTTTCGTCTCTGGTTCTTAATCGTGTGCCCTTTACTCAACTTGACCTTCGGGGAAAGCGTTTTAAGGGCTGTGCCTTCTTAGGCTCAACCTGGCAAGAGACCCAGCTCGATGGCTGTGAATTCCGTAACTGTTTTCTCGATTTTGGTAGCTTTCGCGATTGTTCGCTTCAAGAAACCACGTGGATTTTTTGTAGTGTTTCAGGAAACACCATGAAAAATTGCCGTTGGAAGGGGTCGGACATCCTTCATGTAAACTTTAACGGTCTTGAAGCCGAGGCCTGCGACTTTTCAGAATCTGATCTGTACTTTAGCCGCTTTAATGCCGGCACCCTCACCGACGTGCAATTTCGCGACTGTAACCTTAAAAAAACACA
>JAJXVP010000080.1 GCA_021782055.1 bacterium | reverse complement strand
AAAATGGTAAACGCCGCCGCCAAAGCGACAAACAAGCCCAACGAGGTATGTGTTCCCAGCGCACGGAACGCTTCATCAGGACCATAGCACGAGGAGGTTAAACCATCAGCACCCAGCCCCACCCAGGCAAAGAATGCGATGAGAGCCATCGAGTGAAAAGTTTTTTGATCAATCGTTTTTTCGGGGCCGAAGAACAGGCGCCGAATACGCTTGGTGAAAGATGAATCTGACATAAAAACCGTTAAGCCGGCGAGGTTACATTAGGACTTCGGTCGACCTTCGTCAAGCGATCAGTTTAACGTCCTCTCGCTTATCCTTGATTCCTGGCCTGCGCGTGACTATGGTGAAAGTATGGCGAAAATGGAAATAGACCACTATCAGCGTCCTGTTAGGGACTTTCTTCATCATGATTTTTTAACTTTGCCAGAGAGTTTGACCTGTGCCGAGGCCTTAGAAGCGGTACGAAAATTGGGGGACGACTTAAAAATCTTCTATTTTTACACGGTGGACGAGGCAAACCGACTGACAGGTGTCGTTCCCGTGAGGCGGTTTTTGGTTTCTCCTCCCGAGCGACTTTTGAAAGAGATGGCACAAGGATCCCTCATAACGGTGCGTGATTCTTTACCGCTTGTCGAAGCCGCTAAACAATTTTCGCGGCACAAGTACTTGTCGTTGCCTGTGGTGGATGATTTTGATCGGGTGCAGGGCGTTATTGACCTTAAAGTGATTACCGGGCAAGAAGTGGACTTCACCGATAAGCTTAGGGTCGAAGAAATCTTTCAAACCATCGGTGTGCGGCTAGAATCTCTGGGCCAAAGTCGCTGGGGCGCCGTGTTTTGGGGACGCTTTCCGTGGCTTTTGGCGACTGTTACTAGTGGGTTTGTCTGTGCTTGGCTTTCGAGCCTGTATGCCGCCTCGCTTGAGAAAAACATCCTTTTGTCCTTTTTTATAGCCCTTGTCCTTGCCTTAGGGGAAAGTGTGGCGATTCAGTCCATGACCTTAGGCTTTCAAGAAACTCATAAACCCGCTCTTGAAAGGCGGTCCTACGGGGTAATGGCTCTCCGCGAAGCACTGATGGGCAGCTTTTTGGGAATCCCGTTAGGCCTTTTGGTCGGTTTGTTGGCCAGCTTTTTAGAGCCGGGAAGTTGGGGTCCAGTGATAATCGGTGCGGCCGTGGTTTTGGCGGTTTTTAATGCTGGTCTGATTGGCTTGTCGTTTCCTTACCTTGTTCGCGTCTTGAAACTCGAGCTACGCGTCGCGGCGGGGCCCCTCGTGCTGGCGTTTACCGATATAGCCACTATTCTAGTTTATTTAACAGGTGCTGCACTTTTTTTAAAATAATTTGCTCTTGTCAGATTAAACACACGTGTGTATAATGACCTTCAACGCCGTCATGAAGTCTCCTTGAGACCTCTTTTCTTTTTGGAGCGGTGAAGGGTAAAGTAGGCCAGGAGTTTGTTCATGGAAAAGTGTCCTTGTGGTTCTGGTCTTACCTACGAAAGCTGTTGTCAGCCGATTCTTCAAGGCAAAGTGGAGGCCCCCACGGCCGAAGCTTTGATGCGTGCCCGTTATACGGCATACGCCAAAGGCGAGATTGAATTTATTGAGTCGACGCATGAGCGCGATCAGCGTGACGAAGTGTCGATCGAAGAAACCCGGAAGTGGAGTCGAGAATCGAACTGGCTAGGGTTAAAGATCCTTTCGAAAGAAAAAGGAGCGGTTTCAGACGATTGGGGCAAAGTGGAGTTTATCGCCACCTACTCCCAAAGAGGTCTCAAAGACTCTTATCATGAAATTGCCGAATTTAAGAAAGTTAATGGCCGCTGGTTTTACGATAAAGGGGTGGTGGTTCCGACCACCATCACGCGCGAAGCTCCCAAATTAGGACGAAATGAACCCTGCTTTTGCGGCAGTGGAAAAAAATATAAACATTGTCACGGCCAAGTCTAGAGGCTGGCAGAGAGGAGTTTCGCATGGGGAATCAACGGCGCAGCGGGGTACTTTTACATCCTACTTCCTTGCCGGGACCGTACGGGATTGGGGACTTAGGCGCATCAGCCTATGAATTTGTTGACTTTCTTGAGAAGTCGGGACAAACCCTTTGGCAAGTTTTACCCCTGGGACCCACCGGCTATGGGGATTCCCCTTATGCTTCTTTTTCAACCTTTGCCGGGAATCCTCTGCTGATTAGTTTAGACTCTTTGGTAAGCGAAGGCTGGCTTTCAGCTGAGAATCTCAACGAGGTTCCGGCCTTTGACCCCGCCAAGATCGATTACGGCTGGGTTATTTGGTGGAAGATGCCCTTGCTCGACCTTGCGGCAAAAAACTTTCTTAGCCATGCTTCGGGTAGCGTCCGAGAGGACTACGAACTTTTCTTAAATGAAGAGGCGTCCTGGCTAGACGATTTTGCACTTTTCATGGCGGTTAAAGAAGAGTTTCAGAAAAAAGCCGAGGCCGAAGGGGCCTGGGGAAAAATGTGGTCGAACTTTTGGGACCGCGACATCCGTTTAAAAGAAGCCAAAGCCGAGGCCGTGTGGCGAAAAAAGTTGGCCTCGACTATCGAAGTCAAAAAAGTTTTGCAATTTTGGTTTTTTCGCCAATGGCTAGCTTTGCGAACCTATGCCAACCAAAAAGGTGTTCAAATTGTTGGTGATATTCCTATCTTTGTCGCTGCCGACTCGGTGGATGTTTGGGCCAATCGGGATGCTTTTCTTTTGAACGAAGAAGGCGAGCCCCTCTTTGTGGCAGGTGTACCCCCGGATTACTTTTCGGCAACGGGGCAACTTTGGGGAAATCCACTGTACAATTGGGACTACTTGCGTGCCACGGGATTTGCTTGGTGGATCAAACGTATCCAAGCCACTTTGAAGCTGGTGGATATCATCCGTATTGACCATTTTCGTGGCTTTGAAGCTTACTGGGAAATTCCTTTTGGCGCGCCCAATGCGATTCAAGGCCGCTGGGTAAAGGCACCAGGAATGGAACTGTTTGCTGAGGTTAAGCGTCGGTTGGGACAATTGCCAATTTTGGCCGAAGACCTGGGCGTCATCACCCCAGAAGTGGAGCAGATGCGGGATGCCTTTGCTTTTCCCGGCATGAAAATCCTTCAATTTGCCTTTGATTCTCAAGAAGCAGGAGCGTCGGGTAATAACCCGTTTTTGCCCCACAACTACGGGTCAAACTGCGTCGTTTACACCGGAAGTCATGATAATGATACGATTAGAGGTTGGTGGGAAGCGGCAACGCCTGACGACCAAAAGTATTCCCGTGACTATATTCACGACCATTCCTCCCATATTGCCTGGGGTTTTATTCGTGCGGCTTTGGCCTCTACCGCAGTTTATGCGGTAATTCCGGCTCAGGACTTGCTAGATTTGCCGTCCTGGGCCAGAATGAATACACCGTCGACGCTTGGCGGCAATTGGGCCTGGCGACTGACAGGCGGGCAGCTGAGCGAAGCTTTGGCGCAAAATCTTAGTGAACTGACGAGGTTATACGGAAGATGACATTGTACTTGGTTCGTCATGCCAAGGCTCAGAACTACCACCCCGACGGGGACGCTTTTCGCGAACTCACCGAGACGGGAATTCTGACAGCCCAGGCGATGGCGAACCAAGTTCGTCGGCGGGGAATGTCGCCGGATGTTTTTCTTTCAAGCCCTTACGCTCGGGCGCGTGCCACTGCGCGGATTTTTATGGGGTCGGCAACCGAGGAGCTTCAGCTTAGTTCGGCCTTAACGCCCGATGCTGAGCTCACAGACGCTTTTGAAGAGATTTCGTCACGGGTTAAGAACGGAACACAGCGTTTGGCCGTGTTTAGCCACAATCCCTTCATAGCCCTTTTTGCTTCTTATTTGACGCCGTCGTCGGTTCACCGCGAGCTGACCTTTCATACCGCCACGGTCGTGGCCTTAGACTTTAACCAAGAGTTTCTACCGGGGAGTGGTCGTCTTTTGTGGATAGAACACCCTCTCCATGACTGAAAGGGCGGCCTCGTGACTGAAAGCGTTGACCTCTCTCAGCTTGAACACTGGGGTCCCCGACTTTTAACCTGGTGGCAGGCGAACCAAAAAAGCTACCCGTGGTCCGAGACCAAAAATCCTTATGAAGTTTGGATTTCTGAAGTAATGCTCCAGCAGACGGTGGTTTCTGCTGTGCCGCCTCGGTACGAAAGGTGGTTACAACGTTGGCCCACTGTCGAGGCTTTGGCGATGGCCCAAGAAGGCGAAGTTCTCCGGGAATGGGAGGGCTTAGGCTATTATAGCCGAGGTTCCAATCTTTGGAAGGCTGCTCAGGTGTTAGCTTTACAGGGTGCCTCTTGCTTTCCTTCAAACGAAGAGGATCTTCGAAAGTTGCCGGGTGTGGGCTCTTACACTGCCGCCGCCATAGCCAGCTTTTCTTTTAACCGACCAAGCTTGACCCTTGATGCTAATCTGAAGCGCGTTTTTCAACGCCTCTACGCTTGGCCTCAATGGACACCCGAGGCTGAAAAAATCGTAAAAGGTTTAGCCAACGAGGCTTTTAAGCTGTATCCCAGCCGCTCGTTCAATTTGGCGCTAATGCATTTAGGTCAACAAGTTTGTCGGTCTCGGGGACCGGAGTGCCGGGCTTGTCCCCTGGTGCAAGTTTGCCTGGCCCATCAGCAAAAGCAGACGGATCTCATTCCTGCCCGGTTAGATCGCCAGGTTCAGGAAAAAGCCACGCCCCTTTTGGTGGGGTGGCGGCAAATACCCTTACCAAATCGGCAAACACCACCCTCTATTCAGATTTTTCTTGCGCAACCTCTGGCGGGACGTTTTTCGCGCCTGTGGTCCTTTCCCCCTCGAGCTGCTGAGTTTGCCCAAGCCTCAGACCATGAAAATGGCCTCAACTTGGGCACTTTTCTTCATACGTATACCAAATATAAAGACACCCTCTACCCCGTCTTGCGCGCCGTAGAAGAACCCGAATTACCCGCAGGATGGAAAGGCTGCTGGTACACGGTGGAGGAAGTTGAAACGCTTGCGATGCCGGCAGTGCACCGCCGCATTTGGCTTGCGGCAAAAAAAGCCTTGTCTCAAACCTTCCCCTTGTCAATTTAACTAAAGCAAGCCTAAAATAAAGGGCGTTTTTTCCTAAGGAGTCCCGTGTGTTGAATCTGGAAAATCAGGGCAAGAAAATTCTTGCCATTGACGATAGTGTGCTCAATTTAAAATTACTCAAGGGTATTCTAGAACGTGAAGGATTTGAAGTCCTGACTTCCACCAACAGCCTCGATACCCTACCTATGGCGATTCAGCACACCCCGGATTTGATTCTACTCGATGTCATGATGCCAGGGATTGATGGCCTCGGGGTTTTGAAACTTTTAAAACAAAATGCCTTAACCAATACGATATCCGTCCTCATGGTGACGGCCCGTACCAAAGGGGAAGATGTTCGCGTGGCCTTAGAGGGCGGAGCCTTTGATTATGTCAAAAAGCCGCTTGATGAAGTCGAAATTGTTGCCCGCGTCCGTTCAGCCTTGCGCTACAAAGACTATCACGACCGACTTTTGGCGATGGCTATGCAAGATAGCCTAACTGGCCTATACAACCACGCCCTCTTGATTGAACTTCTCGATAAGGAAATCTATAATGCCCGGCGCAAGGGCCTCCCCGTGGCGTTTGCGATGATGGATATTGATCACTTTAAACGCGTGAACGACCAGTATGGGCATTTGGCTGGCGATTACGTGTTGAAAGAAGTCGCCCGCATTCTTACCGTCAGCCTTCGCAAAGGGGACCCGATAGGGCGCTACGGCGGGGAAGAATTTGGGTTTATCCTCACAGGCATTGCTTTGGAACAGGCTGTTGCCTTGTGTGAGCGCGTCAGGCAAAGTATTGCGGAATTTTCCTTTTCACACGAAGGGCATGAGATTCCCATCACCGTGAGTTTTGGTTTAGCACAACTCCTTCCGGAAAAATCTGAGCGTCCGAATGACGTTATTCGAAGAGCGGACGACGCTTTGTACCGAGCCAAAGAAGGTGGGCGAAATCGGCTTGTACTAGCGCAAGATTAGCCGCCCAAAAGGCTAGCTACCCAAAAGTCTAGTTGTCGTTATCCGTCGTTTCTGCCTGGAAGGGTACTGGTGAATTTTTAGCTCGAACCCGAGCCTGTTGAGCCCTGAGGGCCTCTTGTTGCTGTTCTCGATCTTTTAACAGCGCTTGTGCTGATTGTTCTAACTTTTCGAGTCTTGAACGCCGTCGTTGTGTTTCGTCAAGCGGCTGTTCTTCGCGGCTTGCAACAACTTTGACCTTGGTAGGCGAAAGCTTCGTGTTAGTGAGTACCGCCTTTTGGAGCCTAGCCCCGCGCAAGCTCGCACGCGATAGATCGGCTCCCGTCAAATCTGCGTCAGAAAGGTTGGCACCATCGAGGTGGGCCCCCGCCAAACGAAACCCAACCAACCAAAAACCTTGAAGGTCGGCACCGCGCAAATCTGCGCGGAAGCGAGGTCCCATGGTTGCTATAAAATCATGCCAAAGAGAGGCGTTGTGGGCTTGGGAGGCTTGACGAAGAACCTTTAAATGTTTGTCATTGCCAATAAATTGCTCTTGCTCAGAAGACGGGGAACTCATTCAAATATACTACCGGCTCAGCCTGTCTTGTTCAAGCTAAACCTCGTATTCAAGAGACAACCCACAGAGATTGAAGCTTGCGCGTGTCGGTTGTATGATAAACGCTATGAACGAAAACGTGATCGTACCGCCACCATACATCCGCTTTGATAAACGTCAGAGGGAAGAATTGCTTTCGCAATTTGGCGTAACGGCTCCCGCTCAGCGGGATCTTTTTCATCAGTTGTGCGATTCCTGGCGACCCTTTGTGGATTTTGATAGCTTTGTGGGGGCCAGACTTGGGCAGTTTCCTCACGTTGAAACCGAAATGGTCAATTTGCTCGCCCGTCTTAAGGCAGCAAAGTTGGGAATGTTAACCTACAAGAAGAACAGCAAAGGCGAACGCTCACCAGACAAAATTCTGCTTTGCTCCGAAGGTGAAAAACGCTTTTGGTTCGCCTTTCTGCAAGATCTCATTCAAACGGCCTGCGAAAACCCTAACAATCCTTTTTTAACCTTGGCGCTGTTAAAATCCCGCGAGTTGACGCTCCCCGGAGAATTCCTTCAGAATTTGCCCCCCGAAAGCATTTCTAAGTCGGGTTTTGAGGAATCGGCAAAGTCAGAAACCCTGTTTTTGCTGATTTTGCAGGAAGAAAAGATTTTGGCGACAAGTCAGACGCTGAACTTACTCATGAGCTTTTCGGTGTCGAAGTTAAGGCTGTCGCTAAAAAACCCCGAGGTTTTGACCCTGCTCTCGAGGTGGCTTAATGTGCCCTTGAGCGAACTAACACGAAAAGTTGACGAGAAAGATTTAGGGTTTTGGAAGTCTCTGACCGAAACCATCATTAAACAAAGAGACGATTTAACTGCCGACCGAAAACTTCATTTGGAAAAAGCATTTTTTCAGGCAGCGGAGTTCTTTCGAATCTATACAGGTAATCAGCTCGAAGAGCTGAGGCGCCAAAAAGAAGAACAAGAAGATAGACAGACCGATTTGCGGCAAATGGAACAATTGATCTTGAAGGACAAAGAAGTTCTCATGCCCGAGAAAGACTTAGAGGGGCATGTTCGTCTTTTGTTCGCTGAAAAGTATGGTGAAAAGTTTGCCGGCTTGCAGGAAGAATTTCGTCAACAATTCATGACAAACTCTCAAAAAACAGGTCTTTCGCCGATCGTTGTGCTCAAAGCGGGTTTAGTACATCGGGACAATCTGTACCAGTTTTTTGTCAAACGCTTTGAGCTTCTTCAAAACCTAGCGTGGCAAGATTTTGCAAATCGTATGGAGCGGCTCGTGCGTACCTCCAACCGCACAGGCGACCTCACTTTTGTCAACAAAGATAACTTAGAGCATGCCCTTTCGGATTGGGTCGGAAAAAATGACACCTTAGTAGGGGAACTTTTAGATCATCCGAAGCTTTTGGCCGAAGCTCTGATTCACTTTGGAAAAAATTCTTTGCAACTAGGTTCTGTCGAAGAGATGCAGGCGCTCATGGAACAGCTATTTCGACCGGGTACGATGAAAATTCGCCCCCTGCAAGAAATCTTCGGTATCGACGTGCTTCAGCTGTACGAGGCTGCCTTTCGGCACTTAAACGTCATCACCCAATTCTGGAAGCGTGTGACAGGGCAATATAAGGCCCAAGCGGAAACTTTTGCCACCTTAAAGCTCGGCTCAGTCAAACCCCTGTCGATTCGTATTGCCTTGGGGTCTGGCCTTAAGGCCGAGGGGGTGCGACCGAAAGATCCCGTTGCAGATAAACCTTTAGAGTCCTTAACGCCCGAAGAGCGAAAAGCTCGTCAAAAAGATTGGCAAGAGCGGCGTCGTGCAGCCGCTCGTTCTGCCGACAAAGGTTCTGAAAAGCCAGAAAAAACGCCGCCCGTGCGGGTAAGCTCACGGCATTATAGTGAAAAAGAACAGGATGCCGCCTGGACAAGCTTTCGCGATACCCTAACCAAGGAATAAGTCACGAGGCCTTCGCTAGACGGGGCTTTCTCTAGAGCTGAAAAACTTTCATCGCGGTTTTGAGTTCTTGAGCAAGTTCCGTGTTTTTGGCACTAAAACCTTCAACTTGCTCGACGGTCTGCCGAATAGCCCGAGAATCTTGGGCAATGGTCTCGATGTTGCTCCTGAGTTGTTCAGTCGCCTCTAAAAGCTTTTGCATTTCACTGGTAATGGTCCTACTACCTTCGAGCATTTCTGAAGAGTTGCCCCGAACCTTGGCCGTGACAGCATTAATTTGGCCAGTGGCCTCGAGAATTTGCCGGGACCCCTCGTTCTGCTCGCTCATAGCGCTCGTAATCTCTTGTTCAAAGCGACCCAAGATATCTAGCTGTTCCAGAATCGCTTTGAACGATTGATCGGCTGCCGCTGAAACATCTTTGGCGGCTTGAATCCGGGCTTGGATGGTTTTAATATCACTGGCGATTTCGTGGGACTCTTGCGAGGAGGATTCGGCAAGCTTGCGAATCTCGTCTGCAACCACGGCAAAGCCTCGTCCGGCATCGCCCGCATGGGCTGCCTCAATGGCGGCATTCATAGCCAAAAGGTTAGTTTGAGCGGCGATTCCGGTGATGGCGGTGTTGGCTTCGCGGAGCTTTTCGGAATGTCCCGCAACGTCACCAATGGCGCTGACAACACCGTCAATTTTTTTTCGGCCTTCGTCCGAGACTTCAACGAGCTGTCTAAAAGCTTGTCCCAGCTTTTCCATATTGGCGTTGACGGCGGCTATGTTAGCCATCATCTGTTCAATTGAAGCGGAGGACTGGGTAACACTGGCGGCCTGGTCGGCAATCAAACCATCCAGGTTTTCAAGGTTACGAACGATCTGTTCTGAGGTTGCCGTTGTCTCGGTAACACTGGCACTCTGGTCCATGACCAGCGCAGACGTCTGTTCGACTTTGTGGCTGATGCTGTCGGCGGCGTTATTGGTGTCTTTGACACTGCCTTGAAGACCCTGGCTGGTTTCAGACAGGTTGCCCGAGGCAGTCAAAACCAGCGAGACATTTTGTCTCAGCGAACTAATCATCGATTCCATCGAACGTCCTAAAAGCCCTAGCTCATCCTTACGCTTAACTAAGCTCGGTGCGAGTTGACTTTGCAACTTTCCTGCGGCAATGTCCTGGGCTGTCTGACCGAGTGCTTTGACCGGTCGTACAATCGACCGAGCAAAAAACACCCCCAGCAACACGGCCAAAAGCACGACAGCACTTAGAAGTCCCGCTAAGACGTCCTTAAGCACGCCAGCTAAAGCTTGGTTGTCGGCCGAGTTTTTTTGGGCTGAGGCCCGATTTTTAGCGACCATCTGGTCAAACAGGTTGTTGATTTTTTGGCTCAGTGGTTCGCCTACGGTGTAATAGGCCTCACGGGCTGCCTTCATATTTCCCGCAAGAACCGCTGAGGTAACTTCACTATCGACAGCTTGGTAGCGCAAAAAGTGTTCATTGAGCTGGCTGAGGAATCCTGCCGCTTCGGCACTCCGGTCATAGGTCTGATAGGTAGCCAAGGCGTTTTTAACAGCAGTTTCAGTGGCTAAAAGGGTGTCTTTGTCTTCTTGCCGTTCTTGAGGAGTAAGGGCATCGATTAAGGTCATTCCGGCGATACGAAGTTTTAAAAAGCCCGCTGTCAGGTCGTGGGAGGCCGCAAGGCTTTGGACATCGTGCTGAAAAAGCTGTCGATCGGCTTGGGTAATGCGGCTTACACCCAGCCAGGCGACTAACCCGATCAACGCACCCAGAATCATCACCGACAAAAAAGCGATCGATAGTTTCGTGCCCAGCTTCATAAAAGCCCCCTTCAAAGTAGCCTGATCTAAGCATAAGGAATCTCGTCGCACTGTCAAGTTTGTGGCTGGTACAGTAGCGAACCCACCATAACGGATATCTGGAATTGGTTTTCGCGGGCACTGAGGATGCCTATGCCTTGGGCACGGGCGG
>JAJXVP010000079.1 GCA_021782055.1 bacterium | reverse complement strand
TTTCCTAAGCCCGTCGCGGTGAAACTTGTAAGAGGAACAGGTGCGGATGCGGTTCCTATCGCTGGTGCCTCGTTACGCTTCAATTATAAGGTGCGACAAAATGGACACCTCGTGCTTCGCAGTGTTCCCGAAACCACGGGCGCGGATGGGATTGCGACGTGTCAGCTTCCTGCTCCTGACTTTGCCGGTCACGCTGAACTTATTGTCGTCCTCGATGCGGGGCCCTTTTTAGATCGACTATCGCAAGTCCCTTATGAATCACGGACCCCGGTGGATGCTCTCGAAGATGCGGTGGGGCGAACACGCCTTAACATCGCCTACCAGGTTGTCTCGGCGGCTTTAAAGTACCCGATAGCCTGGGCCTGTGCGCAAAATGAGGCCTCAAGCGGTTTTACAGAGGTGATGACCAAAGCAGGTTTTCAACTGCGAGCGGTATCGTCTGAAGGTTTAGCGGGAGCCTCGGATGAAAGGGCTCTTAGGCTGTTAACAAGCCGTTCGCCCCATACTCCTCGGGTTGCTTGGGGAGAATTTCACGTTGATCAAACGGGTAAGGATGGAGATATGTTAACTGTCCGAGTGTCGGGAACCGTGAAGGTTGAGGAGGTTGCCACGGGTAGGCTCTTGTACAGTGTTACCCGAACCCGTTGGGGCGTGGGTTCTTCGGCAAAAGAAGCAGAAAGCTCAGCCTATCACCAATTGGGATCCGACTTAGGAACCTCTGTGATCGATAACTTGCCTTGAGGGTTGTATGCTACAAGAGTACCTGGGCATCCGCCAAGAACCGGGCGCCTTCCGCCGATTCTTTTCTGACGAAGCTTTTCATCTGTATGTCTGGTACCCTCACAAGGGTGGGGAGTTTACAGGGTTTCAGTTGGTAATCCTGAAAGCCGGTGAACCAACCCACGCCCTCACCTGGGAAAGGGCTAAAGGGGCCGTCTATACAGGGGTGTGGGCCGAAGATGAAGAGCTGAGAATTAGCCCCACCCCCATTCTCGTTCCTGATGGCCCTATGCCACAAAGTCACCTTTTTAAGCTTTTTTCTGAGGCTTCGGTCGGCCTCGAAGAGAGGCTTCGCCAGCTGATCCTTAAAGAAATACAAGCTTATTCTTGACTCTTATTTTCACCTTTAAGGCGTTCTTTAAGAGCGGCAAGTGCCTCTTCGGCCTCTGCTTGTCGAGCCAAGGGGGTGAGCTGGTCGACGGGACCGGCTACCTTTTCTAAGGCTTCGAGTAAGAGTTCAGGGTCGATAGTTCGTTGCGTCAAGGGTAAAAGTTTTAAATCGCTTTTGAGTTTGTCTAGTCCGAGCTGAAAATCGCGCCTCTCGGTTTGTAGCTTGACTTGGGTTTCGAGTAGTTGGTTTACCCGTGCCCGGGCCTGGTCAGCAAGTTCGGCTCTACCCGCAGTTTCAGCCGTTTGCACCCGGCGATTCCATACGTCAAGATCGAGGGAAATTTGTTCTAACTCTGTGCTGAGCTGATGGTAGTGGGCGGAAAGGGAGGCGACATACTCTTTGGCATCGCGCTCGGACATTCCCCGCAGATCAAAGAGCGGCTGGTCACTCATTCTAGGCTCTCCAAAATTTTGCGTTATCGTTTTAACACGTTCCTGTTAACCTATAGTAAGCAATAGCTTCGTCTTTTGCCATAAGTCAGAAATTGATGAAAAAACTTATTTTTTAGAAAACTTTGAGAATTTTTCTTGAAAAATCGCTGGCGGGGCGATACCATAAGTAAGAAAGTCAAGTTCAAGGGGGCCGGAATGGCCGTTCAAAAGTCCGGATTTTTTCATAAAGTTGGGTCGACTCGTGTGATTCCCCTGTATGGGAAAATTGCCGTTCTTTTTGTTTTCTTTCTGCTCGTTTCCAATTTTACCACAAATTATATCAATTTGATCTTGAACCGTGCCCAGCAAGTCAAACTCATGAATGAACTTCTGGTTAAGGAACTAAAAGAGAACTACATCACCGCGAGTACGCAGTTTGATGTCTATACCTACAATAAGAATTTACCAGACAGTCAGAAAACTTTGATTCAGTCAGCTTTGCCCAGCCTTACCCGTGAAAACTCCATGGCGTTTGGGCTAAGGGACGATGGATCGTTTTTGTACTTTGCTTCGCCAACGCTCAAATGGAAAACGTTTCCTGATCAAGAGGCACTAAATCATCTGCTTGAGCTCCAAAAACACGGTAAAACCGAAGGCCCACTGACGTTTCAGGCCGATGGACGAACTTTTTTTGGCTACTACAAGTATCATGCGGGTTGGAAAGCCTTTTTGGTGCGTGCCGAAGATCAAGAAGTATTTTTGGCTGCTAGCTGGACGATCTTTTACAGCATTGGGTTCTTAATTCTCCTTCTGACGGCCATCACTCTGTTCTTGTCGATAATGGTTCTTAAACGCCTGTTCCGGTATGTCAACCACATTACCGACAGCCTGATGAGAATGCAACAGACTCAAGAACTCTCGATGATCGAGCTCAAAGGTGCACCAAACGACGACATTACCTACTTGGGTTTGTCGTTTAACTCGCTGTCGGCCACTATTCAGAACCTTATGAACATCTTTCGTAAGTTTGTTACTCAAGACGTAGCGTACCGCGCTTATAAAGAGCGTCAGATTCGCCTTGAGGGTGAAAAGCAAGAATTGACCATTCTTTTCACAGACATCAAGGGTTTTACGTATATGACAGAAACCCTGGGAAATGACATTATCAAACTGCTCAACCTGCACTACGACAAGGCTATTCGTCATATTCAAAACCGTGATGGAATTGTCGGGTCGATTATTGGCGACGCTCTCTTGGCTGTGTTTGGCACGATAGAAGGGGCCCGAGACCAACGCGGCCTCAAAGCCGTAGCCGCCGCTTACGAGATTCAAGCCGTTGCCGAAGAACTGCGGAAAGTCATGATGCAAAAACGCGGTGACCTCATTCTTGAGCGAGGAAGTTTAACACCCGAAGAAGAACGGGTCTTTAAAGCCGTCATGATCGAAGTCGGGGTAGGCATTGATGGTGGTGAAGTTTTCTATGGCAATATTGGTTCGTATGTTCGTATGACCAACACCGTCATCGGCGACAATGTGAACTCGGCCTCCCGACTCGAGGGGTTAACGCGAATTTACCACGTTCCTGTCATCGTGTCGGAGTCGATCAAGAGCGAGGTAGAAGCAGATACCGGGGATTACTACTTCTTAGAGCTCGATATGGTTCAGGTAAAAGGAAAAACCGAAGGTAAAAAGGTATTTTGGCCGGTTTTGCGACGGAACATTGACGAAGACCTAAAAAACAGTTTTGCCCAATACGGAAAAGCCCTTCGTGCTTATTACGAGGGGGATTGGCGTTCTGCTGAGGAAGCCTTTAAAAGTTGTGGCCTAGAAGCGGCAGGTGTGTTTTTGGAACGAATATCCGGGGCTGAACCTCCTCAATATTGGAATGGTATATGGACAATGACCAGCAAATAAAAGATATCGTCCGAGGGACGAAAGACCACTTTCTCAGTCAACCGCTTGAATCGGATAGCCGGGAAGAAACTTTTGATTTAGAGGTCGAGTTTGCTAAGACCGCCAAGAATAAAAGTTTTACGATCCCTATCGTTACAATTAGCTTTTTTCTGGTCATGGCGGTCGGTGCCGTGGTGGCCACTCTGGTGTCCGATCAGGCGAATCAGCAAAAAACCGTTCAGATTGGTCAGTTCAATGATTTGAATCTTCGCGATTTGTTTGACGGGGTAAAAAAGAACCAGAATGACTTGACGGATGTCAAAAACCAAATTGCTATTATTAAGCAGAAACAGGCCGATGATGAAGAGCAGGTTAGGCAAGAAGCGCATTCTCAACTCGATATGGTGAGTGTTGCAAATTATCCCCCTGCCGTGCTTCAAAAAAAACAAGAACAGATTAAGGGGCACCTTGACTTCCAACTTAGGCATATTGAGGCAGTCGCCTATGATCAGCTGAAACCGTTAGAAGAGCAGGCCAAAGAGTTACAAAAGAAGATAGACAGCTATGACAACCGAATTGGTAAGCTGAACAAAGAAAACCAAGAACGGCTCAACTCGCAACAAAAATTGTTTGATATCGAAATGTCGAAACTTAAGTCGTTCTACCAGGACCGTATTCAAACCATGTCGCGGGCGAACGAACTAAACCTAGAACGCCTGAGGACAGCGCATGCGGAATATTTGGCGGCCCTTCGGCGACGCCAAGCCGACGAAATTGCAAAACTGATTTTAAAATACAACCCCAAAGCTTTGCCCGAGGATGTGCAGGCGATTACGAGCGCCTATGAAAATCTTACCCAAAGTTTTGAAATTCCCCCGTTGCCTGCGCCCTTAGCCCAGGATGGCGCTGTGGGCCCTACTGAAAGGGTTGCACAAGGGACGCAAATTGCTCAACTGCAACGATTAATGGCAATTTTGAAGAATATCCCCTTTGAGAATGCCGTACCAGGTGTCTTACGCTCGTTGGATGTTCTTCAAGCCGAGACTTTTCAAGGATACGAGCGCCTTTTGGCCTCCTCGGCACAAGTCCTGGCGGCCAAGGATTCTGAAATCGCTGGTGAAAAAGCCCAGATCGCTCAGCTACAAGGTCAAGTCGAGGACCAGAAAAAGGTTATTTCGCAATATGATGCGGGCTGGGCAGCTCTTGTCAATGTAAATAACAAAACTTACGACGGTATGATTGTCAGTGTGGACAACAAAACGCTCTCGCTGTGGTTGTTGCCCTCATTAAAGCTTGAAGTTGGTGAAGTTTTCTCATGGCGAGACCCCAAGGATGATAAAGATCTAGGAGAGGTGAAGTTGCTAAGCACAACGGCACCGGTCATGGCCGAAGTAACGGTTCAAAAGGACTTTTTCAGGTCTCCTAAACCCTGGGATCGTTTAAAACTAGTTCCTGCAACGAAGCCCTAACCGTTTTCTCATAAGTTTTTCTTGATATTTTCCCCACGTCCTGTCAAGGCTCCCTTGTCCAAGACGGGGGGAATCCTTATAATGGTCGAACATTTTCTATAACGATTCTCAAGGATCCGACAGAGAGGTTTTTTCATGAAGATTGCCATTGATAAGATGCGCAACATAGGTATCAGCGCCCACATTGACTCGGGCAAAACAACCCTGACAGAACGTATTCTGTTCTACTGCGGGCGTATTCACGCCATTCACGAAGTTAAGGGTAAAGACGGTGTCGGTGCCACGATGGACTCGATGGATCTGGAGCGTGAACGTGGTATTACGATTCAATCCGCCGCAACCAGCGTTCAGTGGTCAGACAAGTTTATCAACATCATCGACACCCCAGGCCACGTCGACTTTACTATTGAAGTGGAACGCTCTCTGCGGGTTCTCGACGGCGCCATTTTGGTGTTGTGCTCTGTTGCCGGCGTTCAGTCACAATCGATCACCGTTGACCGCCAAATGAAGCGCTACGATGTACCCCGCTTAGCCTTTATCAATAAAGCTGACCGAACAGGTGCGAACCCCTATCGCGTTCGTGAACAGCTGAAAGAAAAGCTTGGCCATAATGCCGTGTTTGTAACCCTGCCCATTGGCCTTGAGGACAAGTTTGAAGGTCTCGTGGATCTTGTAAACATGGATGCGGTGTATTTTGAGGGTGAAGACGGTTTGGATGTCCAGCACCGGCCCATTCCCGCAGACAAAATCGAAGAAGCAAAGAAATACCGCGAAATTCTGCTTGAAGAGTTGTCAATGTTTGACAACCAGCTAATGGAAATGCACCTGGAAGGTCAGGATCCTCCTCTTGAACTCGTCAAAGCCACTATCCGCAAAGCAACAATCTCGCGAGAGCTGACTCCTGTTTTTGTGGGGTCTGCGTACAAGAATAAAGGCGTCCAGGTTCTTTTGGATGGTGTTTCGGATTACCTTCCGTCCCCGAATGAGAAGCCCAATTATGGTCTTGATACCCGCAAGAACGAAGAAAAAGTTCTCTTGAAAGTTGCTGACGAAGAACCAACCGTCGCTTTGGCGTTCAAACTGGACGATGGACAATACGGACAGCTGACGTACGTGCGCATTTATCAGGGTATGGTCAAGAAGGGTATGGAACTTCGCAATATGCGCAGCCAGCGTCGCTTTAAAATAGGCCGCCTGGTAAAAATGCACTCCAACCACATGGAAGACATCGACGAGGCGGGAGCGGGTGACATTTGCGCTCTGTTCGGCATCGACTGTGCTTCAGGCGATACCTTTGTTGATGATTCGTTGTCGTTGACCATGACCTCGATGTTCGTCCCCGCGCCGGTTATTTCGTTGGCCATTGAACCCATTGACAAAAAATCTGGTGACAACATGGCTAAAGCTCTTAACCGCTTTACCAAGGAAGACCCCACGTTCCGTACGTTTGTCGACCCCGAGTCGAACCAGACGATTATTCAGGGTATGGGTGAACTCCACCTAGAAGTTTATATCGAGCGCATGAAGCGTGAGTACAAAGCGGAAGTTAAAACGGGTATGCCGCAGGTTGCCTACCGTGAAGCGATTTCAGAAAAGGCTGAGTTTAACTATACCCACAAGAAACAAACGGGTGGTTCTGGTCAGTACGGTCGTGTTGCGGGCTTTATTGAGCCGTTCGACGAAAAAGACTACGAGTTCGTCGACATGGTTAAGGGTGGTGTTATCCCCAACGAGTTCATCCCTTCTTGTGACAAAGGCTTCAAAGAAGCCGTCAAGAAAGGAACTCTCATCGGGTTCCCCATCGTTGGTGTTCGCGTTACAATCAATGACGGTCAGTCTCACCCCGTTGACTCTTCCGATATGGCCTTCCAAGCCGCGGCGATTGGCGCCTTCCGTGAAGTCTACATGAAGGCCAAGCCGGTGATCCTCGAACCGATCATGAAAGTTGTGCTCGAAGGCCCCACTGAGTTCCAGGGTAATATGTTTGGTTCGATCAACCAACGTCGGGGCGTCATTCTGAGTTCCACCGAGGACGGACAGTTTTGCCGGATCGAATCGGAAGTACCACTCTCGGAGATGTTTGGATATTCTACCGTTCTTCGTTCTATGTCACAGGGTAAGTCCGAATTCACCATGGAATTCCTCAAGTATGCTCGCGTACCGAACAGTGTGGCGGAACAGTTGAGAAAAGATTACGAAGAAAAGCGTAAGGCTCTGCAGAAGTAAGAAGGAGACACAGATGGTAAAAACAGAACTGGTCAAGCAGAGTCCTCTGCGTATACTTGACGGCTCAACCCATGGTGGCGTGGGCAAGGGTAATCTTGGGGTAATTTCGGCGCGTCATGGTGTGGGCAAAACCTCGGCGTTAGTTCACCTGGCCACCGATAAGTTGCTTCAGGGAAAAGGTGTCATTCATGTGACCTTTTCAACTCGGACTGATCATATTCTTGAGTATTACGAAGAAATCTTTACAGAGATTTCAAAAGTTAAGAATCTCGAGCTGGCTATGGAAGCTCACGATGAAATGATCCACCATCGTATGATCATGAATTTTGACCCCAAGGCTTGTACACTGGCTCATATTTTTGACAGCGTCAAAGCGCGGCTTGGCGACAAAGCTTTTGCCGCCGAGACGGTCATTGTTGATGAGTATGATTTTACCCATGCCCAAGTGAGCGATTTGCAGGCTTTTGCTTCGTTCGCCAAAGAAAACAATCTTGAACTGTGGTTTAGTGTGTCGTTGAAGGACGAAGGCGCTCAAGCCGGCGCCGATGTTCCGGCAGTGCTTGCTCCCTTCCAAGACCTCTTTGCTGTGATGATTAACCTTCGCGCCTTTTCGGATGGAAAAGTTCATCTTGAACTCGTAAAGGATCATGGTAACAAGCCTAAAAACTTGCCCTTGGTTTTGGACACGAAAACCTTGTTGATTGCCCGCGACTAACTAAGATCGACGAAGAGAAAAGGCCCGGGTTTCCGGGCCTTTTTATTTTCTGCTAAAGGTCTACTGGCTAGAACTTTAGCGCAAGAGAGTTTTGATGGTACCTAGAAACTCTTCGATGATCTCGGGGTCCTCTTGCCGTATTCTGTCTGTCACACAATGCCTGATATGGTACTCCAACACGAGTTTGCCTACAGCTTCAAGGGCAGAACGAGCTGCCGCTACTTGGTGTAAAACATGATCACAGTACGCATCGCGTTCGATCATCTGCGCGATTCCGCGAATTTGTCCCTCAATTCTTTTTAACCGTGTTTGCATATCGTCTTTTAGTGGCAGAGGGCGGTGCGTGACCTCACACGAAGCGCAGTGGGGTGTTTCCATCAGCTGGCCAAAGTTTGCACTTGGGTAACTGTATACCCGGCCTCTTCTACCGCGTTTTTCAAAAGCGCATCTAGGGCCTTTTGATCAACCTGACTGTCAGTTTCAGCTTGTGCTCGTCCTGAAAGCTCGACCTGGACCCCTTGTAGGCCCGCCACGCCCGAGAGCGCTTTTGTGACGCGTGCGACGCAATGTCCGCAGGTCATGCCTTCGACAGTAATGATTTTCTTCATCGTAACCTTCCTTTCCTCCGCTAGGGGCGAAGTTTCTTTGGCCGCTGGCGGAAATTTTGAATGAAATTTTTTCAGCCGGAGGGCGTTCGTCACCACCGATACTGAGCTGAGGGACATCGCCAAGGCGGCGATCATGGGGTTCAGTGCGGGGCCTCCCCACAGGGTCAAGATGCCGGCAGCTATAGGAATGCCCAAGACATTGTAACCAAAGGCCCAAAAGAGGTTTTGTTTGATAATTTGTAAGGTACGCTGACTAAGGGCGAGCGCATCAACGACGCCCCGAGGGTCGGCCTTAACCAAAACAATCCCCGCTGATTCTATAGCGACATCTGCTCCGGCTCCCACGGCTATGCCTACGTCAGCCTGAGCCAGGGCGGGGGCATCGTTTATACCATCTCCGACAAAGACGGTGGCACCTTTTCCTTGATGGTGTTTTACAACCTGGGCCTTTGCGCCCGGTAGCACTTCGGCTTCAACCTCAGCTATTCCCAACTCTTGAGCTATCTTGAGTGCTGTTGTTCGGGAGTCGCCAGTGACTAACACGGTTTGTAGCCCTTGTTCGTGTAGGGCTTTTACGGCTACGGGTGAGGTCGGCCGGATGCTATCTGCTACGGTCAAAAGACCTTCTAGCTGGCCAGCGCGGGCGACATAGAGGGCTCCAGGAGTTTCGGCGGGAGCCTGGAGAAGGTCGATATTATGAGTGCGTAAAAACTCCAAGTTGCCTACTAAAAGGGCAACTCCGCCACGCTCGGCTTGGACTCCTCGGCCTGGAATGGCAAGAAAGTTTGTGACAGGTTCTGGGGTGACTCCCTGAGCTCGTGCAAACTTCAGCAGGGCGGTTGCTAAAGGGTGCTCAGAGCTTTGCTCAACACTGGCCGCATCGGTGAGCAACGTTGACATCTCGTGTCCTGGTGCGACCCAGGTGCCAGTAACTTCAGGTTTGCCCTTGGTTAACGTACCCGTTTTGTCCCAGAGAACGGTTTTAACTTTGTTGAGGGTTTCGAGAGCTTCACCATTTTTAAAGAAAATCCCTAAGTCGGCACCTTTGCCCGAAGCCACCATAATCGCCGTGGGGGTAGCCAAACCCAACGCACAAGGACACGCGATAACAAGAACAGCCACGCAGCTGGTTAGGGCCATTGCTAAACTGTGGCCTGTTAGCAGCCAAACGAGTAACGTTACAAGCGCGATGCCAAAAACTACGGGGACAAAATAACCTGAAACGGTGTCGGCTAAACGGGCAATGGGGGCTTTGGCGCTTTGAGCCTCTTCAACCAAGCGAACAATTCCCGCCAGAGCGGTTTCGCCAGATAGTTTCTCGACCCGGAATTGAAACGAGCCTTGGGTGTTCAAAGAGCCAGCATAAACCACCGCCCCGGGAGCCTTTTCCACGGGAAGACTTTCACCCGTCAAAAGGGCTTCATCGACTGCCGAAGAACCTTGAACGACCACGCCATCCAAGGGAATTTTCTCGCCTGGTTTGACGGTAATGATGTCCCCGAGGTGCAAATCGTCGACAGGAACCCGTCGAAGTCCCCCCTCTTCTACTAGCCATGCGGAGGGAGGTGCCAGACTTAACAGCTGGCGTAAGGCGGCAGAACTGCGGCCCTTAGCTTTGGCTTCGAGCGTTTTACCCATCAGAATTAGGGCAATAATCGTTGCCCCTGTGTCAAAGTATAAATGTTCGACGAGGTGAAGCGCGGCTCCGGACGCGGACGTAAAGATAAGGACTGCCGTCACAGCGCTAGAAATAAAGGCTGCCGCTGTGCCGACGGCAACCAAAGAATCCATGTTGGGTGATAAGTGAACAAGAGAGCGGAACCCAACAGTATAAAATTGTCTACCTGCCACCAGGGCGGGGACACTCAGAATCAGCTCTAAAGCCACCAAAAGTGAAGGCGACGACCTAAAAAAGGCGGGAAGCGGAAAGCCTAAAACTGGGCTCATGGCGAGAAACAGCAGAGGAACGGCGCTGACAAGGGCCAAGATGAAACGGAAAAAGTAATTGGGCGCTTTCGGAGCCTGCGTTGCTTCCGGGGCGGCCACTTGATAGCCGGCATCAAGAATAGCATCCCGGACGGCAGCCCAGTCCGCCGAGTTCTGAAAGACCACACGGGCCTTTTCGGTGGCCAAATTTACCGAAACTTCGCTCACACCGGGAACTTTGGCCACGGCTCTCTCGACGGCACGAACACAAGAAGCGCAAGTCATTCCTTGAATATCGAGGGTTTGAATATCCATT
>JAJXVP010000078.1 GCA_021782055.1 bacterium | reverse complement strand
AAGAAGAGCTGCATAGTCGTGTCGAGATCTACCTCGAGAAGTATGCCAAGACCATCAACATCGAAGCCGGTGTCCAGATTGAAATGGTCAAGAAGAACATTCTGCCTTCCGTTTTGGAATGGCTGACTGGTCTGGCAGCGAGTA
Organism: bacterium; assembly: GCA_021782055.1. The sequence continues at coordinate 10,634 of JAJXVP010000078.1, read as the reverse complement.
TCGAAACCCTGAAAGCCGTTAAGGTTGACGTCAGCGGACCTGAAGCTCAGCTTAAGGCTGGTGGTGATCTTTTGGCAAAATCCTATGGCGCCCTGGCTGTGCTTGAAAAAGAATTAGCCGGTGCTCGTGACGAAGGCGATACTCACAAGAAGGCCAAACTTTACCGCGAAAAGGTCTTTGTTGCTATGGCGGGCGTTCGCTCTGCCGTGGACGCTCTAGAAGGCGTGTTGCCTGCAGACTATTACCCGTACCCCACCTACGAAGACATGCTCTTCCGCTTCTAAGTCTTTTAAACGTTAAGGTGAAATAGGCCCCCGAGGTTACCTCGGGGGTTTTTTTTAATTATTTTTTATTTTTTGGATTTTTGAAACATATTGTGTTAGATTGATTTTGTATATTATAAAAAAGTTAATAAATATTTACCGAGGGAGAACAGATGTTGAAGCCAATTCCAACAATAGTGGAATTGACCTACCAAACCCCCGAGCTCGTTGAGCTGGGGCAGGTCACCGAGTTAACAAACTATACCGTTAGCGTAACAGCGCAGTGACGATTCGGGAGAAACCTATGAATTTGAGGAAACGATTTACCCTAACCGTTGTCGGTGCCGCTTTGGCTGTCTTGGTGGGGTGTTCAAATCCGACCCAGGCGTCGTTAAGCAGTAACTTCGTATCGAGTGGAAGTTCTGGAAGTGGGGGGACTGCTAACGTTGCGGTGACGGCAAGCACTTCGACTGGGTCACCCCGAAGCTTGATTAGTGATAGCACCGTAACAAAGGTGTTGATTGTGGCCCTTCAAAGTGGTACCAGCGAAGGAAGCGGAACGCTGACCAAGGGTGTTTCGGCGTGGACGGGGAGTTTTAAGGTCAATGCGACCGGAGCAACTGACTTCTGGGCGTATGCGTATAACTCGAGCAATGCCGTAGTGTGGAGTGGGTTAACGTCAGGGTTTACGGTTAACTCCACGGGGACAAATTCTGTGAGCATCACTCTAAGCCAGCTCGGCAATGTGACCTCGACCAATATTGGGACGCTTGTTCCGGTAGCGGGGGGAACCTTCACCCTGCAGTCTGGGGGCCCGAATATGACGGTGAGTACGTTTCATATGAGTGCGAATCTGATTACGGGAGCTCAGTTCGCCAGCGTGACCGGGTTAGCGGACCCCAGTTCTTTCAGCTCCGTCTCTAATCATCCTGTGGATACCGTAAGTTGGTATGCTGCCCTCGTCTTTTGTAACGATTTAAGTAGTAATGAAGGGCTTACCCCAGTGTATTCAATTGGAGGAAGTACTAGTCCCTCATCCTGGGGTACGATTCCTACCGCTGACAATACGACTTGGGACGCTGTAACCGTCAACACCAATGCCAACGGTTACCGGTTACCCACGCGAATGGAAAATATGTGGGCGGCTATGGGTGGCATGAGCGACGGGCTGACCAGTGATCTTGTTGGTGGAGTTAATACGGCAGGTTACAATAAAGGTTATGCAGGTAGTACTGAGGCAAGTGGTGGCCAAGCAAACCTTGGAAATTATGCTTGGTATGGCTCGAACAGTTCAAGCACAACACACTCTGTGGGAACCAAGACGGCGAACGAGTTAGGAATCTACGATTTGAGTGGGAATGTTTGGGAATGGTGCTGGGACTGGCAGGGCTCCGATCCTACCACGGCACAAACTAACTACCAGGGACCAACCTCGGGAACTCAACGAATGTTGCGTGAAGGCTATTGGAATTCCCTTGGTACCACCTTTGTCCTGAGTTACATCAACTACGATTATCCTTATGCCAAAGGTAATGCCTACGGGTTCCGGGTTATCCGCCCATGAGTTCTGCGGTCTAAGAGAAACCAGGAGAGTGCAGGCCCTCTCCGCTTCCTGCGAAGAGGGTTACAAAAAAATAATGTCAATGGTTAATTACATGAGGTCAATAACCACAGAATTCGTCTATTTCAACCCTCGAAAAGCACCACTTCCCTTGTTTTAGGCTCCCCTTCGGGCTGAAGAAAATTGATAAAATACCTATCATGGTGAGGTCGTAATTCTTATTCCTTATGAGTAAGCCTGGGAGGTTTTCATGGAAGGACGGGAGGAACCAATGCTCAGCGTGCTTGACCTGTACGAGTGCCGAGTAGGGCTTGCGGGGCATATTTACCGGTTTTTTGGGTTTCTGGGACAAGGGGAATCTGGTGATTTTGACCCACACCTTCCAAAAGAAGACGCAGAAGACACCGGATTCTGAGATAAAGAAGGCGAAGGACTACAAAGCCGATTGGCAGAGGAGTACGAAAGGAGCGAAGTAGATCGGATGATTCGAGAGCGGGCCAGCGTGTCCTCTGGATTTGAGGGGATGGTTGAACAGGAACTTGCTGAATTGCGGGTGGGATTGGTCATCAAGGGGTTGAGGCAGGAAAAGGGTATCACGCAGGAAGAATTGCCTCGGAGACTGAGGACGACGAAGTCAGCGGTGTCGAGGTTAGAGAACCGCTCTGGAGGTGCTCGGTTGGAAACCTTGGAAAAAGTAGCCCATGCATTAGGAAAGGAACTGGTGATCGAGTTTCGGTGAGATCAGGAGTTGGCGCGAATGAGGTCATCCAAAGTTTTGAGGATGGCCTTTTTTCTTTGAGTCCGGACTCAACGAGCCGGTTGATTATAATAAAAGTTTGGTGTTGAACCTCTAAAACAATTCCAGCGTTGCCAATTCAACATCCTCTCGGCGTATCCAAGGTCCTTGCTTCCCAAGGACTTCTGCCTTGAATAACCCGCATTCGACGGCAACCCATTTCTTGAAGAATGGGCATAGCAACATCGAAAGCACGGCCCGGTATAGCCATTTAATACTAGATAACCGATTGTTTGCGGTGGTGGAGGAAGAGTACAGGGAACGGGTGGCAGGACTGGGAGGAGAACATTGACGAATGTACGTCAATGGCACATTATTGTCTATGCAGTTCTTTGAAACCAGCGTGTTCACCAGGCAGATTCTAGGACTTCTGGACGATGACAGCCACAAGGGTTTGCAAGATGCTCTGATCCTTCAACCAGAGGCTGGAGACGTCCTTTAAGGTACTGATGGTTTAAGTAAGATTCGATGGGGTGGTGAAGGCCGTGGAAAACGGGGAGGAATCCGGGTCATCTACTACTTTAAGAATGACCAGGACCAAATTTACTTACTTTTTGCCTATCCCAAGAATGAGCAGGTTGATTTGACTCCAGTTCAGAAAAAGAAACTGGTTCAGCTGGTAAGGGAAGAGTGGAAATGAAACATGAAGACTTTGAAGCGTTGGTAAGCAGCATTAAAGAAGCCGGAGCGATTATGCGGGGAGATATCCAACCCAGCAGGAGTTTTGAAGTCTCACGGTTGGACATTAAAACTATCCGTGAACGGACCCGAAAGACCCAAAACGAGTTTGCCTTGATGATCGGGGTCAGCCCTGCTACATTACGCAATTGGGAACAAGGGCGGCGCAAACCGGATGGTCCAGCCCGCGCCCTCTTGAAAATTGTTGAACAGAATCCCGACTATGTAGCTGCCATCTTGACCCGATAGCACACCTTGCCTGGGCAGAAAAGTCGGCGTAAACTGATGCCATGCCCCCAGGCCTCCGATTGCACAATTCTTCCCCCCATCCCCTGACACCAACTGTCTTGGTTCTGGCGGCCATTCAACAGTTACAATTCGAGATTCTGACCGACTGGATGATTCTGTGTCTTACCTCCGGTAATCTGGGCTCATCTTCTAAAAATCAGGACGAGTCAAAGGCACTAAGTAACGTTGAAGTCAAGAATTGTGAGAACCCTCTTGAGTTTCAAGATCCGAGCGGGTTGTGGATAATTGATCAGTCTTCTCCGAATTTGATGAGCGACAAGGAGTACAATAAAGTAAGACTGGGATATGGTAAAGAATCTGATACCATCAACCTTTATGGCTGTACCTTGTTCGCAACAGCGCATTCTGTAAGTGCCGCATCTGGAACCTATGTAAATCCGTCAACCCTGAATATTGATCGTTCCTTCTTTGAACCCAATAGTTCAGAGACAAGCAGACAAAGGATATTTGATTATGCGCAAAGTAAGGGTTTAACACCAGATTATTGGACTAGAGCGGTTCAAGGAGACCTTTCAAAAAAAATAGTAGGATTCAGCAAAGACACGGGGAAAGGGTACTCAATTGAAGCCGAGATTTCGATTAACTTCGGAAAGGGACCTGAAAGTCATTGGGTTGGCATAAACGGAATTCATTATTTCAATGGTAAGGCGTGGGGTATGGTGGCGCCCAGCTCTGGGCATGACTTGCAGAAGGAAGATAGACTTGGTCCAACATGGAAGGTAGTTACTGAAGAAAACGGCGCCAAAACATCATACATAGATTTGTCTGCGGTGAAGGAGATTTACGACTTTACAAAAGCACCTTCATTACCTGAAAGTCAGAAAGTCGATGCTGTAACGAGTGCCTCGCCGGTAGAAAAGCAGAATCCGATTGTTTCATTCTTTACTGGAATGTTTGGAGGCGGAAAATGACGAGAGCCTCTCTGCTCTCTAGGTATTTTCTTATTCTGTTGATAGTGCTTGTTGGAAGTTGTAAAAACCTCAATTTGGTGGAATTTCATTTTACCCCGGTTGCACACAATTCAGACGTGATAGTACACGAAGACGCTTACAATTTTGGTGATCCAAAAGGTTGGTACAACTATGTTGATTTTTTGGAGAAGGATGGGACGAAGACAGTCCGATTTGCACGAATAAAGCTTATTGGAAACGGTCCGGCTTTTATCAAGTCTTTTTCGTCTTGGTTTGTCTGGGGAGAAATCTTTCAATATGGTGAATATGCTAATGAAGGCAGATTTTGGAAAATAACTCCTGAAGATGGGAAAGCGACAAGTTGGAAATTACCTTTGATTCGGTCATTTGCATTATCCGCCGACATGAAGTATTTGTTTCGCGATGGTTGGAACAAAGAATCGGGAAATTATATAGAAATATTTGATTTGGAGTCTGGGAAAATGATCAAAAAATTTACGGACAAGAAGTTTGAAGGTATTATTCAAACAAGGGACTCATGGGGTATCAACTTTGATGGGTTAAGTAATTCCTTTAGATTTCAGATGATGATTGACGTTGCTGGAGACACTCGTGCCGCAGACTGTGAAGTGGATTTGAAGACGATGACGTTTCATGAACTTTCGGTGTCAAAAGAACATTGGGGACAGGAATAGAAAATTCTGATGATTGGTATGTTCCATTAAGTTCGAAGAAATAAATCGGTGGTTTTCAAATCTATTGTGCCTCAGAATGACTGAAAAAATATAATTGTGAAGTTTAAAGCCTATTGAATATGTCGTGAGTGAAGTAGATTTCGGACAACCTATGAGCCTAATTATCGCTTCAACCTGACGCCGTCCGTTCCGGGTGGCGCAGGTTAAGCCAGCCATTAGGCCGCCTGACGAAGACCCTGACTTAGAAGGCCTTCGCCCAAACCTTAAAAAAAGCAGGGACCCCGAAGTAGAATCGCACCGTTCATTCCGTCCGTCACAGTTGCACCATGCACCTTCTGGAAGCCGGGGCCGACGTGCGCACCGTCTTCGCAACTCCTCGGGCATTCGTCGATCGAAACCACCGCCCGTTACACCCATGTACAGATCTAGGGCCTCAAGCGGATGTTCAAGAGCTACCACCCTCGGAAAAACGAACTCTACCGGGAAGTGGATGAGGAGTACCGGCAGGCCGCCGCCAGTCTCAAGGCTGAACTCCTGCGAAAGTGGAAGGTTCTGGCAAGAGGATCGGAAAAGATCCAGGGATTACCTTGAAGTTATATTACGTCTGCGTTATATTCTTGAAACAAGAGCAAGGACAGCGAGTCAGGTCGGGAGGTACTTGTGGGTGAATGGGCGCTTGAAAGTACGACTGAGTACCTGGATTGGTTCAAGGCCCAGTCGGACCCGGTAAAAGAAGCGGTTCGCGCCTACGTGAAACTGCTTCTTGAAAAGGGGCCATCCTTGGCTCGGCCCTATGTGGATACCCTCAAGGGCAGTAAGTACCCGAACCTGAAAGAACTTCGGGTTCAGGCCCAGGGTCGGAAGTACCGGATTGTCTTCATCTTCACCGGGAAACGGGTGTGCCTGCTCTTGATTGGTGACGTGAAAGGCGGGTCAGAGGACAAACGGTTCTATGACAAATTGATTGCAAAAGCGGAAGCCCTGTACGAAGAAGTGCAGAGTTCCCAATAAGAGGCAGGAGGCGCAAAGATGGCGATTGTGAAAGAGGCGATGGCGGCGATGGAAAGCGTCATGAGTAAAGAGTCAATTGTCCGTTCCAATGAGATCTACGAACGGGAATTGCTCATCCTCAAACTGGCGGAACTACGGGAACAGTACAAGGTCAAACAGACTGACATCAAAGGCTTTTCGCAACCAGCGATCTCGCGGATTGAAGGCCGGACTGACATCAAGCTCTCGACTTTGGTAAAATACCTCACTCAAATGGACCTTGAAATGGAAATTAAAGTCCGGCCCAAGACTCCCAAACAGGGCGTTCCGTCGGAAGTACTGCTGTTCCATTCCTGAAACCGCCACTATATATTGCCGAAGAAGACAAAGTTAATCGACTTGGCAAACCGCCTAGTGGACGATTATTTTTTAAGGAACTATACGTGAGATTCAGAATGAACAAGGTAAATCGAGTGATGAACCAAAGTCCGATCATTGAAGAGCGTCAGCTACCTCAAAATAGCTCGAAGGTTTCGATGCCTCCGGTGAAACCTCCGAAAGCTGAGGCAAGTAAGGCTGGTCCGTCCACGAACGCAAAGGTCAATACCAAAAATGCCTGACCAGAAAACACCTTCACGGGGAGGTTATAGTGTCAACGACCTTCCGCAAAATCAGGCATCAATTAAAATGCCAGCACTTCAGGTACCAAAGAAACCTCAAATCAGAGGGGTAGGTTCTATAAGACCACCTCAGAAGAAGTGAGTTAAAGCAATGGACTTGCAGTTAGTCCAGGTTGGTTTTATACTGCTCTAAGCGGATTAGACGCGAGTGTTCTTTGAAACCGGGCAAGGGTGAAGGCCCTAAGATATTGCTTAGCCTTGAGTAAGTGAGAAACGGTTAGAGTTTCAAGATCCGAGCGGGTTGGAAACGGTTTCGTTGGCAAGTGGTGTTACCTACAACACGGATACCAATAAGTATAATGTTCCTGCAAAGAAACCGAGTATGCCTGCAGCTCCTGTTATGCAACCAAAAAGCCAAACCCAAAATAGTCCAAATAAATTACCTTACAATAACGTATCAAGTTCCTCAAAGTCCCCAGCGCAATACAACATGACTCAAGTCGAATCCGAAGGCTCCTACGGTGACGTTGTCAATGGAGTGGTGAGCAATGCTATCTATGGTGTCAAACAAAGTGTTCAGCAAGCCATAAATAACGTCAAAGGATCTGCCCCAAAAATAGCGGACACAGCGAGTAATGCCGCTCTTGGTTTTAACGCTTTTGCCATGGGATCACTAGTTATGGGAGATTTTTCTGGAGCTGCAGCAGCCGAGTCTGCTGCGACAGCTTTAGACGTTGGAGGCCTTCTAGCAAATATTGTGACTGGCAATCCAAAGAAAATTGCTACTTCAATTACGAGTCTTTCACTTGATATTGCCCCGATGTTTAAACCTGGTTTGGCCCCTAAGTTTGATGAGACTGTTAGTAGGTTTAGGGCTGCATCTGGACAATTCTTAAATACTTCAATTTCTCAGATCAAAAATATCCTGACACTTTTAACCTCTACTGTTGTGGGTTCTGTTGTGGACACGACTGTAAATGCAACAAAGTAAGATTTTGTTCAAGGAGACTAATGTTGAACATTAAAGCTCAGTTTTATAACAAATTCATAGAGCCTTGGCTGGATCCTGTCAACATCTGGTTAGCACAGTTCTATATTGCCCCAACAACATTTATTGGTCTATTAGTCATAGGATTCGCTTTTTTAGGACTATGGAATTGGAGAAAAGTTAAGGCTAAGAATAACCCGAAATGGGTGTTCATTATGGTAATATGCGCTGTGGGGTTTGCCGTAATCTATGAGCAAGTTCAGTTCATTACACAACATCTTTCCGGAAATTAGGAAAAGTTCGGCGTAAAACGAGAGTGCCTTAAAAGGCCATCTGGGCATGAGATTTGACACTAAGACTCAGCGAAAGATGTACGAATTCAAGGCTGACTGTCATCACCGGTGATAAAGTTCCGGAAATCATAGGTTTCCAAGTTCCGCTTTTGACATGAAAAGGGCGGCCCTTTACGGTGTTGTTACCACACAATACCCAAAGGAAAAACCGCCCCATTTGTCAAAAGGAGTATAGGATGCATCAAGCTCGCATCCTGGCCAGATCAGGCCACAAACAGAAGGAGATTGCCGAGCTTCTCGGGGTCTCAGACCGGATGGTCCGAAAGTATCTTGGGGACGACTTTCAACCCAAATTAAGGCCTGCGAGGCCAAGTCTCTTGGATTCGTACAGACCGGACATCGATAGAATACTCGAAGAAAAGCAGTTCTTCAACCTCACAGTTCTGGCCGAGCGGCTACGTTCCAAGGGGTATAAGGGTGGAATGACCATTCTTCGGGAGTATGCAGCTTCAAAACGGGAACAGGTGTTGATCAAAGCCGTCCTCAGGTTTGAAACGGAACCGGGACGGCAAGCTCAGGTAGATTGGAAGGAGTGCGGGCGATGGATCGTCGACGGGAACATCCTCAAGGTCTACGCCTTCGTGATGCTGCTGGGCTACAGCCGCAAGCCTTTTGTTTTGTTCACATCGTCCATGACCTCTCCAGTCTTGTTGGCGGCTCATAACGAAGCCTTTACCTACTTTGGCGGCGTCCCTGCTGAGGTTCTCTACAACAATATGAAACCCGGCTGGGTCGCCATGGGCCCGGAATGGCAGGTCAACTCGTCGCTTAGCCTGTACGCTGCCCAAATCGGTTTCGAGCTCAAACGCTGTCAGGTCCGCCGTCCTCAGACCAAAGGCAAGGTGGAGCGGTTCATCGGATACTTGGGCAACCACTTCCTACCAATGGCCAGGGAGAAAGGGCTAACGTCCATCGCGGAGCTGAACGGTGCCATCGGAGCTTGGTTGGAACAGGTGGACCAAGAACAGCTTAAAGAGTTTTGCCAGACCAGAGGCCAGTGGATGAAGAGTACAGGGAACGGGTGGCAGGACTGGGGACCCAAGAAAGAGTTGACAAATAAAATAGTAAAACATACCCTATTAGATAGGGCTGTATGGAGATCCAATGAAACGGGAGTTTGTTGAAACCAAGGGGTTCAGTGGTGATTGGAAAGCTATGGGGCAGACTGACGACGAGATGAGAGCCTTGCAAAATTATCTGGCAGAGTATCCAAGTTCCGGACCGATGATTGATGGAGCCGGAGGGGCCAGGAAGCTTCGGTGGGGAAAGGAATGGCAACATAGTGGAAAGAGCTCTGGCGTACGGGTAATCTATTGGGACGATTCAAAAGACGGAACACTCTATTTGCTAGCTGTCTTTGGGAAAAACGAGAAGACGAACTTGAGTGAAGCTGAAAAGAAAGCGATGAAAGCGTTCATTAAGAATTTGTAGGAGGCGTGACCGTGGGAGAAGCATTTGAAAAGATCATGAAAGGGTTGGAAGACGTTAAGGCGTTCAAGGAAGGGAAACTTGACCTGAAAAAGACTACAGTAGTCATTGAGCCCGTTCCTCAATGGGAAGCGCAGAACATTAAGTCGTTGAGGCAAGAGCTGAAGGTTAGTCAAAGTATCTTTGGGATGGTTCTTGGGGTATCCAAAAAGACTGTGGAAGCCTGGGAATCCGGGAAGAACATTCCTAACGGTTCTGCCGCACGGCTGATGGAAGTTATTGCTAACGAAAAAGACCTTTTGGCCAGGCAAAAAATCCTTGTGCAGGGATGAGGCGAGGGCATCGATATATTCCTATTGATCCGAGATAAGATGACTAGTACACTTAGTGACGAAACGGAAAATGTTGTTCTTTGAAATCAGGTAAGGGCGAAGGCCCTAAAACGTTGGATAGCCGTGAGTAAGTGAGAAACCTCTTGAGTTTAAAGATTCGAGCGGGTTGCATAGTGATATTTTTTCATCCATTGTCAGTATCGTTTTGTCATTCTTTCAAGGTAAGGCAATGGAAGCGCAATTGACTCCAGGACCAACTACACAAGTTGAGATTAAATTCGACGGGAAAATAACAACAGCATCTATATCCACGATTAAAGTTGCAAGGACAGTGGACAGAGTTATGAAGACTATTGGGTTAGCTTTTAATGACATTCGAAACCTTGGACAAAGTGGTGGTGCTATGAATCCTGAAAATGCCAAAAGGCTTTCTCTGGATGTCAGCGGAATATTCGGAGTTGGATTACCACTCGGTATGGGTGGTATAATAACCGCATCAACCGGAAACTCAGATGTACTCGATACCTTGAATCCGTACGATTTTTCCGCGATGGCAAAAGGCCTCGGTGCAATATTTAACTTTAGGGAACCTCTAAAAATTCTGAGTCGCTGGGGAGGGGAATTTACCAGCTTTGCGATTTAGGATAAAATTCCATCTAGGATGGAGGAAGGTAGAATGAAGCTCTTTGTGACCCCGGCCGACCTAGAAA
>JAJXVP010000077.1 GCA_021782055.1 bacterium | reverse complement strand
AGCTGCCCAGTCGTCTTGCATAATTTACAGCCTGATTGAAACGGCCAAACTCAACGGCAAGGAACCTTATGCTTACCTGCAGTATATCCTGCATCAGCTTCCTCTCGTTGAACAAAGCGGTGATTGGAAGTCACTGCTTCCCTGGAACGTCACCCTGGTTTAAATTGACGGATACCATAGAGATGCACACTCACGTGTCCCATCCATGCGTATATGGTATGCGCACATGGTGCCTTTGTCAAATTCCAGTCCTTAAGGAACCTTGCAAAAACTATCTTGACTGGTAATGCTCCCAGCGGGTTTGACGTTGTGCTATACTGGTTTCGAAGACCACATTCGTGAAAAAAGGTAAACTATTCGTGATGACGCACCGAGCCGTGCTGGTGGGGCTTGACCTAGATAGGCTTACATATCCTTCAAAGACTTCTTTGCTGATGTCCCGCATGGGCCCCCAAGCCTTTCTCGAGTTTCTTGAAGTCCATGCAGGTTTACAGCCAACCAAGCTATCGGCCAGCGAACGTCTGGCCTCTTTCATGGCCGTCCTGCGCTCGAACGAGTCCGCCTTTCCTTCGTTCTTGGCGTCCTGGAAGGCGGCCCCCTTTGCCACAGCAAAAGAATTGCTGGGTTGGCTCGACACCTGGTACCTTCATGGCTGGGCGGGGTGTAAGTCTTGGAGCGAAGCCCAAAACCTTCCTCAACGCCTTGCTGAAATCGCTACGTTAGACTTGCTAGCCCGAGATCAGCTGGGGGCCAGTATCGGCCAGCGCCTTTTGTCCGTCGCCCAGGCCCTTCGGTCGGGAATATACCTTCCCTTGCATCATGTTGAACTCGCGGACGATCTTGGCGATTGGCCCAAAGCTTGGCAAACCGTCTTTAAGTTGCTTCCCTGGTCGGAGCGAGTTTGGAAAGAGTTTACGTTAGATAGCCTACCTTCCCATCGCCTTCAGATTTTTGTTTGCCATTCTGCGCTGACAGCGGCGCGGTACCTCGCACAATTCACCCCAGAGAATAAAACCGAGACCACGTGTGCGCTTATCGAAAACGAAGGGACTCTGTGGGACGAGGTCAATGCGGCCTGTGGAAGGCCTGAAGCCGGGGTCCGCGAAGCGGCTGGGGCGACTCCTGCCACACAACTTTTGCCCTTAGCGTTAGCCTTGCACAAAGATCCGGTTGAACTGACAACCCTGCTGGCGTTTTTTTCGCATCCCCACTGTCCCCTCGCCGGGCTCCAGCATCACCTTGCAAAAGCGATCGTTAAAACCGGAGGAATCCATAACGACGAATGGGAAGAGGCTCGTCAAGGTGCAGCTTCCCTTGAGAGCTGGCTACCGGACAAACGAGAAGACGAAAACCACTTTTCGCGGGCCCGCGCGCTCGAGGTAACGCAACGTGTGCTGGCGCACCAGTCCTCGTCTGAAGTCGCTCTGTTTAAAAGCACACTTGAAGCGCTGGGACCTGCTTACGACACCTTGCCTTGGGCACTCCTTCTCGACCTCCTTAGCCTTTGCCAAGCCTCTGACCACCCCCACCCTCGTCAGCGAGAATCGCTAGGTGCCCTGCCAACGGTAAGCTGTGCGGGAGCTCTCATCGACCCAGTGGATTCTCTGGTGTGGTTTATGCCTCAACCGGCGCAACGCTGGGATCCTTGGCCATGGACTCAACAAGAAATCGCCGCCCTGCAGCAAAACGGCTGTGAGTTAACGGACGTGGCAACCTTAAATTCTCGTCCACTCAGAATTATGCTTCGTACTTGCTCTTTGGTTCAGGGCTCGCTGATAGTCCTTGTTCCTTCGGTCCAGGGGGAACTATCGCCTCTTGAACTGTCGCTTTCCGCCCGAGCTACCGACGCAAAAGTTGAACCACGGGTGTTGGAACTTGAGGTGATTAACGGAACCAAGCTGGGCACAAAACAAATCAGAGCACGGACCTTGCCTTCCGTGAAACGATGGTGGAACTTACCCCTCTCACTGGCACCCGACCCCACCTGGAAAACTTCGTTTTCACAGCTTTCCACGTTTATCGATCGGCCGGCCCAATGGCTCCTGGACAAACAGGCCGGGTTAAAAATCGGAACTCTCCTTTCATTGCCGGACGAAAGCTTACGAAGGGGTACTTGTGCTCATGCCCTAGTAGAGCGCTTGTTTGTCGAAAAAAAAGATTCTGCACTATCGCTTTCTGAGCGAGATTTAGAGCTTTGGTATGAAACAGTCTTCCCAGAAATGCTCAAAAAATACGCCTACACCTTCCTTGAACGAGGCGCGTCGCGTGAAAAGATCCATTACAAGCGTACTTTGTGGGAATCAGTTCGCGCCCTTTGCCAGGTGCTACGGGATGTCGGAGCGAGCAACATTCGTCTGGAGCAACAGGTCAGCGGTGTCTTGTGTGGAGCTACAATCTGGGGATCGATCGACCTTGTCTTTGCAAAGCCGAATGGCTCTATCGGGCTGATCGACATGAAATATTCCTTTTCACCCCAAAAGTACAGCGAAAAGATCACCTCGGGTACCGACCTGCAATTGACGCTTTACAGCGAACTTTATTCGCAAACCCATCAGGTTCTTCCCGAGTCGGCGTTTTGGATTTTGCCGCTCAGGAAATTACTGACGCGCAACGGGGCTTTCTTTTTGACGGACTCAATCGCTTCTAGTCATAGTCATGCCCAACGTACAGCCATGATCGACGTAAGTGTCAACGGGCGAAGACAAGAGCTTGCCCAGGGTCAGGTCGAGATCGTCTGCCAAGCCAGCGATGAGCTTGTGGGGTATCCGAAGGGGGAAACCTGGGATACCGGTGACCCGTACCTCGCCTTGTATGGATGGGATAGCCAAGCATGAGCATTACGTTTATCAGTGCCGGGGCCGGTTCGGGAAAGACCACCCGTCTGATGGAAATTCTTGCCGATGCCCTCGACAGGGGAATCCCCTCCGAACGTATCATTGCCACGACCTTTACGGTCAAAGCCGCCGAAGAGCTCAAGAGCCGTCTTCAACAGAAGTTTCTGAAGGCCAGGGAGTTTCAGAAAGCCAACGCCGCGAGTGCTGTCATGGTCGGTACAGTCAACAGCGTGTGCGCAAAACTTCTTGCGCTTTTTGCTTTTGAGGCAGGGATGAGTCCCAACCTAGCCGTTCTCGACGAGGAGAACTCACGTCGCTTCTTAAAGAAGGTTATGGAAAGGACCCTGAGCGAGGATGTGCTCAGGGAGTTCGACCGTCTAGAGCGGCGCTTCGGAATTCTTAAACAGGACAAGTCGCAGTGGCAGGTTCAGGTCGGTTCGCTTATTGACTCGGCACGAGCTTCTCAGATCGCTAGGTCGAACTTTCCCACCATGGCCAAAAAAAACGCGGACACACTGTTATCGTGTCTCGGTGCTCCCCTCCTAGATCATGACCAGGCCATGAGTGACCTCCTTGAGGACGCGATCGAGGCGATGGAAGCTGGGCAGAAAAAAAAGAAATTAAAAAACACGCAGGCGTATCTTGAAGTCTGTCAACGCCTACACAGGGAACTTAAGAGCAACAACGATTCGTGGGATCTGTGGTTGAAGCTTGAAACGCTGTCGGCCGGTAAGAATTGCAGCGACTGGCCCGACAAAGTGAAGGAGCTCTCGGCCGTCTGGAAAACTCATACCAGATTTCATCGCGAGGTCAGGCGGTATCTTGAGCTTGTCTTCGAAACGGCCGCATCCGTAATGGCTGCCTACGAGGAAGAAAAGAAAGTATCAGGCTTTTTGGACTTCACGGATCAAGAAGCCATACTTTATGACTTATTGAAAAAGCAGGACGTGCGCAACAGGTTAGCAGAACGCCTAGACCTTCTCGTGGTCGATGAATTTCAGGATACGAGTCCGCTTCAGCTGGCTCTGTTTGTCGCGTTGGCCCCGCTAGCAAAACAGACCTGGTGGGTCGGTGATGTGAAGCAGTCGATCTACGGCTTTCGCGGTAGCGATTCAGCCCTGATGGAGGGTATTCTCAGGGAATTTCAGAACCGCGGGACTCCTGTCGAAATCCTTGACAAATCGTTCCGTTCACGCCCTTCGCTGGTGCAATGGACCAACCAGGTTTTTGTTCCAGCCTTTGCCGAAGAGCTTGAGCCTGACAGGGTGGAACTGCATCCCGTTCGGGAAGAAATCCCCGGTGCGTCGGTGCTATCTATGATCCTTGAAGGGGGCAACCAAGAGACCCAAACTCAACAGCTGGCGGGGGGCCTGATCGAGCTGTACGAGTCAAACCGCAAGGTGTTCGACAAAGAAAGCCAGACTCTTCGCCCGATACGCTGGGGCGATCTAGCGGTGCTTGTTCGCACCAACTCTGAGCTTTCGGCATTGACGAAAGTCTGTCAGCAAGCCGGCATTCCTTTGAGGACTTCGGGGAATGGTCTATTGGCAACTCCCGAGGCTCAGCTGGTTCTTGCGGCCCTAAGGCGCCTTTCTGACCGCAGTGATACGCTGGCGAGTGCCGAGATCCTTGGTCTTACAGAAGGTCTTTCGCCCGAGGACTGGCTAGAAGAACGCCTGGCTTGGCAAAAAACCCAAGAAGCGTCCTTACGGGATTTGTGGCGCTGTCAAGGCGAAAATAAGAACCCCGTTCTTGAGGCCCTCGAGGAGTTACGGCCTTTTGTACCGCTCCTAGGTCCCTGTGCGTTGCTCGATGCCGTGCTAGCTCGTTGCGGCCTCGACGCCTATTTTGTCGCTTGGAATACCGACGACCGACGAGTCCGTGAACGCCTTTCTAACCTAGAAGCCGTGCGGGCCATGGTGCGCCAGTATGAAGCAAGCCAGACGGAGGGAACCTGTAGCCTCGCAGGTCTTATTTTATGGCTGAGAGCTCAAGCCAACAAAGCCGACCCACTCCCTGACTCGTCTCAAGACGGAGTGTCGCTTATTACCTGGCATAAGGCCAAAGGGCTCGAGTGGCCCGTCGTCGTCCTTCACGGTAGTTGGAAACTTTCGCGCGACGTGGCGTGGAATTCGATCCGTGTGCTCAAGGAGACTCCCCTCGATCTTGAACACCCCTTAGAAGGCTCGTGGATTCGTTTTTGGCCCTGGCCGTTTGGTGAAATGAAAACCCTCAACTCGGTAGACATGTCAACTAACCCTGAAGTTAAGGATCTAACACAACGTAGCCGCAAGGAAGAACGCCGACTTCTGTATGTTGGCGTAACTCGTGCCCGAGACCTTCTCGTGGTGGCGATGACACAGAAAGCCCTGACTAAAACTTCTACCCTGACTCAAGGCCGTTTACCCGTTCCGGAACCGGGGCACGAGGACTGTCTAACCCCACAGGCGCCACAGCCAAAGGCCATGGCTAGCTTGCCCCCCGCGATCAACTGGTTCGATACCACTTATCAACCCAGAGAATACCCGAAGGCACGCTTGGTTCCCTCCGAAGAAGACCTTAGAACGGCCGGGGTAGCTGATCTGGCGCCCAGCCCCTTGCGTGCGGGAACGATGATCACCGTTGAGCCTAAGTTGACGCGCAACACCGAAAACGCTGTTCAGGAGCTAGGTAAGCTCTACCACGCGGCCTTTGCCTTTTTTGCCCACAATGCGGAGCCTAACGGAGCCACTGCATTTTCTGGCGAAATGCGTACAGTGGCGCTCGCCATGCTGGCGACACTAAAAACTCTGTGGCCCGAGAGTGTGTTCCATACCGAACTCACAGTGCAGTCGCACCTTGAAGACGGTCGCTCTGTTGACGCACGGCTGGACCTTTTGGTGGAAACAGCTGACGGCTTTTACATCGTCGACCATAAACTTTCGCACAAGCCTGTTGTGAACGCTGACGAACTTATTGCCCAGCATGCGGCCCAGCTGTTGCTGTACCGAGCGGCCGTCACGGCCCAAGCCGATAAGCCGGTGCTGGGCCTGTGGATCGCCCTACCTCAGGATGGTCTGTTGGTGGAAGCGGGAACCATGAGATTTTACTGAGAGATTGATAAGCCGCCGGTTGTAGCCGCAAGCATCTTTGTTCCAGCAAAGGCGACACCATAGACACAGTCAGAGCCGAGTCCATTCTGAGGCAGATACTCATTCCAGGTACTTCCATTGTCCTTGCTCAGCCAGAACCCACTAGTGTTCGAACCGGCACAGATCGTAGAACCTGATGTGGCCACGCATAGCATTTCGGATCCATTCGACGAGGTGTAGTTAGTCCAACTCAGACCATTATCTGTTGAAATCGCAAGACCGCCTTGAGTTGCAGCGCAAATGGTCGACCCTGATACCGCTACCTGATTGATTTGCCAACTTCCTGTGGCATTGCCAACCTTATAATTTGTCCAGGTTGCCCCACCGTCTTTTGAAACGTAAAGGCCGCCGCCAGAACCGACATAGATTACTCCAGCCGCCACTGTGACGCAAAAAGTGGTAGTAACGGGCATACTTGTGACTATTGTCCAGGAAGTGCCTAAGTTCTGAGACACATAAAGCCCTTGAACAGTTGCTGCATAGATTGTTGATCCACTTAAAAAGACACCACTAATGTCATTAAAACCAAGTCCATTCTGCGAAGTCGAAACCGCCCAAGTTTGTCCGTTATCTTGCGAAATACATACACCCAAATCGGTAGCCACGCAAATAATTTTTCCAGAAATTGCAACATCGGTTATGGAGTTGTCCGATAGTCCATTGCTTGTAGTAACATTGGTCCAGGTCGCTCCGGAATCTAAAGAGATAGCGAGCCCTCCGTTGGTACCCACGCAGATAGTCGAACCCGAGGTTGCCACACAGGTAGTTTCCTCGGTACCAAAAGATTTTGCAACCAGACTTTTCGACCAAGAAATTCCTGTGTTTTGAGAAAAATTAAGGCCGTTAGCAGTAGCAACGTAAAGTCCAGAACCTGACAATTTGGCATCGAAGACAAGATTGGAAGAAAGGCCGTTTGTTGTATTGAAGGTCGTCCAGGTTTTTCCGCCATTACTCGAAAAAGCCAAACCAAGCAAAGTGTCAGCAAGAATGGTTTGACCATAAACACTTGCACCGAAGATAATATTACTAGGCAAACCGTTTGCTGTGCTGTACGTCGTCCAAGTCTGCCCTGTGTCCCCTGAAACTAAAAGTCCACCACCTTCGGTCGCTACGCATATTGATGTTCCGTCGGTAGCAACAGCGTTAACTGGATACTGGGATCCGGTGACACCAATCGTCGACCAGGAAGAGCCGGAATTCGTGGACAAAGCAAAAGAAACTCCCACACCTTCCGTGTTGCTGGACGCACAAACCACTGAGCCTACCGCTGAAACAGAGGTAAACCTAGGGCTCCCAGGTATTGGTAGTTGCTGATTTGTCCAGGTAGCTCCTGCATCTTTCGAAATGGACAAGCCACCTTCTGTTGCCGCATAAATCACCCCGTTCGAAACGGCAACACCGAATATAGAATTGGCACCTAGTCCGTTTTGCGTGGTATAGTTCTTCCAATGTGCACCTGCGTCTAACGAAATTGAAAGTCCTCCATTGGTTGCGGCATAGATCGTTTGTCCCACGACAGTCACACCCTGCACATCACAGACATACACACCTGAAATTTGTACCGCCCCCAAACCATCAGCGTGCGTGTAGCTGGTCCAAGTAAGCCCATTGTTTACGCTAACAAGTAGTCCATCACCAAAACCCATCGAGTCCCAAGCTCGTACGGTTGGGCCCGCACCGACGCATAAGATGCCACTCGTTGGATCATAGGCGACACAGGACAGTTGTGAGTAGCATTCACTTGGGGCCCTCATACTTTGATAACTGATGTTCGTGAAAATCGTAGGAGGAGTATTTGAAACCGATGAAGTTGGGTTCTGGCAACCGCCCACTAACGCGACGATAACCAATGCCGCACATAAAAGCCAAAACTTTTGCACTTAATATTCCCTCGTCTTTTTTAAAGAGCTGTTGGCAACACTTTAACAGGCGATGGTTCATCTATCAAGTCTTGATCTTGAATCCACGAACTGGTACCAAAGAGGACAAATGCTCCCAAAATCGAAATTGCCTCAAAATTCGTAAAGCTGAGTTATTTTCGTTTTGAGCTACGTGTCGTAACAAGTGACATCAGGCACCTCATGATCATGACAGTGATAGCTTGTGGTGAGGCCTGTAATGGTATAGGTAAATTTGAACGGCGACAGCAAAAGGGCTCAGAGGCCCAGTTGCTGTCCCCCTATTCCGTCGAAACCGTCACCGATTGAAGATCTTTAGCACTGGTATGTTTGCGTTCAAACCGATAGAACGCCGCCGGTACGACAAAGAACGTCAAAATGGCTGACGTAAGAACGCCACCAAGCATAACGACGCCGACCTTTTGACCAAACTCGGCTCCTTGCCCTGCCGCAAACATCAACGGAAAACTTATCATCAACACTGTCAGTGTGGTCATAATGATGGGTCGAAAACGAAGTCCAGCCGCCTCGATCAAGGCCTGTGCTAGGGGCATTTTGCCTATCCGTTCCATAACAAACTCTAGATAAATAATGGCGTTCTTGGCCGAGAGCCCAATCAGCATCAACAGGCCTAACATGGCAAACAAGTCCATTCCGCCACCGAACAAGTACACGGCGATCAAGGCCCCGATCAAGGCTAAGGGGACAGGCATTAGCAAATAAATAGGGTATTTCCACGAGTTAAATTGCGAGGCCATTACCAAGTAGACCAAGAACAGCGCCAGACCAAAGATCATGGGTAGCAAGGTACCCAACTGAGCGGCCAGAGCTTGCGGGCTAAACGCACCGCCGTTGGACACATCGACCCCTTGTCCTACTAATCCTACTTTGATCAAATCGGCTTGTACCATGTTTTGAAAAGCCAAAGCGGGCGGAGCATTAGGCTTAAGGTCAATATCGACAGTTGCGGAGTACAGGCGGTCATGCCGCGTAATGCTCAAAGGCGATTCGGTTAACACAAAAGACCCCAACTGTCGCATACTCAAGTTCGTTTGCAGGGTCGGGGAATAAACCTGAAGATCCAATAACGATTGAGCCCCATGAAGCAAGATGGGGTTCGCCATCACGTAGACCGGGTAGCTCAAACCGCCTTTCACGAGGTTCGAGGCCTGAATACCTGTCGCATAGGTTTCTAACGCCAAGGCAATCTGCTGGGTTGTGATGCCTGTACCCTTAAGGGCAGTTTGGTTGGGCATAAAGTTACGCTGAAAGGTCATGTAGTCCAAACTGGTAGTCACGTCGACGGCGTAAGGGTTCTTTTCAACTTCTTTGCGAATCAGAGGTATTGTTTTCTTTAAAAGACCAAAGTCAGCCGACGTAAAGGTGATTTCAGCAGTACCTCCGCCAAAACCTCCTGCATTGCCTCCATACCTGGCGGTATTAACGAACAACCGCGCAGAAGGCTGTTTGGCAAAGATTGGCAGGAGATCTTTTCGCCATTCTGGGGCAAGCTCAAAGACGTTCTTTCGTTGCTCGATCGGAACCAACTGAACAGTTAAATCTGCGTCAGCCTGCCCCGCGTAGATTAACGTCTGAACCGTTTTTACTTCTTTTTTCTTGAGAAGAACTTTTTCGATCTTTCCGACGTATTCATTTTCGATATCATCCGAGGTTCCCGGCGGCATATGAAGGCTGACGTACATTAACCCGCCATCTGACGAAGGCTGAAAGTTAAACGGAATTTTCGGTACCAAAAAAACTACAGTTCCAACAAACAGAGCCAACGCCCCTAACAGGACAAAGCCATTGAACTTCAAAACCCCTTTTAGGCTATGAACATACCTGTCCCGTACCCATGAAACAATGGCTTCGGTGGCATTGTGCAACGTCATCGTCAGGGCCTGGGCTAAAGTAAGAAGAATGTGCAACAAGTAGTGAATGAGCGCCAAGATCAGCGGATAGAAGGGAATCAATACCGCAGCTAACCAGGTTTTGGTCACCAGAATCACGAGAGCGCCCACAACAAGGAGCAAGATCCCAAAGCCCGTTCGCCAGGCCTTCCAGCCCCAACGCAAAGACTTTCCTAACCAGGTAAAACTCCGGGCAAAATCGCCCCAGTCGTAGTCTTTTGCCATCGGGGTATAGGCCAACCGCACCGTTAAGAACAGCAACGCCTCTAGAAGTGAAAAAAGCACTGCGGCTGACAAGCCTAACGAAAACTGCATCAAGTAGCGGCCAATAACGCCACCAATAAAACTGACGGGAATCAACACCGCTAACAGCGAGAGCGAGGCAGCGACAACGGCCGAGAACACCTCGCTGGCCCCCCGTAGCACCGCTTCACGCAGGGGAATTCCCATCCGTTGGTACCTCTCGACGTTCTCGGCTATAACAATCGAGTCGTCGACAACGATACCAATGGCAACGATAAGGGCAAGAATCGACACCAAGTTAAACGTAAAGCCCGCCAAGGCAAATAACACAGGACCGGCCGAGATCGCGATGGGAATGGCAAGAATAACGGAAAAGGCCGTGTTTAAGCGGCCTAAGAACAACAGAACGATAATGGCTACCACGATAGTGGTATTGATAAGTTCCTGAAACGCTTGATCTACCGAAGCGCGGATTGGCCCTGTCGTATCGTTACTGTAGGCAAAATGATAGCCCGTCGGCAGGTTGATGGTTGCCATGGCCTTGCGAACCCCATCGCCGACAGAAACGGTATTTGAGTCCGTCGTTTTTAAAATCGACAACAGAATCGCGGGGTGGCCATTGATGCGCACATAGTCCGTCGGAACCGGCATTTCACGCACCGTTCCTAAATCCGCCACGGTAATGCCCCGATTGGAATCGACCAGGGTCTGTCGAATCTGTGATAAATCCACGGGTTGAGTGTTCGTAGCGAAGGTTAAGGTGTCTTTTCCCAGGGATAACGAACCAATCGGGAGGTTAACTTCATCGGCGGCTATCGCC
>JAJXVP010000076.1 GCA_021782055.1 bacterium | reverse complement strand
CACTGACAATTCTTGAGGAGCTAAAAAAACAGTATCCTCAAAAAACAGAAAAAGCCTACGAACGGGAACTTGTTTTTGCTGGTGAGTATCAAAAGCTCGGTGAGCTTTTGACAAAAAGCTGGAAAGACCAGCCAAGTGACCCCCAACGACAGCAGCGCTTGCTAGAATTGTACCTTAAACTACCTGACCCGGCTGTGACGGAAGCATTTATCAAAGCACAAAATCTTACGTTGAATGCCCGCCAAGCCAACGGCCTAGCCTGGGCAGAGCTCTTTCGTACGCCGCTTTCTGCTCAGGCTCTGACCTGGGCCCTTCAAGCCGTTTCACAGAGCCACGAAAAGGACTATAACTCGCTCAATACCTTGGCGGCCGTTTACGCCGAGGAAGGTCGCTTAGATGCCGCCCACGAGGTCTTTCTTAAGTCTCTCTCGGTCACCACGCGAAGGACACTCATCCCCGCCGATTGGTATGTTGTTGGCAGAATTGCCGAAGGCTACGGACTGACACAAGAAGCCCGGCAAGACTATCAAAAGGTCCCAACACACTCAACCGACCCGCTCTCTGAGTCAGTTTTAGCTCAACGACGTTTGGCATTTTTAGAGGTAAACACCCATGAGTAAACCCCTTTTTGGTCTTGTCGAGGCAGGCGGCACTAAGTTTGTCTGCGCCGTAGCCACGGGCCCCGAGGATGTGCGCGACGAAGTGCGCTTTCCAACTGCCGAACCCGAGGCGACACTCAACCAAACTCTGACGTATTTTCGCGAGGCGGAACAACGTTGGGGTAAGCTTGCGGCCTTAGGTATCGGCTGTTTCGGCCCCGTGGACCTCAACCCCGCCTCACCAACTTGGGGGTATGTCACAGCGACACCCAAACCCGGTTGGCAAGACACAGAAGTGGCCGGACGGTTAGCGCGTGCTCTTGGTGTCCCGGTTGGGTTTGACACCGATGTCAACGGGGCAGCCCTGGGCGAACACCTCTGGGGAGCCGGAAAGGGCCTGGATAACCTGGTGTATTTAACCGTGGGAACCGGGGTGGGCGGTGGGGTTCTGCTCAACGGCCAACTCGTTCACGGCCTAGTTCACCCCGAAGTGGGACATTTTCTTCTCGTCCCTGATGCGTCGGACCCCTTTCCGGGCCTGTGCCCGTACCATGGGCACTGCGTCGAGGGAATGGCGGCGGGTCCCGCGATTGAAAAGCGCTGGGGGCGCAAGGCGTATGACTTAGAAAGCACCCACGAAGCCTGGACGCTCGAGGCGCATTACCTGGCCCAGGCTTGTCTTGCCTATGTGACCTGTTTTTCTCCTGAACGGATCATTCTTGGTGGTGGCGTCATGGAACAAACCCATTTGTTTCCCCTGATTCAAAACCAGCTGTTAACGTTGAACAATCAGTACATCCGCTCGCCGGCTCTGACCAAAGAGGGCATTACGTCGTACTTGGTTCCTCCGGGCTTGGGGAACAAGGCGGGAATTCTTGGTGCCCTGGCGTTAGCACAGGCAGCCCTAGCTCGAGCGTGAACGACAACGGGGGCAACCCAGGACATGCACGTGGGTTTTGCGGCCATCTTGCCGTTCAAAAACGCGAGCTGTGACCACCTCGCCGGGTCTCAAGGTTTGGTGGCAGACCGGGCAAAGACGTTTTTGTGGGGGCTCGGCCGTTTTTGCCTCGTCACAAAAGGGACAGCCATAAATTTCCATAATTTTGTCGGCCGTGGCCGTGGCAAAAACCGAAGATCTAACTTTTTGGCCCGGCTGAAGCAACTCTCCACAAAGCGGACAGCTTCGGTAGGGTCCCTTGGTCTCGGGCTTCAGACCTGGCTCCCTCGAGCTATTCTTTTGCCGGTGCGAGCGAGAACTGAGGAGCAAAAATCCCAACAGCAGGGCCAAAAGCCCCGCCGCAAGGATCAACAGCGTGACGTCCACTGCTCAAATCACAAACGTGAAGGCCTGGCGGTGTTGGTCCCGCTGTGTCACGATTTCTTCTAGCGTCAGGGTAAGGCCCGCCGTAAACTGCTCGGCCAAACGGCTCCAAAAAAAATCCAAACCGCCTCGGGGAACTTGTTCGCGTAAAATCTCTACGGGGCCTTCTAGGGCCGCCAAGATTTCAAGCACACGGATTTCTGAAGGAGGTTTGGCCAACGCGTAGCCACCATTTGTGCCACGAAAACTTTTGACAAAGCTGGCTTTTCGTAGAGTTACCAACAACTGTTCGAGGTAGTGTTGAGGAATTTCTCGAGCCTCGGCGATGTCGCGGATCTGCAACGACCCCCCAGGATAGGCCGAAGCCAGCTCCATCATAGCATATAAGCCGTAGGCACCTTTTGCTGAAATTGTGAACATACTCTCACTTTAATGAATCCCACTCCGAACAGTCAAGATTACCCTTCGGAAGAAAAGTCCGCAACGGCCATAAAATATTCCATATTGTAAAAGTTGGTTGCTCGATACAACACAATACCGTTGCCAACAAAGCGAAAATTGCGGTCCAGCAAGACCTCGCGGTGATCGGGCGAGGCCATCCACTGGTCCAGCAGGGCCGCGGCCAAGCCCGCATACGTGCGCGGCTGAAGATCGGGGCCCTTGAGGGTGTAACGAAAGCCTCCGCCGGTATCCTGCGGTGGGTAGACAGCCCGCCCGGATTGGTAATCAAGGGCAAAGCCCCGGGCGATATTTTCACCTTGAACGCCGCCCCGTATGCCCACACTGGCCAAGCGTTCTTGAACGGTTCGCTGTCCCGCAACAGGACTATTATGCGAAAAATAGGTGTACCGCACCATATCGTCGGCGTGAGCCCAGGCCACGTGATCAAGTTTAGCACTGTGTTCCAGGTCAGGAACCCCCGCCTGTTCGCGGCGTACGTTCGTTTCGTAAAAAACTGCCGCCGTCAAAAGGGCCTGATCAGGGTGTTGAAAATCGATGGGTTTGTTCACGTCGGGGCGCCTAAAGAAGGCTTGGGCCGTAGTGTCGAGGTAGTCTGCGGGGCTCCAACCCCACGCCGCCGTGGCTATCATAGCTCCTACAAGAACGAATACCCATCGAAAGCTCATCAAAACACTCCTTGCGGATCCCTCGCCGGTCGGTATGGCACACCCCCTCGGTGGGCTTGACGGGGCAGAGTCGATTCTTAAGAATACCAGCATGCCCCCCGTAGTCTTAGTTGTGTGCGCACTTCTTGAGCGCGAAGGAAAAATCCTCTTGGGTCGTCGCGCTCCCGGGCGTTCTTTGGCTGGCAAATGGGAACTACCGGGAGGCAAACAAGAAAATGGCGAAAGCCCCCAGCAGGCTCTTCAACGGGAACTGCGTGAAGAACTTGGGTGGGAGACTGAACCGCAATTCCCCGTGAGCGCGGTAGTCACCAGTGACAAGGGCCGCGATCTTCGCCTTGAGGCCTGGTACACCCTTGGGCCCCCAACACTCGCCCCCGATACCCTACCTACCCTTCAAGTTCATGACGCCTTTTTGTGGGTGGACCCGGAGGAACTTTTCGAACCCACCCCAGCTTATGGTGTGCACCCTCTTTTAGAGGAGCTTGCCCCCGCCGATATTCCGCTGTTAAAAGCTTGGGGGGCCTTTAAACGCAGGGGTAACTAGACTCAGCTCCCGGTAAGTTCTTGAACCAAGGCGTCAATGTCGTCCTGACTGGTGTCGTCACGGCGTTCAAAAGCCAGCTCTTCATTGCTTGAGCGTAATTTGTTTAACAGCCCATACATGAGGGCCAAAAGTGCTTTATTCCCATCTCGAGGGAATTTAGCCAGAAAATCTAAAAAATCAAAGCGGGTCAGCTTAAGAATCACACTGGGCTCTAAGGTCTTGACGGTGGCGGTTCGAGGGGATTTAAGAAACATGGCGGCTTCACCAAAAATCTGCCCCGCACCAAGGGTATTCAAGTAGACGTCACGGCCCTCTTCAGCCATCGAGACCCCTACGCAACCGGTCAGAATGCCAAAAAAAGACGGACTGAGCTCGCCGACCTTGACCACCAACTCTTCTTCTTGAAAGTCGACAATCTCGCACTTACTCCACAGCCACTCTTTGGCTTCAGCGTTGAGAGCGCGAAAAAACAAAAGGTGTTCACGTTGAGAAAGAAACTCGACTTTGTTCGTTAGGGAGCGCATAGAGATAGTTTTAGCCTTAGAGTCGCTGTCTGCAAGCCTTCAGGAAGAAAAACTGAGCAATTTACGCGGTTTTCAATTGTTTTAAGCGCAGGGCATGGCGCCACTCGTTGACGGTAAGAAAAATCAAGAAAACATCCATGATATTCAGAAGCATATACATGAGGGCATGCCCATGAAAAAACTCCCAGGTCTGAAAGGTCATGAACCCCGCAAAGACGGCAATACTCAGTGGATACGCCCACACCCAACCCTTGACTAAACACACCACAACCAAGAGTTTCACAAAAGCGTGGCTAAGAAAATACCAGGCCGCGAACAAAGTTCCCCCAGGCGTAATCGAAGCCGTCAATCGTTCTAACCTAGCATGCCAAGGCCCCTCGGGAAGGGCTCGCATCAAAGGCCTGAGCACCGTTTCGGCGGCACTTTGCAAGGTCGCTACCGGTAATAGTAAAAGCACCAAACCCGACACGAGTTCCAAGAGAGCGTTCGCGCCCTTAATAAAGAGACCCACTAAAAAGACTTTATGAAGGATTTTATAACCCCGCGAATCGGCAGGGGAGTGAGATGACATTACCTTAATATAGACCAGCTGGCCGGCCCTCGACAAGTGTTGTTGCCGAAGACTGACCGACTTAGCGTTCGGACGTTACTGTAATCGGGGAATAAACGGTGTCGCTGGTGCATCTAGGAGGACAACCCGGAAACCGATAATGTTGACCTGTTGGTACGGATTGCTCCCGGCCTGGCTGGCTACGTGGCAGAAAGAAGTAGAGAAGCCCCAACTGCCACCGCGATCGACGCGGTAGGGGCCCGAACCTGCTCCCTGATAATTCGTTTGCGCCGTGGGGTAGCTTCCATACCAGTCCCAGCACCATTCAAAGACATTCCCAGTTAGATCGTAAATCCCTAACTCATTTGCCGTTTTCGTTCCCACAGGATGGGTTGTGTTGGCACTATTCGTCATATACCAGCCATAATTGCTTGGGCACCTCCAGCCTCGGTACTTCCCGCATACCCCTTGTTGTAGCCTGCCGTATTAACACCACCAACAAGGTCACTGCTCAGACTATCGCTCATTCCACCCATTGCCGCCCACATATATTGCATCTCGGTCGGTAACCGGTAACCATTGGCGGTCGAACTAACTGTCGCCCCATCCCAGTTTGTATCATCAGCAGTCGGGATACTTGAATAAGCCAACGTTGACCAATTCGACACGCTCGACACGGAATACACAGGCGTTAACCCTTCCAGCAAACTCAGCTTATTGCAAAAGGCTATCGCTGTGTACCAATTTACCATCTGCACAGGGTCAGAGGTACCTGTGGAAACAGCAGTAGTGCTTGGGTCAGTCCCCATCACCGCTAAAAACTGGGCTCGGGTTATCAGGTTAGCACTCATATGAAACGTACTCTCGGTCATATTCGGCCCCCCCGACTGCAGGGTGAACGTTCCCCCCGCTACCGGAACCAGTGTGCCGATATAGGCCGAGGTCTCATTAGCCAGCTGACTCATTGGGATACTCACAGAATTTGTCCCCGTGGAGTTAACCGTAAACCCCGACGTTAAGCCACTCCACACCACCACATTGCTCGCATCATACCCATACGCCCAAAAGTCTGTTGCTCCGGTGGCATTGACCGCAAAGCTCCCCATCCAGGCCGTTCCATTCGGCGTCAGCGTTCCGCTTCCTTCGCTGGTGCCATTTTGAATCGCCACAATCAATACCTTCGTCACGTTGCCATTACTATTCAGACCTCGGCTTGCCCCAGCCGCCGTACTAGCCGTCACCGAGACGGTGGCAACTCCGCTACTTCCTGCAACGCCGCTAGTTAAAGTATTTGCACTCACGGAAGCCTGGGTAGGGTTTGAACACCCCGCCAAGACTGCCAAAGCTACTCCGACTACGGTTAAGCTAAGTCCTTTCATCATTTTCATTCTCATCCTCACTGCGCCGTCACGCTGACGGTATAGTTGGTTAACTCCGTGACCTGTCCCAACTCAACGAGCTCGGGGGTTTGGTATTTTGCTTCTGCTGATGCCATCGGTAAGGTTATCAATGCTTTATCCTCCTAGAACGCCTTATGTTCCGGAAAAGACTTTACTACAAAGAAAAAAAAAGTCGTCCCAAATCATGATTTGGCACCTTTTTTTTAAAAATATTTCCATTTGGTTGTGATTATCTCTATTCTATTTACTACCACCAGCCAAGTGCAGTCGGAACCGTTTAAAGAAGAGCCGGCGAGTCTCGCTTGCCCGCACAGCTGGTTTGTTTCTATCTTTGAGTCACTATGACTCGTCTTGTCGTGTATTCCGATTATGTCTGCCCCTGGTGCTATGTGGGCCAAGCCGTGATTAACGAACTCCGCGCAGAACGCCCGTTGGAGGTTCGCTGGAAACCCTTCTTTTTGCGGCCCGATACGCCACCCGAGGGGATGGCTCTTCCCAAAGAAATCCAAGCAAGGCTCGCCTTGCACAACCCGCTTCCGGCACGGGCCAAAGCGGCAGGGCTTCCTTTTGTTCAGAACTTCTTTATGCCAAACACGCAAAGGGCACACGAGGCCACCGAGTATGCCGTCGACAAGGGCCGGGGTGAAGAATTTCACCGTGCCGTCTTTGACCAATACTTTGGGCAGGGTAAGGATATTGGACGTTGGGAGGTACTCAGAGCGGTAGCCGTCGAAGTCGGGCTGGACCCGGATGAGATGGAAAAAACCGTCGAAGCAGGAGAGTTCCGCACCCGATTTGAAGATTCGCTCCGCGAAGCGCGTGAGCTTGGTGTGACGGGAGTTCCCACCTATGTACTCGACGATAAAGTCGGCATCGTGGGGGCACAGGGAATAGAAGCCTTTCGTAAGGCAATAGCGCAGATCTCGTCGTAGGCGGTTTGTTGGTTGTAGCTAGAAAACTTTGAGGTTACATCTCAGCGGATTTACGTCTATTTTGCGTCGTGATGTAATCACAAACTCATCTGTTTTTAATCACAAACTCAACCGTTTTGTGACACAAACTCAGGTTGAGGCGGTACGATCACGAAATCCTAAAACAAGACCCTGAACGGAAAGGTCCTCGTCAAGCTCCGCCCAGTGGATGCCTCGCCCCCCGCCAGATATTTCGAAGAACCTTCGTTGATCCGGCGAAGCCTCCAGAAGACGTGGGTAAAAGGTCAAAGGTACGCCAATTTGGCGTCCGTCGTCGAGCTGGACCCAAAAATCCTTTTCAGTGAACCATGCTTTGACCGCCACAGAGTCTTTATCTGATGTAGGCATTCCCAATACTCCTTTAGCTCTGGCCTTAGTTAAGCACAATCCACAGTTAAGCATAAGCCACCCTCAACTCAATTTTCAACCAACCTTGCTAACGTGCCCCCCTTTTCTCATCCCTACACCTGTCTAGACATATGTCCTTTTCGATTGACATTTTTGGACATCAGGAAAATACTTTCCCTATGCAGTTGTTTGTCAAAGACGTCGCGTCCATTTTGAACGTTTCTGAAAAAACGATTTACCGATGGATCCAAAAAGGTTCCATTCCGTTTTACCGCATCAACGAGCAGGTGCGGTTCAACCGAGCCGAGATTCTTGAATGGGCCACCAGCCAGCGAATGAAAGTTTCCCCCGAAATCTTCGCCGAGTCGAGCGACGCC
This sequence comes from bacterium, assembly GCA_021782055.1. The sequence goes on along the minus strand of JAJXVP010000076.1, from coordinate 3,089 downwards.
GCGCTCCTGCCCTCTTTGACCGAAGCTCTCAAGGCCGGGGGTGTCGTTTACCGTCTCGAGGGCGGCGATGGGCCGTCGGTGCTAAAATCCATCACCGATGTTTTAAACTTGCCTGACGAAGTGGACCGGCAATACCTTTACGAGGTCTTTCTGGCTCGGGAATCGCTGGGCTCAACTGGTATCGGTGACGGCATTGCCATTCCTCACGTTCGCAACCCCGTCATTTTGCATATTCAAAAACCAACGGTTACCTTGTGTTTCTTAGAGCACCCCATCGATTTTGGTGCCATCGATGGCAAACCTGTCGATACGATGTTTGCCATCATCAGTCCCAGCGTCCGCGCCCACCTTCACCTTTTGTCGCGGCTCGGTTTTGCCCTTAGAGACGAGGGCCTACGCCAGGCTCTGCGGGAACGAGCGACGCGCGAAACGTTGTTTAGCCGTATTGAAGCGTGCGAAAAAGCTATTCCGCAACGGGCTAATAAACCCTCTGATCAACGGTCTGACGTATGATTTTTCTCGCGGTCACCGTGCTAGCAGGCCTCTCGGGTCTGCCGCGCTTGGTTTTTCGCCGAAGTCGTTTTGTCCCCCAGTTGATTTTGTTGGGCGCGGCGGGAGCGGTGGGCTTAGGTTTAGCCGTGACGAGCCTGCTAGGTCAGACACTTCCTTTGACCCAAAAGGCTCCCCAACTTGCGGCAAACCTTCTGCACCTTGACCCGTTAACCGCCTTTTTCTTGATCCCTGTCTATGTGATGGGGTTCTGGGGCCTTTTCTACGCCCAAGGGTATTATGCCAATCAGCCTTCACATAAGGGCGAAGTTTCACTTAGTGTCTTTTGGGGGTTGGCGATTGCCGGAATGTCGCTGTTACTTGCCGCCCGGCACGCTCTAGTTTTTTTGGTAGGCTGGGAACTGATGGCCTTGTCGGGCTTCTTTCTTATCAATTCGCCCGACACCACCCCCGAAGCCCGTAAGGCTGGCTGGTTCTACCTCGTAGCCACCCACCTGAGTACCCTTGGTCTGATTTTCTTATTTTTGTTGTGGAAGAACTTTTCGGGAAGTTTTCTGCTGATACCGTTGAGCACCCCAGTCTCGGGCGCGGGTCTGACCCTGTTTTTTTTGATCGCTCTTTTGTCCTTTGGCCTCAAAGCGGGCCTGGTTCCCCTGCACGTGTGGCTTCCCTCGGCCCACGCCGGGGCCCCAACGCCGGTTTCGGCGCTTCTTTCTGGCATACTGATTAAAATGGGCATCTACGGTTTGATCCGTATACTGTTTTTAATCCCCCACCCCCCGGCACTTTGGGGAGCTATTCTTTTAACGGTGGGCGCGGTGAGCGGTATCTTTGGGGTCGTCAAAGCTCTCGCTCAGCACGATATCAAACGCCTTTTGGCGTACCATAGTGTCGAAAATATCGGTATCATCGCCCTTGGTCTGGGCTTGGCCCTATTGGGAAAGACTTTTCATCAACCCCTTTGGTACACCCTGGGTCTTGCGGGGGCGCTATTGCATGTCCTGAACCACGCCCTGTTCAAGTCACTCCTCTTTTTAGGAGCAGGCACGGCGGTCAAAGCCGCCGGTAGTCGACACCTGGATGCTCTGGGCGGCTTATTAACCAAACTCCCCCTCACAGCCGGGTTGTTCTTTCTCGGTGCGGCGGCAATCACGGGGCTACCGCCCCTCAATGGCTTTGTCAGCGAATGGCTGATTGTCATGGGCTCGCTTTCAGCACTTTCGGGACCAGGCGCCCTCAGTTTAGCAACCCTATTAACTGTCACCGCATTGTCGATGATGGGCGCTCTGGCCTTGGCGTGTTTTGTCAAAGTAACCGGCTCAATGTTTTTGGGTTTGCCCCGAACATCCTCAAGTTTCGAGGCTGGCGAGAACCCCCTCATGACCACGTCGTTATTTGTCCTGGGGGGCCTATGCGCGTTCTTGGGTCTTTTTCCGTGGGTGAGCGCCCCTCTTTTGGACCCCGTAACCGCACTTTTGGCACCAGGTTTAGCTCGGCCGCTATCGGGGGCCGTTCCGTTGAACACCCTGAGTCTTTTCACGGGGATTTTAGGGCTCCTTCTGTTGGTGGCCGCTGTGTCGCTCAAGGTGTTTAGCCGCAGTCCCCGCGCCTTAACCTGGGACTGTGGGTACGCGCAACCTTCGGCACGGATGCAGTACACGGCGTCATCGTTGAGCCGACCGTTGCGCCAGCAGTGGCGTTGGCTTTTACGCCGACCACCACGACGCCCCTTTCGCCTACCACGCTTTTTTGTCGTCTTGCGCCGTTTACCTCAGGGACTCGCCCAGCAATACGTTCTGTATGTCTTTCTCGCCGCTTTGATTTTTTTAGCGACTCAGCTACCTTGGGCGTCGCTTGCCACCCTGTTGAAAGGGAATCAACCATGAACCTTTACTCGTCTTCGATCACCCTAGTTCTTGGGGGAGTCGCCCTTACCGCCCTCAGTGGCTTTGCCGGCTTTCTTCCCCTAGCCCCGCGTCGAGCCGCTACGCTCACGGCGGCAACAGCACTCTTCGGAGCCGCTATCGCCTTAGTCGGTACACTGGTGAGTCTGGGTCACCCAGCACAACTGCTAAGTTGGCAACTTCCCGGGTCGCCAGTGTTCACTCTGGGTATCGATGCCCTGAGTGCCCCCTTTCTTGTCCTGATCTTTACCATCACCCCGGTCGCTGGGCTGTGGGCGGTCGGACACGGCCCGTTTACCCCCTCGCGGGCCTCGGAACAACAACTTCAGGTTTCGTTTGGCGTTCTTGCCGCTGGCATGGCCCTGGTTACCCTGGCACGCGACGGACTATCCTTTCTGTTATTCTGGGAAGTTATGGCCTTAGCAGCCTTTTTTGCCGCCACCGCCGAACACCAGCACCCCGAAACCCGGCGCTCCGGCTGGGTCTACCTGACAGCAACGCATGCGGGGACTCTGGCCCTGTTTTTGCTGTTTTCCCTCTGGAAAGCCGCAACGGGGAGTTTTCTTTTAACCCTGACCACGACTTTAGAACCGGCGACGATGGCCACTCTGCTGACACTGGGGGTTCTCGGTTTTGGTGTCAAAGCAGGGCTCGTGCCGCTCCATTTTTGGCTCC
>JAJXVP010000075.1 GCA_021782055.1 bacterium | reverse complement strand
GAAGGCAGTTTTCAGCTATGGCGTTAGTCTCCGCCATAGCTTCTTTTGTCCTTCCCGGGCTAGGACAGTTTATTAATAAACAAGTCCTCAAGGGGCTCCTTTGGTTGGCTATCCCGGTGCTGTTGCTAGGGGTAGAACTTTCAACTTCCCATTGGGATCGCTGGTGGGCCATAGAGACTCATAAGGTTACGTTGCCAGCCCCCCCGGCTTCAGCTCCTGCTCAAAAATCTCCACAGACTCAAGCTGCGACTCAAGCTGCGACTCAGACCGCCTCTCAGACGGCGGCTAAATCCGCACCGCAAAAGCCCCATCCGGTAGCACATTCGTTGGCCGCGCTTGAAGATACCTCGAGCTCCAAAGGCTCGGGTTCAACGGATATGTACGGGGATTCAACAAGTTCCTCAGGTTCATCGAGTTCCTCGGATTTGTATGGCGATTCCACCCCGTCTAAAAAGGCCTCCACCCCGGCCAAGAAGCCGGCTGCAGCAAAAAAATCGTCCGACGATTTATATGGACCGTCGACCTCGACGAAAAACTCTGATGCGAGCTTGTATGGGCCCGCTAGCTCTAGTAAGAGCACTGCCACTAGCACCAACTCGACAAGTTCTACCTCGGCAAGTTCTGGTTCTTCGGATATGTATGGTCCGAGCGCTTCGACAGCTGTCGCGCCTACACCTAAAGCGACAAAAGACCTGTCAGCGCAAACTGCTGCTGCTGCGATGGCCTTGTTTGTTCATCACTATGAATATCCCAATTACGCGTACCAAAAAGACAAACCGACCTATCTTTTTCGTGATTTTGGTGGGTTTTTTACTAAAGGACTTTGGGGCTTGTTCTCGTTGGGTTCTTTAGTGATTGGTGATCAATACGCGGGTAAAAAAATTGTTTTGTTTGATCAGACCAGTACCTGGCTAACCGCTGATAACTCTGTCAACTACATGGGTAACGGGTTAATTGCGCTGATTATTCTTTTGATTGCCGCTTTCCTTTGGGTCTTGGGTATCGTAGACGCTTATTTATCGCGCCTCGACTACGAAAAGACCGGCGAAGTTGAGCCGTTTACCAAGTTTGTTTCACGGATCTGGCACACGCTTTTTTCGTATATTGTGTCAGCACCAGCGTTTCTTGCCATTCTATTCTTTACCGTCATACCGTTCGCCTTTACCTTTCTTTTGGCGTTCACGGACTACACGTATAAGGTTCACGTTGGGCAAAATTTAGTTCATTGGGTGGGCTTTGACACCTTTCGGTTCCTTGTACTCGATCCCTCGTGGTTGCTAATTTTCGGCCAGATTTTTGCGTGGACTGTTTTCTGGGCCATTATGTCCAGCTTTACCGTTTTTGCGCTCGGCTTTATCAACGCCATGGTTGTGGAATCGCCCTTAGTGAAAGGACGAAAGTTTTGGCGGGCCATTATGATTCTACCCTGGGCTTTGCCGCAATTGATCGTTCTCATGGTGTTCAAAAACGTGTTTGATACCAACGGTTTAGCCAACCAGCTACTGTTCGCGACCCATTTGATGCAGCCGGTGACACAGTTCCTTGCTTCAATAGGTTTGGAAGGTCACCCGGATCAGCCGATCTTCTGGTTTACGCAAGTTTACAACGGTGCTTTAGCTAAGACCGTGGTAGTTCTGGTTAACTTGTGGTTTGGCGCGCCGTACCACATGATGATGATCATTGGGATTTTGTCGGCCATCCCCAAAGATATGTATGAAGCCGCCGAAGTCGACGGCGCTTCGTCCTTTGAACGATTCCGGTCGATTACCCTGCCCATGGTCCTTTCTGCTACGGTGCCAGCGCTGATCATGACCTTTAGCTTCAACTTCAACAACTTCGGTGCTGTGTTCTTCTTAACCGGAGGCGGCCCTGCTTGGGAGCCCAGTCAGATCCCTGACAGCATGAAGATCATTGCCAGCGCCCTGCCGGGGCAAACCGACATCTTAATTTCATGGATTTACAAACTGTCGTTTACCAAAGGCTTTGAGCAGTTCAATGTCGCGGCGGTTTACTCGATCGTCATCTTCTTGATCGTCGGCGCGTTCTCTGTCTTTAACATGATCCGATCGAAATCCTTCCGAGAAGAAGGGGGCAACGAATGACACAGTCTCAACTTCATCCCCGCACCAGGGCGGCTCGAACCAGCAAGGTTTTGGGCAGCATTTTTGTCCATGCCTGGTTGGCCTTAGCAACTTTGATGATTATCATCCCTCTCTTGTGGATGATTTTGGCCTCCTTTACACCAGGAAAGTTGCTCTCGGGTGTTAGCTTGATTCCTGACTTTTCGCACTTTACTTGGGAACATTACGTCTATTTGTTCACCTACAAAAGCCAAAACTCTCAAGCGACCTCGGACTTTGTAGCTTCATTTTTACGGTCGCTGAGTGTGGCGGTGTTGAATACCTTTGTCGTGGTCATCTTTTCGACAATGGCGGCTTACGTCTTTTCACGTTTCCGCTTTAAAGGCCGCCGTCCTTTGTTGATTGTTCTCTTGTTGTTGCAGATGTTCCCCTCGTTTATGGGAATGATTGCTTTGTTCCTGATCTTTAAAAGCTTTGGTTGGCTGAACCAACCATTGTACTTTGTTACGTTCTATGTGGCTTCGGCGGTTCCGTATAACATCTATTTGATCCGTGGCTTTATGCGCAACATTCCCATGTCGCTGGATGAAGCAGCGCGAATAGACGGTGCCTCAAACCTGACGGTATTTTTTAGAATTATCTTTCCGCTTTCTGTACCGATTTTGGGTTTTGTTGCTGTTAACGCCTTTATGCAACCGTGGCTTGACTATATCATCCCGTCACAGCTGTTAACCCCTGGTCGTGCCGATACTGTCGCCTTGACGATTTTCCGCATGACTGACCCCTACGAGACCTTGATCTATAATCCGTTGAACTTCATGGCGGCAGGCTTACTCTTGACAATTCCCATTGTCATCGTCAACCTTCTCAGCCAACGGTTCATCATTTACGGATTAACTTCGGGAGCCGATAAGGGTTAAAGTTTGGCAAAGTCCAGATTCTGGCGGACAGCGCTCCGCGCTCAACTATTTAACGCCGATGCCCGCGAGTGCGGTAACGCCCCCGCGGCTTTGGCGATTCTTTTTTTGCTTCTCAGTTCTTTGATGGCGGCTTTTCCATTTATGTTAAGCCGCTATTCTGTTTGTGTAGAAAACGGTCAAAGTACGCATTATCCCGGCTTGGGGTCTGCTTGGTTGGCCGTTGCCCATGAAGCCGACGGTATCGCCTTTCAAAAGGGCCAGTTTTTCAAAGCTCCAAATACCCCTGAAAAAATTACCTTCAATGGGTGGACGATTGCTTTTGGAAAAGCTGCCTCTGAAAAACTTACGCCGCCGTACCTTGCCTTCGCCGATCAACGTGTTCTTATCCAGTCCGGAAGTTATGCTGTAAACGGTCCAGCGGCGGTGCTTGACGGTATAGACCAAAAAGGCCTGTTGAAACTGTCGCAAAACTTTGATGCCTTTACCAATTTTGTCAAAGGTTCGTTGTATGCGTTATCAACGGTAGAGGTGCCTGGAGCGTTTCTAAGCATCTTTGCGCTCATGCTTTTGCAGAACTTAATCTTTGTTTTGATTTTGGGGATGTTCTTGGCCATGTCCGGTCTGCGCATTGGTTGGCAGACACCCGACGAAAAACGTCGTGTTGGCTACTGGCCTTCGTTAAAAACCGTAGCCTGCGTGACTGCGGGGCCTGGTCTCGTCGCGGCCATCTTTGGCGGGGTTGTACCCCAGTGGGGGATGGCTGTTGCCATGGTTGCGTATTCCCTACTTTTGGGTTTACGAGTGATTATGGTTTACATGAGCCGCTTCAAAAACAAACCCCGAAAACGCTAATATCAGTTTCAAATTTTGTGCTTATTTCTTGTTGTGTTTGAGTCTATAACGTGACGAGAACGTGCTTATAGTGCGACAACAAATAGACGTAAAGCTGGCAAGATATAAGCTCAAAGTGTTTTGACACGAGACAGAAAAAGCTAACCCAAAGTCTGGGTTAGCTTTTTTAAGGTCTACTTTTCAACTACCCAGACGGTACTTTGCGAAGCGGGAATTGTTAATTGACCGCTGATCGACTTTTGTCCAGCTGGCAACAAACCCTCAACCGAGTTCCAAAACGGAACCAGTTTTAATCCGGCAGGCAGGGGCAAACGCGGGCTGTGAGTGTCCATGTTATGAACAACGAGAACGGTTTGAGTCGGGGCTACCCGCTCATAGGCGTACATTTCGTTGGCCGTAAAGTTATTCCAAGTCATCGGCTGGTAGGTTCCCCCTTGAATAGCGGGGCTGGCCACGCGTAAATCGGATAAGCGCCGGTAAAAATTCAAAAGGGATTTTGGGTCTTTGTTTTGAGTTGCTACCGAGGGCGTGTTGTCGTTTTGGTCAACGGCGTCGTGTCCGTTGCTAATAGCCCAGGTGGGGTTAGGGGGCGACCCGCGATCGTTATTCCAAATAAAGTCATCACGGCGGGCCACATCATCGTTCATGTACCGCGCGCCAATCATACCGAGTTCTTCACCATAGTACACCCATGGCAGGCCTGGGAGAGTTTGTTCAACGGCGGCGGCAAATTTGTTCATTTGTAAACTAAAGACAGGGTCCTGACCGGTTAGTACCATGAGTTGGCTCATCAGCCGGTCTTGATCGTGATTGGTCAGGAGCGTCGAAGGAGTGAAACCAGGGTGTTGGTCAAAGATCGCCAAGCTCGATTTTTCCATCGAATTCAAACCGCTGAAACTTCCACCGCCGATGATGTTGATCATCGTGTGAGCATCGGCAAAGTCAAAGTCGCTGTCTAAACTATCAGCATAAGCCGCCAGTTCAGGAACTGACCAGGAGTAAATTTCGCCAAGAAAGAAGACGTTGGGGTTGATCGTTCGAGCGTACGAGCGCAGGCTTGACCAAAATTCATTGTTCAACTTTACCGTAGGGGTACCTCGGGGGTACTTTCCGGCATTAAAGATGAACTTTGCGGCATCAAAACGAAAGCCGTCAACGCCGCGTTCTAACCAGAACTTGAGGATCTTATGGTATTCTTGAATGACCTGGGGGTTTGAGGCGTTCAAATCGGGCATTCCTGCCCAGAACGACGAATAGTACACCACGGGGTTCGAATCTTCATCATAGGTAGTATTCCACCCGCCCTCGCCATAGCCGTAGGTCACCTTGGGATTCTTTTGAATATACCAGTTGCCATAGCGACCTTTGGGGTTGTTGGCAAACGATTGAAACCAGGGGTTGCCTCGGCCCGTATGATTAAAAGGCATATCCAAAATGACTTTGATCCCTCGTTTGTGGGCCGCGGCGACAAGATTTTCAAAATCTTGCATGGTTCCCCATTTGGGGTCGATGGCAAAGTAATTGTCGACATCATACCCGTGGTACGAATCGGCCGGGAAGATCGGCGACAACCAGATGACCGATACATTGAGACTGTGACCTTGGGCACCTTTGCCGTCATTGAGATAGTCGAGGTGTTGGGTAAGACCCTTGAGGTCACCCCAGCCGTCACCGTTTGAATCGGCAAACGAATAGACGAGTACCTGGTAAGCAGGACCCTTGGCCGCCTTCCACCAACCCGGCTCGTCTTTCGCGACACCCAATAAATGGACAGGTGGTTCGCTGACCTTAGCGGAGGGGGCCGGGGCGGCGGTTCCACTGGGGGCGGAAGCGCAAGCGGCAAGCACGAGGGCCGTAAGGCTTAGAAAAAGCGTATGCAAACGTGGTAAACGCAAAAGTTTCATGTAGGCTCCTAAGAAAAAAAGCTTTCCCCCAAGGTGTACCACGCGGGGGAAAGCTTGAACAGTCAGAGGCGGCAACAAGCGCCTCGGTCGCTCACTTTTTACATTTCGATGATGGCGGCACTTAAGGGGCCAACGGTAACTTTACTTGAGGTTACCGTCAGGTTATTCGTTGTGGTCGCATACGAGGTCGCGGCAGTTCCAGGTAATCCTGCCGAAACACCATCAGCTAAAACCGTACCTGTGGTCAGGTCCCCCGGAGTAAAGCTGTGCGAGTTAGAATCGGCGTTAACAAAGACATAGAAGGTGTGGGCGCCGTCTGACGATTTTAAGCTATAACCAAAAGAATTGACGTTCCCTGTGCCCTGATCAGAGGCTAGACCTGCAATGTTTGTTGAAATATCCGCATCCGGCAGACGGAAGGCGTCACTGCTTTTGCGAATCTGAATGAGGCCTTGCACATAGTGATAAAGCTTGTAGCCGACGGTGCTGGTGTCGTAGTTGGTAAAGTTTGCGGTGATCGGATCGCTGGTGTAGGGTGAAACCGCAACAGTTGTCTGGGGATAGGTTTCGGTAGCACTGAAAAGAATCTGGTTAACAGCGTCACTGGCGTTGTAAGAGTTATCGCAGAAGGTTCGTCCGTTAGAAGCAACCTTGGTATTAGAGCTAGTCCCTGCGGGAACTTCTTTGGTACGGAACATCTCGTCTCCGGCTTGCATAAAAGCCAACCCTTGACTGGTCATCAGTACGGTGTAGCCTACCTCCATCCGTTGTAGCGCAGTGTTGTAGTCGGCGGCCGTTTTACCCAAGTTGTCGGCATCGGCAACAACGTCATAAAGACACAGGTTGTCGTGTGCCGATAAGTAGTTAACTACGTTGTTTGTCGAGAAAGTTCCCCCCGAAAGGGTGGCCCAAACGGAATTGCTCCCGCCATCGTTGGGGTTTCCAGAAATATCTTTCAACATGTAACCATAAGGTTCAGCAGCACCGGTGATGAATGCCGGTGAACCATCACTGGGGTAGCCGTTTTTCATAATCTGCCTAAAACTGTCCGAAAACATACTGACGTTAAGTCCGTTAAAGAACCCTACATGTTTTTGATCGGAGCCAGTAAGCGGATTCCCCAAGTAGTCCGTGGTGTCTCCGGCATAATAGCCGTTCCAGCCTTCGCCTAAGAACAGAATATGCGGGTCACTGGCTTTGGCTTGCAGGTAGGCATCCCGAATAGTTTGGTTATCAATAACGCCCATGAGGTCGAAACGAAAGCCGTCAACATGATAGACGTTCACCCATTGCATGATCGATTGGACAATCAAGTTGCGCGTGTACTCGGCTTCAGATTTTACGTCGTGACTACCGGCGCCATTGTTAGAACTGTTGCGGTAATAGTAACCACTAACAGCATTGCCTAGAATCGAGTCGTTGGCCGTGTGGTTGTAGACTACGTCCAAAATGACACCCATGCCGGCATTGTGAATGGCGTTAATCAGGGTCAACAACTCCTGAAGGCGTTTTTGTGGGTCATTGGGAGCCGACGAATACATCCCTGTGGGTGTAAAGTAGTTTTGAGGATCGTAACCCCAGTTGTAGTTAGCGCCAGTTGTTTCGCCGGGGGCCATTTCTCTTGTTCCAATCTGGGTTTGGTTATAGTAGAAGTTTTCTAGGGGGCTGAGGATTTGAATATGGGTTACGCCCAGCTTTTTGATATGCGGTAGCATGTCAATGAGTGCCTCATAGGTACCAAAGGGGTGGTTGGCGGGTAGGTTAAGAGCCGGGTCGACCGTAAAATCGCGGATGTCGGTTTCGTAGACAATGGCGTCCCGATTAGACGTGTAGGTGTACGGTGCAGGCGTGGTGCCATCGGGGGCAACCATTTTACTGCCGTCAAAGTAGGGGGTTGTCCCTACACTGGCCAAAGCGGTATTTAAGTTGACAACAGCGCCCTTGCCTTGACTATCCCCGGCAATGGTATTGCTTCCCTGATGGACCCATTGCGCCATCGAGGGAGTGTAAGGGTCAACAGTGTAAACACTGCTACTACCGGTAAAAACTTGGTAATCGTATAGGGGAATGCTGCCAACGGCCGACGACGTCGGTAAGCTACTGACCGTAACGGGACCATAGGTCCAAATATTCGTCGTTTTGTTCTGAATCATCGGAATAGATTTTACAGGGGCTGATAGTGCGTCATTCCAATTGCTGTAAAAACAAACGTTAACGTTGGTAGCATAGGGATTCCAAAAATTGAAGGTTACCTGGGTGCCCGTTGAATCATAGACTTGCCCTAATGTAACATTAGGAACCGCATCGTTAGGAGCGGTTGTTGTGGTGGTGGTTGTGCTAGAACTCGAACTAGAACCCGAGGCAGAAGAGCAACTGCCCACAAGCCAAGGCAAGGTTGCGCAGAGGGCTAAAATAAGTCCTTTTTGTATCACGCGCTTAACACGGAATTTCAACACGGTGATTTCTCCTTTATAGAAAAAACTGAAAATCAGAAAAAATTCTGATTTGCTTCCTTTAATGCCTTACACCCTTGAGGGGGCCCTGTCAAGAAAAAATGCAAACGTTTCGAATTTGAAGTCACAAAAACCATCTTGATGAAATTCGGTTACAAAAACCAGTTGACAGACCGCAAGGGTGGTGTTTAACTTAAGGTAATTGCACACGTTGGCAATTAGCCTAGCTAGTTCTGGTGTCTTGTGACCCTGCTTAACACTGGGTTGCGGACTGAGAATGGCAGGCGAGATAATTTCACAAAGGAGGGTTTCGATGAAGAAAACCTTCAGAGGGACCGTAAAAGGTGGTCTCGTAGCGGGTGCCTTGGCGTTGATGGCTTTCGGGTCACAGCCCTTGTTCGCCGGTACGTTCGAGTTCCACGGCTATGCTCGTTCAGGCGAAATGTTTGCGCCTGGGCTTTACACAACCGGTGGCCAGGTTGACGAACACTGGATTGGACGCCTCGGCAACGAAGGTAACCAGAACTATCTGGAATCAGAGTTGGTCGATAGCGAAACAGCTTCTGACGGTTCTTGGGCCAAGTACCATGTGATGCTCGTCATCAATTCGAACGGTTTCAATGGCACCGGTGCTTTCAACAACTATCCCGGTTCCTACGGAAATGGTGGTGTTGGTGATATTCTGATGCGCCAAGCCTACGTTGAAATGGGTGGGTTCTCCTGGGATCCTAAGGCTGTCTACTGGATCGGTGAAAAGTACATCGGTCGTGATGACATCCATATTATGGACTTTTTCTGGCGTGACTTCTCCGGCGAAGGTATTGGTGTGACCAATGCTTTCAATGGAATGGTAGACTTGTCGGTGGAATCAACTGGTGCTGCAGCCGCTGCTAACGGCGAAAACTACCTTCCCTTCAACACTGACCTCCGTGTTCGACCGTTCCTGACTTCAGGAATCGACGCTCTGAGCAGTATGGAGTTGGAGGCAGCGATTTCCTACCAGTACGGTGTTTCAGGTGGAAACTCCCTTCAAACCGACTACGGTTATCAGTTTGCCGCTGTTTACCCCTTCCCCAAGTTCTTTGGTATTGCTGATGGCTTCTCGAAAGCTGCTGTTCAGTTAGGCTTTGCTAACGACGGTACCGACTGGAACCTGGGACACGCTTACACCGGCGCCGCGGCCAACAAGAACGCTATGGCTTTGCGCTTCATCGTGTTCGGCGAAGCTAACAACATTCTCCCGAATGTAGACTTCATGCCCGCCATCGTGTACACCACTGCCAATTCTGGTGTTTCTGGTGAAGATCAGGCCGGCAAACTCGGCATCACCCTCCGCCCTGTGTACAAGTTCACCAAGAACCTGTCCCTCCAGCTGGAAGGTGGTTACAGCCACACCTTCGGTACCAACTCTGTAACCTATTATCAAGGCAATGGCACCAAGACCACTGCTGACTACTACAAGGTTACTTTGGCTCCCACCCTGTCGTTGAACTCTGGCTTCTGGGGTCGCCCTCAGCTCCGCATGTTCTACACCTTTGTTGGCGGTGACGTTTATCTGAACGGTAGCACAACCAATAGCTTCCACGCTGACAACAACAACAGTGCTTCGAGCGAAAGCCGCTTCGGCTTCCAGTTCGAAACTTGGTTCTAAGCTAAGTTAAGGCCTGCTTCGGCAGGCCTTCCGGGTTCCTTTCGGGGAGACCCGGTAGACCGATTTCAGCGAATCGTTCTACCGGGGCTCCTCGGTGTTTTTCGAGCGAGTCAAATACTAACCGGTCCGTCTAGGACGGATACGAAGGAGTTGTTCATGAAGAAATCCCTTCTGTGGCTTCTGGCCGCGGGCGCACTAGTTACCGGATGCGCGACTACTGGTTCTGCTCCGGCCGCTTCGGCTGCCGCACCTGCCGCTACTGCAAGTTCTGGCGGTATTCAGATTCTTCCCTTGCCGGCAACCATCGCTGAATCAGCTAAGGCTGTTGGTGTGTTGGGAATTGTCAAGGGGGCTCCTGTCCCGGATAAACCCGGTGTCACAGTTACAAAGAACAGCGATGGCGACGCCATTGTGACCTGGATGACCCGCGTACCTGCCGCTGAAATTCAGCTGATGGGCTACTACGAAAGTTGGAAGCCTGAGCTTGGCCTGCAGTTAGACAAGGTTATGGCTGCCAATGGCCACCCGGTTCATGTCATCAGCTTCCTTGTGAAACCCGATGCTACCATTATTTACAAGTATATGGTGAACGGCAACTGGACCGAAGACGCTTTTGCCCCTGTGAGTGTCGATGACGGTTTCGGCGGTCACAATGGTAAGATTGACGTGAAGGCAATGTTGGCAGCGGCCAAGTAAAAAAAAAGAGCCCCAGGCGGGGCTCTGTTACGCTGTGTTCTCTCTGACCTTCAGCGGGGTGGCTTGGACTCCTTACCCGTTGGGGGTCTTTTTTTTGTTAACAAATTAACGATATCATGACCTTACCTAGGGCGCAAGCAAAAAGTTACAAAAAGTTAAGAAATATTTCTGACCTGTGGTAAGATGAAGGCATGGAAACTCTTTCACCCCCGCGCTGGGGAGTTTTGGGCACTGGCGGAATCGCCGAAAAGTTTGTCGAAGATAGTCAGCGTTTGGCTGGTTTTCACATCACGGCGGTTGGCTCACGCTCACAGGCTTCCGCACAACGCTTTGCTGAGCGCTTTCGCCTTCCTCTTTCTTTTTCCCGCTACGAGGATTTAGTTCACTCCCCCGAAGTTGACGTGATTTATGTGGCCACCCCGCACCCCTGGCATTATCCGCATACCATGTTGGCACTTTCTGCAGGCAAATCTGTTTTAGTAGAGAAGCCTTTTGCGATGAACGCCGTTCAAGCCCGGGCGATGGTATCTTTGGCTCGATCTCAAAAGGTTTTTTTGATGGAAGCCATGTGGACACG
>JAJXVP010000074.1 GCA_021782055.1 bacterium | reverse complement strand
TGACGAGCATGATGACCTTCGTCTTCACGGTGATTCCCCCTGGTATGAAATCTATCGAGTTTATTATACTTCAACACGTGGCGCTTAGCAATCTTTCCTTCGACGAATCGGGCTCGTTGGTCTTTCAGCGGAGTCGAACAGAACTGGTTTTTCATCTTCTTTCAGCCCTTCTGTGCGCTGTTGCCGGTGTCGGGGCCTGGTATGCCGCAGCTATCAAGCCGTGGCCCTGGTCGTGGCTTGTGGCCCTAGGCTTGGTGTCAGTGGTGGGCTTTTTAATCTCGGCGGTGAAATCTCTGAAAAAATTTTACCTTGTTACCGAGTCACAGGGTTTAGAGTTGCGCTGGAAAACCTGGGGACGCTGGCACAGTCTCGTCGTAAGCGCACTTGTCGAACTAAAATCGGTTCCCTGTTGGCGACGTTCGTTGCTAGTGACCCCTGAACAAACCTTGGTGCTTCCCCATCAGCTGTCGGGTTGCGAGTTTCTGCTGGACCGTTTACGAAAAGCGCGTCCCGACTTGCTTCCTTCTCCGCAAGAAAACGGTCAGAACTTATCGCTAGGGTTGAGAGCGTCGTTGGTTCCTAGTGTTTTTTATGTGCTCTTTATGGGGGGAATAGCCGGGGCTGCCTGGGCCTTGGTTCCCTTGAATGCTCAATACTTTACGCTTTTTTTTCTGGTGTTCCCCTTATTTCGCTTGCTGTGGCGTACACCCCGTCAATACCAAATTACCGAACAGGGGATCACGGTCTTCTTTTGGGTTACCAAAAAAGTCTGGCTCTGGTCAGAGGTCGAAAGTTGGGCAGAAGATACTTACGCGTCAACAGCAGCCTCTTTTTACTTAATGAAGTTCCTTTTTCGAGGGGGAAGTGTGATTCTCGATGAAAGTCTGTTGGCGACGCCCCTGCGACCTTACAAAGATTGGATACTCAACCGTTTTTTTTCGTCGGGAAACTCAGTATATTTCTAGTATGGGATTAGCACAGAACTTCGACACGGATCTGATGACACGGTCTAAAAAGGCTGTTCAGGAACCCCCACGGTATACCTGTATGCTTCACAACGACCATTTCACGACCCGTGAATTTGTTGTGTACGTCCTGATGACGGTGTTTCAGCTGTCAGAAACTGCCGCTCAAAAGAAGATGATGGAAGTGCACCGCCAGGGGAAAGGCAGCGTGGGGAATTACGCGTACGACGTAGCCCGTACGAAAGCGATGCTTACTGAAAAGCTCGCCAAAGAAAACGAGTATCCCCTGAAATGCACTGTGGAGCCTATATGAAAATTTCTCATGAATTGCAAGCTGTTTTTAATTTGGCCTTTGAAGAAGCTAAAGCCAAACAACATGAATTTCTCACCCCCGAGCACCTTTTGCTGGCGTCGTTACAATTTGAAGCGCAAATTCGCCTTTTAAAGGCGGTGGGGACAGATATTCGTGAATTAAAAGGTCTGGTCGAAACTTACATAGACAAAGAAATTCCTATGGCTGAAGGAGCCGAGCCGGTTCAATCGGTGGGTTTTCAGACCGTTATTGAGCGCGCCATCATGCACTCGGTGTCGGCTCAGAAAGACGATGTGGAAACCGGCGATATTTTGGTGTCCATGCTCGACGAAAAAGATAGCTATGCCTCATTTGCCCTGCGTTCGTGCGGGGTGCAAAAGTTGGCTTTGCTCGAAGTGTTGTCGCATGGCTTGCCTGAAGACCAAGACGAAGAGGATCCTGAAATGGCCGATTCGTTAGCTCAAGACGAAGCCTTCGCGGGCGAGACAAAACCTGGCAAAAAAAAGAAAACCTTTTTAGAGCAGTTTACAACCGACTTAACCGAGTCGGCACGCCAAGGCAAACTTGAGCCTCTGATTGGTAGAGCGGACATTTTAGAGCGGACGATTCAAGTTCTGTGCCGACGGCTCAAGAACAACCCTATTCATGTTGGTGACCCCGGTGTGGGAAAAACGGCGGTAACAGAGGGTTTAGCCCAACGGATCGTGGCAGGTGAGGTTCCCCCGGCGCTCAAAGATTTTACCTTGTACTCGCTAGACATGGGGGCCCTAATTGCCGGTACTCGGTACCGGGGTGACTTTGAAGAACGGCTAAAAAAGGTCATTGACGAGCTGTTGGCACGGGACAAAATCATTCTGTTTATTGACGAGATCCACACGATAGTAGGGGCTGGAGCAGTTTCAGGTGGCTCAATGGACGCTTCTAACCTTCTTAAGCCAGCGCTGGCCTCGGGCAAGCTACACTGTATTGGCTCGACTACCTTTGATGAATACAAAAAATACTTTGAACGCGACCGCGCTTTGTCCCGGCGGTTTCAAAAGATTGACGTCGGTGAGCCAACCCCGGCCGAAGCTGTCGAGATCTTGAAAGGTCTGCGGCCTAAGTATGAAGAATTTCACAAGGTGCACTACTCAGACGAAGCCTTAGAAAGCGCAGTAGACCTCTCTCATCAGTTTCTCAACGAGAGACACCTTCCCGACAAGGCGATTGATGTGATCGATGAAGCCGGGGCGTGGGTGGCCAACTTTTTATACCCCGTCTGGGAATCAGAGGATTTTAAACCGGTAACTCCTGTCGAAATCGAAAAGGTTTTGGCACGAATGGCCCGAATTCCTGAAAAATCTGTTACTACCAACGAAAAAGACCGCCTGTCGAACCTTCTAGGTCGCTTAAAAGAACAGATTTTTGGCCAAGACGCGGCTGTAGCCGATGTGGTGAACGCGATAAAACGTTCCCGAGCTGGTTTCAAGAAACCCGGCAAGCCCGTTGCTAGCTTTTTATTTGTGGGCCCGACAGGGGTGGGAAAAACCGAACTTGCCCGTTCTTTGGCTAATGAGTTGGGGTTAACGGTACACCGCTTCGATATGAGCGAATACCAAGAAAAGCACACTGTAAGCCGGTTGATAGGCTCTCCCCCCGGTTACGTGGGCTACGACGAAGGCGGTCAGCTCACCGATGCCGTGCGAAAGACTCCTCATTGTGTAGTGTTGCTCGATGAAATTGAAAAAGCCCACACCGATATCTTTAATATTTTGTTGCAGATTATGGACTATGCCACCTTGACAGATAATCAGGGCAGAAAAGCCGATTTTCGCAATGTAATCTTGATCATGACCTCAAACGCCGGGGCTCGTGATGTCGGGCGCAGTCTGATCGGGTTTGAAAGCCGCATTGTTCCAGGTACCGAGATTCAGCGTGCGGTCGAAAAGACCTTTGCACCCGAGTTCCGCAACCGTCTGGACAAGGTAGTTGTCTTTGGCCGTCTGCCCACCGAGGTCGTAGAAAATATTGTCCGTAAAGAGCTGGCCGAGTTTCAAACTCTTCTTGCAGACAAGAAGGTTGTGCTTGATCCGACTCCACAAGCGGTGGCCTGGCTGGCCGAAAAAGGCTATTCGGAGGAATTTGGGGCTCGTAACATCGCCCGTACCGTCGAAGAGCACGTCAAGGCTTGGTTTGTCGATGCCGTTCTGTTTGGTGAGCTTGAAAAGGGCGGTGTGGCTCAGCTAGTTGTTGAAAACGGTCAGCTGGTGATTCACCCGCAGGCCTCTTCGGGTGATGGGCTTGGGGCCTGACCCGGACTTTCCGTATTTTGCCTGGGACGAATGGTTTACCTTTCCTAAGCCAAAGCCACGAAGTTCAGTGGTTGTTTCGGGGGGTAACCTTTCGCCAGGCATGCTCTTATCAGCTTACCGCCAAGGTTGTTTTCCCTGGTATTCCGAAGGGGAGCCGTTGCTTTGGTGGAATCCGGATCCACGGTTTGTGCTTTTTCCTACCAAGCTTCATCTTGGCAACACGCTACGAAAAACCCTAAAAAAGAACCCGTACGTGGTGACCTTTGATACGGCCTACGAGCAGGTGATTCGCTCTTGCGCTGGGACAAAGCGCCCCGGACAAGACGGCACCTGGATTACCGAAGATGTGGTGCAAGGTTACCTTGAGCTTCACCGCTTGGGCTTTTCACACAGCACCGAAGTTTGGGTCGAAGAGAATGATCAAAGGCAGTTGGTAGGTGGGCTTTTTGGCGAACTTTTAGGCCAACTTTTCTTTGGGGAGTCGATGTTTTCACACCGCTCGAATGCCTCAAAAGTTGGCTTTGTCCAAACGGTTGAGCTTTTAACAAGCCAGTTTGCGGTTCAGCTGATTGATTGCCAAGTCTACACCGACTACCTGGCAAGCTTTGGGGCCGAAGAGATTCCTCGGCCCGTCTTTCTGGAATCAGTAGCGAGCTTAACGGCGGCCTGGGCCGAGAACCAGGGCCTTTGGACGCAAGCAAAAAGCGAGAAAACCTAGAGGCTTATTGCAAACTGAAGGTATTGTCGCTGGCTTGAACCCAGAGCCCAAAGCCGTACGTTCCCAAGAAGTACTCGCCGTCACTGCCTAAAAAGAAGCTTTGAATGCCATATTGCTCGAGCAACGAGGACGCCCAGCTGTTAGTATCGACGGTGTTAGAGTTGGGGGGCCCCGCGAAGGTGCCGCCATAAATCTGCCCCATGCCAGAGCGTACTGAGCCAATAAAGAGTGTTTTATTGTTCTTGTAGGCAATCGTATTAAAGTCAAAAATGTAGGAATAGCTGTTGCGGGCATTGCTGGCAAGCTGGTTGAGCGTTGTCCAGGTCGCACCAGCGGTACCGGTACCAGAGACTGTTCCTTGCCAAAGGTTGCCCCCGTTCAAAGAATTGTCGGATGAACCAAGTAGAACCCCCGAGCTCGTCAAACTAGCTTCAGGGGCAGCAATATAGGCCATAGCCCCGTAGGGACCGTTGCCCCCAGGTAGGCCACTAACAAGATAAAACGGTGCCGATGAAGCAAGACTACCGCCCGAGAGCGAGGCTGTCCAAAGAAAACCAGTGTTAAGAACGTACAGGGTAGTCGCCGAGGTTAAACTCGACCCATCCACGCTTGCGGCGATAACTGGTGACCCCAAAGTTGGTGAGCTTTCACCCAGGTTGGTGTCATAAAACCGAGTGGCGTTGTTGGTGACCAACGAGTAGCCCTGGGTAGGTGAGGGTTGAGTCAGGGTTGTGGGGTTCGAAGGGGTCAGCAGAAAGACATTTTGATAATCCAAGGTAGAGTTTTGGGTGTTTACGAGGTAGGCCACAGGAAAGTGAGCGTTCCAGTCGAGAACAGGAACGAGGTTGACCGGGGTTAGCCCCGCAGGAAACGAAATTTTTTGCCAGGATCCTGAGTGAAAATCTCCCTGAGTGTAATACAGGGCACTATTACCATTGTCGTCACCCGAAACGGCATACAGTGTGGGCGTGGCACCAGAGGGCGCATTGGAGTTACCGACGCCGGGGAGTTCCCCCACGCTGGCAACATGGACACCGGGTAGGGTACCCACGTTTTGCCAAAGGTCTGAGCCGGGTTTTTCCCAAAATAAGTCGGCACCGCCGGTAGCAAGATAATAGCTGGTACCCGAAACCGGGTATTCTACCACCGAATTGATCGAGATGTATTTGCTGTTTGAACCAAAGCCGTTGCCGTTGGCTATTTTTGTGACGTGTTCCAAACTGTAAAAGATGCCGTTGGCGCCATACGTGCATGACGACAGCAATGTGACTAGACCCAAGGTCAGCCCCAAGGCTAGATGGCGGCCCCACCGTTGTAATCTGCCCGTATTCAATGCCGAGAAAGTCTTGCGCACAAATTGCTCCTAAAAGTGATAAACTGCGGCAAGATTCGATTCGAGGAAGTTCCCGATACGGTCTTGCGAGGTGGGGATGGGGTTACCAGAATACAAATCAAAGATCATCCAATACGCCAAGTTGACCCCAAAGCTCCAGCTGGTGTTCGCGTTCCAATAGAATCCCGTTGTAGGAGACAAGACCGGGTTGATGTTGGTGCTTGCTAGGTAATTGTTGAAGCAGATGCCAGCCCCCAGACCGACAGGGATGGTAAAGGGGAAGAAATCAAACTCGTAATCGGCTTTGACCGTAATAGGAACCATAAACAACAGGTTATTGTTGGGGTCACCGGCGGCAAAACCCTTGAGCTCGCCACCCAATTTGAAGTTGTTGGTCAGATAAAACTGAATATCCAGCCCGATGTTGGCCCCTAACGATAGGTTGGTTGGCCCAAAGTTGCCAGAAAAATCCTGAATAAAGAGGGGAAAAGTAGGCCCTAGGTCAATGGTCATTGACCGGTCGCCCGGGACGCGGTGATCGTAGGTCAGAACTTCAGCCTGTGCAAAAAGGGACGTTACGCCCCCGGCAATAAATAGAATGAACAGAACAAAAACCAATCTCAGCTTCTTCAATGGCAACCTCGCGCTTTGTGACCACCTATTGTGTCTTTTTTTTTGAAAAAATCAAGTTCACCCCAGGTTTGGCTTTCCAGAGGCTCTAAAATACTGTATAACTGAAAGCCAGAAAGAGGTAGAAAGTTACATGCCCGCTGTGGTTTTGAATGGAAAAGAACTTGCAGAGGAGCTTCGCCACGACTTATCCGTCCTGGTCAAGGATCTTAAGCCGCATGGGGTTGTTCCCGGTCTAGCTGTTGTCCTTGTTGGCGAGGATCCCGCCAGCGCTTCGTACGTCTTAGGCAAAGAAAAAGCCTGCCAAGAGCTGGGAATGAATTCCTTTGATCACCGTCTGCCTGCTGATACGACCGAAGACGCTTTGCTTCGTTTGATCGCTTCCTTGAACCAGCGAAGTGATGTTGACGGAATTTTGGTTCAATTGCCTCTTCCCTCCCATATTGATGCTCAACGTGTCCTACGTACCATTGATGCCGATAAAGATGTTGATGGCTTTCACCCGGTTTCTTTGGGTAAAATGCTATTAGGGGAACCAACCTTTTTACCTTGTACCCCTTATGGGGTCGTTAAACTCTTAGAAAAAGCCCAAGTTCCTTTAAAAGGGGCTGAAGTGGTTATCGTGGGACGAAGCAACATCGTTGGCAAGCCCCTGGCCGTCATGCTGATGCAGGCCCCCTACCATGCGACGGTCACGGTTTGTCATACGAAAACAAAAGATTTAGCGTCGCATGTTCGCCGAGCGGATATTGTTATCGCCGCTGTTGGACACCCAGGGACAATTACTGCCGAAATGGTCAAACCTGGGGCCTGTGTCATTGATGTTGGAGTAAGCCGTGTCGACGATGCCACCAAGGTCAAGGGCTTTCGCCTGGCTGGTGATGTCGATTATGACGCTGTAGCGCCTTTAGCCTCGTACATCACCCCGGTTCCAGGCGGAGTTGGCCCTATGACAATCACGATGCTCATGTATAATACTGTGTATTCAGCGTGCCGTCGGCACTCGATTCCGTTTCCCCCTCGAGGATAACAAATGGCGCTAGATTCCGCGAGCTTAGTGGCTCTGTACGACCAGATTCCTGTGGGTTTTGTTTTGCTTGACCGTGAGGGTCTACCTGTTTACGTCAATCATACGTTTCAGCGGATTTCGGGGTATCCCGAAAACCTGTTGCTCAACGATGGGGTTTACGAGCTTCTTTTCCCGGTGAAAGAGGTTTGTGCACGGGTTCGTGAAAAGAGTCTTTCGGCTTTGCAAGAAAGTTTCGACGACCTCGATGTTACCATGAGCAATGCGTCAGGCGATAAGGTCTCCGTGCACATGGCCGGTAGTCGCGTCCAAGACTCTAACCAAACTTATATCTCGTTGATTATTCAGGATGTTACCAACCGCAAAGCTTTCGAAAAGGTCATCGAATCCAGCTTTGACAATTTTATTCAGGTAACCAATGCCCTGGATGCGGCTATGAAAAAAATCAACGAGCAAAATACCATCTTAGAAGAGTACAAATCTAAGATGACTCGTGAGCTCGAAATCGCCAAAAGTGTGCAAAAGGCCATCATCCCCAAGGTGTTTCCCCGTATGCCGGGGTTAGATTTGTGGGGAGTTTCGCTACCCTCCGAAGAACTCGGCGGTGACTATTTTGATTACTTTCACCTTGATGACAACCTCATTGGTATTCTCATAGCCGACGTCTCTGGTCATGGCGTTCCTTCGTCGTTGATCACCACCATGGTGAAAGCGTACTTTGAGTACTATACCAAACGACACTGGGAACCCGAGAAGGTCCTTCAAAATGTTAACCGCGACATGGCCGCGATTATTATGGACACGGGGTTCTATTTAACAGCGTGTTACGGCGTTCTAGATCTGTCCGCACGAAAGTTTACTGTCTCGTTGGCTGGACACGATGCAGCGATTGGCGTGGTTAAGGGCCAAGGCGCTGTTCAGCGCTTGGGTGAAGGCTGTGAAGGCACGATTTTGGGAGTTTTTGCGGACGCCACCTACACAGCGATGTCTTATCAGCTCGAACCTGACACCAAGGTGATTTTGTATACTGACGGGATTACCGAAGCCCGCTCTGATCAAGGTGAGTTTTTCGGAACTGAGCGTTTGCAGAAGTTTATGCTGGCGCAAGGCGGAAAAACTGCCCGAGAGACAGTCGAAGAGCTAGTACGCACAGTCGATCAGTTTTATGGTACCAATTCGCCTAATGACGACCGTACGCTCGTGGTTTTTGACTTCTTTTCGTCTGAAAGGCCGTCGGGCGATGCCTCTGATCCGTTACGAAACGGTAAACGGGCTTTTCTTGAAAGAAAGTTCCCCGTGGCCTTGCAAGAGTTTGAAAAGCTAATCACCTCCGATGTCCGCGACAGCGAACTGTTTTACTTGGCTGGGCAAACCTGCTGTTTCTTAAATGATAATGAAAAGGCAATTCGGTATTTAGAACGGTCCATCGAAATTGAACCCAAAGCCTATAAAAGCTTTTACTATCTTGGGATTGTCTATCATAACGAAAAGCAATTTGAAAAATCTGAGCAATGTTGGCGAAAGGTTCTAGACATTCATGGTGATTACAAAGATGTCCGAACCCTTTTGGCGAAATCTGAAGCTCAATAAGAGGACGTAAAATGATCAATCGTGTGACTCAGGTCGATAATGGGGTGCCGTTGCGTCGGGCCTTGATTAGTGTTGCTGATAAGACAGGTCTTGAACCGTTTATGAAAAATCTGTGGAAGCTGATCCCCTCTCTGACCGTGTATTCCACCGGGGGAACCTACGATTTGCTCAAGACCCTTGCTCCTCAAGGGCGTTTAGTGGCGATCTCGGATTATACCGGCCAGCCCGAAATGCAAGGGGGCTTAGTAAAAACCCTCGATTTTCGTGTCTACCTGGGCCTTTTGAGCGAGACGTACAATCCCAGTCATCAGCAAGACCTGGAACGCACGCAGTCGGTACCTCTAGATCTCGTCGTTGTCAACCTGTACCCCTTTGGTCAAGTAACTGCTGATCCGGCCGTCACCTTAGAGGCCGCTCGTTCCCATATTGATATTGGTGGGCCCTGTATGCTCCGTGCTGCGGCCAAGAATTTTCTTCGGGTGCTTCCTGTTTGTCAGCCGTCAGATTATTCTTCGGTCTTAACTCAGGTGGAGCAGGGACAGGGGGCTGTGAGCCTTGAGTTCCGTTTAGCACAAGCCAAAAAAGCCTTTCGGCATACGGCCAGCTATGACGAGGGAATTGCCCGATGGCTGGAAAACGATGCCACCGTTCTCTCGGATCTCTATCAATTTCAAAACCGCTAAGGAGCTTTGTCCGATGAAAGATTTTCGCTCGGCTTACAAAACGATTTTAGAAGATTTTTTTCCTAAGAAGATGGAAATCACCTTTTCTGATGATACCCAGCGTCAGACCCTGAGCTTTGAAAAAGTTGAGTGGGTGGTTGATGGCGAAAAAAAAGGCTTGCGGTACGGTGAAAACCCTGACCAAGAAGCGGCCCTATACCGTTTAGTTGACGGTGGCTTAGCGTTAGGTGGTGTGCGTTGTCTCCAGCCTGGCCGCTGGTTGGTCTCGGATGTGGAGTTGCGGCAAAGCGGAAAGCACCCGGGAAAGACAAACCTCACCGACGTGGATTCGGGGTTGAATATCTTACGGTATCTGATGGATCGTCCCTGCGCTGTGATCATCAAGCACAACAATCCCTGCGGTGTCGCCATGGGAAGCACTCTTTTTGAGGCCTACCACAAAGCCTATTTTGCCGATCGTGTGGCAGCTTTTGGCGGTTGTGTCGTGGTGAACCGAGAACTTGATGCCGAGACGGCAGCACAGGTTCTTGAAAGTTATGTAGAAGTCGTGGCCGCGCCTTCGTTTGCTCCTGGGGTGGTTGAGTCGTTTCAGTCTAAGCCGAATATCCGTGTCCTCGAGATTCCTCGAATGGATCAACTGGCAGGGTTCGCCGGTGAACGAGTTCTGGATATGCGATCCTTGATGGATGGGGGTTTTGTCACTCAGTGGTCGTTTGTTCCTAGGGCACGTACGCCGGGGGATTTTTTTGAAGCCCAGACACAATATAAAGGACAAGATTTTAAGGTCATGCGCCAACCCACCGAGGCGGAGTGGCAGGATATCTGCTTTGGTTGGCTAGTTGAGGCCGGGGTCACCAGCAATTCGGTGTTGTACGTCAAAGATGGAGTTACTGTGGGTATAGGAACCGGCGAACAAGACCGGGTCGGTGTTGCCGAGATTGCTCGGGATAAAGCTTACCGCAAGCTGGCCGATCGTCTTTCATGGGAACGCTGGCAGATCCCTTACAATAACTTGACTGATCCTGCCCAAAAGACCGAAATTGATTCTGAGGTGCAGAAAAATCGTGGCGGATTGCCCGGCTCTATCATGGTGTCTGATGCATTTTTTCCGTTTCGGGATGGCATCGAGGTGGGACTTCGCGAAGGAGTTACCGCCGTGGTCCAACCCGGAGGTTCGGTAAGGGACTTTGAAGTGATTCAGGCTTGTAACGAAGCCGGTGCCGCGATGGTCTTTACGGGACAACGGAGTTTCCGTCACTAAACCGAGGAGGTGCTATGAGCGATCTCATGAAAAAAGAGAATCGGGGTAAGTTGGCTCTGGGAGTTGGTGGTGTGCTCGGGGGAATTGGTGTGTTTGCCATGGCTGGTATTATTCATGCGCTCCCCTTTTATCCCTTTTCAACGATAGCGGCAGGAATTTTGGTCCTGTGGGGTGGCTGGAGGTTGTTCCAAAAGCCTAACAGTGTGCTAACCGGTTTAGTGGGCATGGCCGCAGGTTTACTTGTCGCAGTGTCGCCCCTTCCTTTGGTAGGCGGGCTTGCAAAGATCCTGTTAGATGTCAGCGGAGTCGGCTTGATCGCAGCAGGAATATGGACGATCTACAAAGTTTTTCGCGACCGACGCTCCTAATCCTTTTCTTGTTCGTGCTTTTTCCCGCTTGGGGATCAGCGCAAGACCTTTCCGAGGCTTTAAAAGAGGCCTCGGTGCT
>JAJXVP010000073.1 GCA_021782055.1 bacterium | reverse complement strand
GTTCTACCGGGAGGGCAAATAATTCTGAGTTCGCTTTGAGCTGGTCGGCTACCCAACCCCAAGGACTATCGGCGTGGACAGGTTCTGCCGTCAGACTGACACTCCCGACTTGATTTTCAACAAAGAGCCCGGTTTCGGGCACAGGATCATCAAAACTCCAATCAACATCTTCCATCGCTGTCTCCGAAGCCATTATATGCTAAGATTCCGCTATGTCGTTAGTAATTTTAAAAGCCGGGCGAGAAAAACTCGCCTTAAACCGTCACCCTTGGGTTTTTTCGGGGGCCGTCGCTCAGGTCGTTGGCAACCCCCAACCTGGTGAAGTGGTTGAGGTTCAAACTGCAGACCGAAAGTTTGTTGCCTGGGGGCAGTATAACCCTGCCTCGAAAATCCGTCTGCGCCTGATGGAATGGCGCGAAGCCGTGCGCGTCGATGAGGCCTGGTACGAGCAGCGTTGGGAAGAAGCCCTAGCTTTACGCTCACCGTGGAGAGGCTCTACCCAAGCTCTGCGTCTGGCCTTTGCCGAGGCGGATGGGTTACCCGGGCTGATTGTCGACCAAATCGGGGACTGGCTGGTCTTGCAGTTTCTTACCTCCGGGGCTGAGCGTCAAAAAGCCTTCTGGACCGCGCTCCTGGCACGAAAACTCCCCTTTATCAAAGGGATCGTAGAAAAATCTGATGGTGATGGTCGCCGGATGGAAGGCCTTGAAGACGCCTACGGAGTTCTATGGGGTGAAGCTCCCCCCCAGCGGATTCGCCTTCAAGAGGCAGGGGCGTGGTTTGAGGTCGAGTGGGGAGCCCAAAAAACAGGCTTTTACAGTGATCAACGTGATAACCGCTTGGCAGTCGCCCAAGTTGCCTCGGGTAAGCGTGTTCTCGATGCGTTTTGTTATACCGGTGGCTTTGCTGTGCATGCCCTGCGTGCCGGAGCTTCGTCGGCGGTCCTTTTAGATGCCAGTCAAGAAGCCCTGGCAATGGCTCAGCACAACGTCGAACTCAACGGTTTCTCGGTGGAACGCTGTGTCGAAGGCGACGCCTTTACGACGTTACGGACTTTAAAAAAAGACCACGAAAAGTTTGGTTTGGTCGTGTTAGACCCTCCCAAGCTGGCCCCCACGCGCGAATCGTTACCGCGGGCTTTACGAGGGTACAAGGACCTCAATCTTCAGGCTCTAGCCCTGGTCGAAGAAGGGGGCTGGTTGGCCAGTTTTTCGTGTAGTGGTGCTGTTGACCCGGCAACCTTCGAAGAAGTGATCGCCTACGCCGCGAAAGATGCCGGACGAACAGTCCAAATCGTGCGACACCTTTGGCAGGCTCCTTGCCACCCGGTGCGCACCAGTATGCCCGAATCGGCCTACCTCAAGGGTATTCTGGCAAGAGTGCTCTAAAAACCTCTGCTTTTGTTGAAGCTGGTTGTGCCAGGGCCCTGTGACAAAGAGCTGGAGGTGAATGATGAAAACTTCATTCTTGATCTTTTGGTGGGGGGCTCTCGTAGCCGTGGTGATCGCAATGGCGGTGGCCTGTGTCCCCCCGGTTAATCACTCGGAGCAGACCGTTAGCCATCCGACGGGAGGTTTAGGGCGGCTCAGCGTCACAGTTGACAGCCCTTCGTCGCGAGCAACCCTTCCGACCAGTCTTAGTCAAGACCTAGCCAACACCTACGAGCTGGTGGTAACTGACGGAACGGTGTTGAAAACTATGGCGCTAGACCCATCGGCCCCGTTGTTCCTGGATATTCTTCCGGGCAATTACCGGGTTTTGGTTTTGGCGGGCTACCGAAAATCGTCAACCTCGACGGTGACTCAATTGTTGGGTTCTGGTTATGCCAAAGACCTAGTTACCGTCACCACCGGGAGTACAACTTCGGTGCCCATCACTCTCTTTCCGGTGGATTTTTCCTGGTCGGCTCCAGCCACCCTGGCCCAGGGAGCGGTGGCTAAAATTGACGCCCAAGGAACCACAGGCAACCCGTATGTAGGGATGTGCCTGACCGGTGCAACGACCGAGCGGCCTCGCCTGAAGTCGGTGACACTTTTCAATGGATACAAAGACTTTGACGCTCCCACGGGAAGCCCTGACCAATGGGTGTGTTCCCTCAGCGTCACGGGGCCGCTACCGAGCGGAACGGCAGATTTGCAGTTTCAAGGGGCGGTGGTTGTGCTAAACAACACCGGCGCGGTTTCAGGCAGCTTGTCGGGGAAAACCAAGTACAGTTGGAAGTGGCTGAACCGGTATGACCTTGCCGACGATAGTCCATTGGTTCCTTTGGTTGAAAAGGTTCTTTCGCTGACACCGCCTGAAAATGGAATGTCGGTCAGTGTGAGCTGGGGCTAAAAAAAGGGCGCCTCAGGGCGCCCTTTTGGCTTGGTACAAGCCAGAAAGTTATTCGGTTGTTACTGATTTGGCCAGGTTGCGGGGTCTGTCCACGTCGACACCCAGCTCGACCGCCGTATAGTAGGCGAACATCTGGAGAGGAATCAAGGTCAAGAAGGGGGCCAACAATTCCTCGGTGTGGGGAACTAAAATCACATCGTTCGAAATGGCCGCTACGCGGGGGTCATTGCTGTTGGTTATGGTAATGACCTGACCTTCGCGGGCTTTAACCTCTTGGATATTGCTTAAAACTTTTTCGAAGGAATCGCCCTCCGTCAGTAAAAAGATACTCGGCGTCTCGGGACCGACAAGGGCCAAGGGCCCGTGCTTTAAACCTCCTGACGAAAAGCCTTCGGCATGTCGATAGCTGATTTCTTTGAGTTTCAGTGCCCCTTCGAGGGCGATGGGGTATTGAATGCCCCGTCCCATGAACAAAAAGTTGGTATGGTTAAGGTACTTGCGCGCCAACTGGTGAATCTGGGTCGCTTGAGTCAAGACGGTGTCAATCTTGCACGGAAGGTCCTCAAGGTTTTTTAACAGCTCTTTGCCTCGGGCCAAGCTGAGGATGCGCATCCGTCCCAAAAGCAGGGTGAGAAGCGCCATAATGCCGATTTGTCCCAAAAAGGCCTTGGAACTTGTAACAGAAATTTCAGGGCCAGCGTGAATATAAACACCGCCTTTGCAAAGCCGGGCAATCGTTGAGCCTACTGCATTGACAATACCCAGAACCCGAGCGCCCCGTTGCTGAATCTCTTGAATCGCTTGAATCGTGTCAGCAGTTTCACCCGACTGACTGACCGCGAAGTACAGAGTATCCTTGTCGACAATGGGGTTACGGTAGCGGAACTCCGAGGCATCTTCGGCAGAAGCGGGAATTCGTGCCACACTTTCCAACAGGTAGGCACCCACTTGTGAAGCGTACAAGGCACTGCCCATGGCTATAAAGACAACACGTTTAATATCGAGAAGGTCACGGCTTTCTAAGTTCAGACCTCCTAATTTGGTGGTTCCAAAATCGGGAAGGAACCTTCCGCCATGACCAAAGGCGCGGCGCAGTGCTTCGGGTTGTTCGTGGATCTCCTTTATAAAATAGTGAGGGAAGTCCCCCATCGAGGCGGCTTCGGCCGTCCAAGATAACTCCTCGGCAGATCGGGGGACAACCTCGTTCTGCATGGTCTTGGTTACCCACTCGTTCTTGCGAACGATGACCATTTCTCGGTCTTCTAAAAAGGCGGCTTCTCGGGTCATCCCGATGAAGGCTGCAGGGTCAGACGCCAAGAAAATTTCATCCTTTCCCTGGCCGATCACTAACGGGGAGCCGTTTTTGGCACCAATCATCAAATCAGGGTGGTCGGCAAAAACCGCGACAATGCCGTAGGTACCGACCAGACGATTCAGAGCCCAGCGAACGGCCTCTTCGGGACTAAACTGGGGGTTCTGAGTCAAGGCGAGCTCGATCAGGTGCGGAATGACTTCAGAGTCAGTTTCACTGTGAAATTGGTAGCCGTGCTTGATCAGCTCTTCTTTCAAGGCCACATAATTATCAATAATGCCGTTATGAACGACGGCTACCCGTCCGGACTGGCTTAAGTGCGGGTGGGCGTTAGCATCGGTCACTTTGCCGTGCGTGGCCCACCGGGTGTGGGCCAGACCACAGTGGGCGGCCTGGGGTTCGGGAAGGACCCCTTCCAGATTCAAGATCTTCCCTTGCTTTTTATAGACTTTGATTTGATTGCGAAAGATATACCCGATGCCCGAAGAGTCATACCCTCGGTATTCGAGCATTTTTAACCCTTGGAGCAAAACCTCCGAGGCTTTTCTTGGTCCTAGGTAGCCTACAATTCCGCACATGCCTTTTCTCCTTGCCGCAGGGGCTTAACCGTAAATCCAGCGCCGAACTTGGCGTTGGCTGAGTGGGCGCACTCGAAAGCGTCCTTTCTCGACTTCGGCTTGCAGAACTTGATAAATCTCGGTGTTCGACATTCCTGCTTGGCGCAAAGTTAAGTGCCGTTCAGCGACATATTGTTCCGCTGTCAGATCGGTAGCTGCCAAAAATTCTTCAAGCAGCCGCTGAAGCACCAAAGCGGGCAGCGAGTAGTTGCGCGCCAGAGCTGTTAACCAGTCTGCATCCCACAAAGCTGTTCTCACTATAGCCTCCCTA
The DNA here is from genome assembly GCA_021782055.1 of bacterium. The sequence continues at coordinate 6,877 of JAJXVP010000073.1, read as the reverse complement.
CGGTTTAATATCAGGATATTACCACAGAAATTGATGATATTTGCCTGAAAAAGGGCAAAGATAGGTTTGTATATCAGAATAATTCGTGTTGCTCTGACTTGCCGCCCCTCCTCGGCGACGAGATTTGCCTGACGAAGGTTGAATATGTGTTGGCAATCTGCCGACAAACTAGGCGTCCAGTAATCAAACGGAGGCTTTGTATGCCGCTTCGAAAAAACGTGTTTTGGTCCCTTTTGGCCCTTTTAGGGCTCGCCTGTTCGGCGCTTCCTCCGGCTCCCTCCGGTTCAGCATTAATCAGCCGTCAAGAGTTTATGGCCGCTTCGTGGGGTCCGTTAGGAAGTCTAGCGAGTTGGAAACCGACACCTCGGGGGGCTCAGTTAACGCTTGCGGATGGCAGGCCCTGTTCTGTCACGTTCTTTTCACCTGACGCGGTAGAGTTTTGGGTGCCTTCGCGCCCAGGTCAGCAAGAGCTTCCCCTCGTGAATTTATCTCCCGAAGCAAAGCCGTTTGCGGTAACCACCGTTGAACAAGGGCAAGAGTTATGGATTTCTTCTGACACGGTGAGTCTTCACCTTAAAAAAGCCAATCTAGCCTGGCAGTTCTTTCGCAATTCTGTTTTAGTCGCCTCGGGAGAGGCCCCGCAACAAGCCGGGGCGTGGGTTCGGGACCAGGTGAAGTGGGGAAAATCCTCGTTGTCGGGTTTAGGACCGACAGGAGACGGCTGGATCAAAAACGGTCAGTCAGTAAAGTTTTGGAATGACTTACCTGGCAACAAGGAACAAACCTCACTCATGGATGTTCCCTTTGTCTATGCTTGGGATACCCCCTCGCCCTACGCTGTGCTGTGGAATGATCCGGGGCAGGTGTTTATCAACCTTAAACCGAAGGGCTACTTAGGGGGAGTCAGTGGCGGAATGCCCTTGCTCCTCGTTGCCAGTGATACCTCTCGTGGGGTGTTGCAGACTTGGGCCCAGTTGAACGGACGACCTTTCTGGGGGCCTTATTGGGCCGTGGGAACCCGCCTTGTGGCCCATTCAGCCACCTTGCCTTTGCTTTGGCGTGCAAAAAAGATTCCTGTGGATACCGTTGTCGGTGTGCCTCAAGCCCAGATGAACCAAGATTATTTCTATCAAGTGGGCGAGGGGCCCGGCCTGACCGGGGACGGTGCCAATCTTGGCGTGGTGTTTCCTCCGGCAACCGAAAAGGACGATCAGCTTCACAACCTCTGGACAGGAAAAACGCTGTCGGCACTCTGGGGGCGTTGGAAGACGGCTCACCCCCAGCTACGGCCCTGGTTCACCGCCGAAACCGGGTCAGCTGGTACAACGTCTCAAGCCGTTTGGCTGGTAAAAGCCGATGTCAGCCAAGACCCTTCACGCTTGTTGAACAAGATTCTTTCGGCCCAAATGTCGGGACTCGGCGCCGCTGAAATCCGCCTTTCTGTCGAAAGCCTAGTGTCGGTCAAGACCTCCTCGGCGGCCTGGCAGAACCTAGCTGTGTGGGCGTGGAGCCCCTACCTTACCCTTGACGCCGGTAGGCACGAAGACCTGTGGTGGCAAAACCTGGGACCAGACGGTCAAGCTCGCCTTAAAGCGATCCTTGATCAACGTTCACGCTTTGTGCCCTATTTTTATCAGCTTACCCTTCAGGCACACCGGACCGGGGTTCCTGTTTGGCGGCCCCTGGGCTGGTCCTACCCCAACGACCCTCAGGCTCGAGCCGAAACAAAGGCGTTTTTAGTGGGACCTGACCTTTTGGTGACCGTCCCCGAGGGGGAGGGGTCGGTGTATCTTCCGGGGCGAGGTTCCTGGTTTGCCCTGGCTTCGGGTCAGGAATATGCTGGTGGAACTTCGTACTCCCTGCCTCCGGGCACCGTTTTGGCCCGATCGGGGGCTTTGGTTCCTACCCAACAGCCCTACGATGAAGCGGGAAAAGACGTCGATTGGCGGCGTACGGTTCAGGTTTGGCCAGGTTCGTCGGGCAAGGTGGAGTTGTGGTGGGACGACGGCAGTAGTTGGAATTATCAGCAAGGGAGCTACTTGGCGTGTGAAGCTGTATATACCTCGGAGCATCGAACCATGTCCTTAAAGCTCAACCCCTTGCATGCGGGAGGTACGGTTTCGTTTGTTTTGTTTCGTATTCACAACGTGTACCGGCCCCGTCAAGTGTTGATTAACGGTAGCCCAATTCCGTTATTTGGTGATAGCTTTGGCTTGACGGATACCGACCGAAGTGCGGCCTGGTATGAAGATGATCATACACTCTTGATGAAAATCTTTTCTCCCGATCAGCCGCAGGATGTTGAGGTGCAATTTTGAAATTTTCCAAGGCCTTGGGGCAGGGTTTGTTCCCCTTAAAAACGCCGTTAACTTCTGAAATCTTTGCAGGTTTGACGTTGGCTGCTTTGGCCATCCCCGAGGTAATGGGTTATACAAAAATTTCGCAGACCCCGGTGATTACCGGGCTTTATACCATGCTTGTTCCTATGGTGCTGTTTGCCTTTTTTGGATCCTCGCGGCACTTGGTAGTTAGCGCCGATTCTGCGACGGCGGCCATCCTGGCGGCAGGGTTGGCGGGCATGGCTCTTCCTAAATCGAACGAATGGATGGCGTTGGCCGAAGTTTTGGCACTCTTGTCAGCGGGTTTTTTGCTGATTGCCCGTGTTGCCCGCCTAGGGTTTTTGGCGGACTTTTTGTCCCGGACGGTCTTGGTGGGGTTTTTATCGGGGGTGGGTGTTCAGGTAGCCCTGGGCGAAATCCCTTCGCTTTTAGGTTGGGAAAACCTGGCATCTCTGCCCCAGGCTTTTGTCAGGATTGTTACTCACCCTGAACAAATCTCGTGGGCGACGTTGGCGCTTTCGGTGGGGGTGGTGGGGCTGATTGTCGGGCTTCGTCGGGTTTCGCGTCAAATTCCTGGACCGTTGTTAGCCGTGGTGCTGAGTTTGTTGGCCGTGCCCGTCTTTCATTTAGACAGGTTTGGAGTCTCGGTTTTGGGGGCGATTCCCCACGGGTTACCTCAGTTGGGCCTACCTCAGGTGGCCTGGTCTTGGACTCTGATTCAGAAGCTTCTCCCCACAGCGTTTGCGATGTTTATTGTGATTTTAGCCCAGAGTGCGGTGACTTCTCGAGCGTATGCCGAACGTGCTCAAGAATCCTTCGATGAAAATGTCGATTTGGTAGGCCTGGCGGCCGCTAATGTGGGGGCCGCCCTGTCGGGGAGCTTTGTGGTGAATGGAAGTCCTACCAAAACACAGATGGTAGACAGTGCCGGAGGTAAAACCCAAGCGGCACAGCTGAGCGCCGTCGCGGTGGTAGTTTTGGTGTTGTTATTCTTAACAGGACCTCTAGCATTCCTGCCCAAAGCAACCTTGGCGGCCGTGGTTTTTTTGATTGGCTATGAGCTTATCGACTGGAAAGGTTTGCGCCGGATAGGCAAGGAACGTCCCGTGGAATTTGCCGTGGCCATAGTGACGGCCTTGACGGTGATTTTTGTCGGTGTAGAGCAGAGTATTCTTCTTGCGATCGGGTTGTCGTTGATCTCGCATACCCGCCACGGGTACCTCGTGACCAATGTTGTTCTGCTGGATGGTCCCCAAGGCTGGCGCCAAAAACCGGCCAAGCCGGGTTTGTTTGCTGAACCAGGGCTGGTGATCTACCGCTTTTTACATAACATGTATTATGCCAATGCCCATACGCTCAAAAAGGACGTGCTGACTTTGGCCCAAGACACGGTTTCTTGGTTTTGTGTCGATATGGCGGCGGTTAACGATGTTGATTTTACCGCTTCTGAAACCCTCAGGACCCTTCATCAGGACTTAGCCGCAAGGGGAATCCGTATGGTTTTTTCTGAGATGCTCGACAGTGTTCGCCAGGAATTTGACCGCTCGGAGCTGACCAAAGTCTTTGGAACGGATGCTTTCTTTACGACATTAGACAGCGTCCGGGATGGCTATCGTCAAGAACAGGCTAAAAAGCTTGGTTAAGCGAATTTCCTACTTAGCGTTCCTCTTTTGTGTCATGAGTGTTCAGGGGTAACTGTCATGCGACGATACCCCCGACTGTCATGAGAGCCGACCAGGCTGATTCGGTACTGAAAGCTTGCGGTAACTACTTAAGACGTGCCGTGCTTTGTCGGCGTTCTCGCACGGCCTGGGCAAGGTCTTTCAACACAGGCACCGTAGAGTCCCAGGCGAGGCAAGCATCGGTAATTGAAAGGCCGTACTCCAGTTGAGGTAGGGGAGCTTCTTTTTGGTTGCCCCCTTTGAGGTGACTTTCGAGCATCAAGCCAAAGATAGCCGTAGAACCCGCGGCCACTTGAGTGGCGATATCCTGGGCCACCAAAGGTTGGCGACTGGGGTCTTTTTGCGAGTTGCCATGGGAACAGTCAATCATAATGCGGGGAGGTAGCCCAGAATCGACCAGAGCCTTGGCTGTTCTTTCTACATGGTCTTGGCTGTAATTGGCCCCCGTATTGGAACCGCGCAGAATGATATGTCCGGCAGGATTGCCCCGGGTATGGACAATGGCCGCCACTCCTTGTTTGGTCACCGACAAAAACCGGTGGGGAATTTGTGCGGCGTGAATGGCATCAATGGCAATTTTGACATTACCGTCGGTTCCATTTTTAAACCCAATCGGCATAGACAGGCCAGAAGCGAGTTCACGGTGAATTTGACTCTCGGTCGTGCGAGCACCAATAGCCCCCCAGGTGACACAATCGGCGATAAACTGAGGCGAAATCGTATCAAGGAACTCGACAGCGGCTGGTAAACCCAACGAGTTGACATCCACCAGAAACTGACGCGCTATTCGCAAACCCTTGTTGATTTGAAAGCTACCATCAATAAACGGATCATTGATCAGCCCCTTCCAACCGGCTCGGGAACGAGGTTTTTCAAAATATACACGCATTACGATCTCGAGGTCATCTTTGAGCTCTTCGCGCAGACGAACCAGTTTGTCTGCGTATTCCCGTCCCGCCTTAGGGTCATGGATGGAACAAGGGCCGACGATGACCAATAAACGGTCATCGGTGCCTTCGATGATGTCCTGGCAAGTTTCACGGGCTTTGTGAACAAACTGCCGAGCAGAGTCGGGCAGGGGGTGCTCTTCCATAAGAATGGCCGGAGGAATGAGGGGGTGGAGGGCTTCGATGCGCAGGTCGTCTGTCGTATAGGGCATAGTTTTTTGATACTACCTGGTGAGCTGAATTTGCTCAAGCGGAAACGCTGGCATCCAGAGCTTTGAGTCGGGTCAGTTGAGGCCATTTTTTGGCTACAGCCGCGACGACAAACAAAGTCCCTAAACCTCCGACAACCACCGCCGCAACTGGCCCGATGAGGCCTGCCACCATACCCGATTCAAAATCGCCCAGCTCATTCGAAGAGCTGATAAAAATCGTATTGACCGAAGAGGTGCGCCCCCGCATCGCATCAGGAACCTGGGTAAGCATGAGCGTGCCTCGAATCACAACGCTGATGTTGTCGAGAGCGCCCAACAGGAACAGCAAGGCCACCGATAAGGGGAACCAGGTTGACAGCCCAAAGGCTACCGTGACACAACCAAACCCCGCGACGGCCGTCAGCAGGGTAAAACCTGCCCGTTGAAAAGGTCGTCGGTGGGCCAAAACCAAGGCCATCAAAAGCGCGCCCAGTGAGGTTGCCGAGCGCATGATACCCAGACCCCAAGCCCCCACGTGAAGGATGTTGGTGGCATAAATGGGAAGGAGCGCAACCGCGCCGCCCAAAAGAACGGCCCACATATCGAGGGTGATCGCGGCCAGAATGACTTTGTGTCCTTTGATAAACGCCAAGCCTTCTTTGAGAGATTCCCAGGTTGCGGCTTGTGCTGGTTGTTTCTGTTGCCGGGTACGGATGAGAGTAACTAAAAGAAAGTTAACCACCGACAAAGCGGCCGCCAAGGCATAAATGCCAGCGACCCCATTCAACAACGCGACCAAAAGACCGGCTAGCGCTGGGCCTGCGATGGCGGCTGTTTGATAAACACTAGAGTTCCAAGTGGCCGCGTTGGCATAATCTTTGGGGGGAACCACCAAGGCAATTAGCGTGGCCGTGGCAGGGTCGTTAAAAGCACGGACAAGGCCAAGAACTGCCAAGATTGCAAAGATCAAGGCCACAGGACCGTGTGCCCAGGCCAAAACCGCCAAACCAGCAGAGGCAAGGGCCGTGACTGTTTGGGTAACTTGAACGATGTGACGCCGGTCATGATGATCGGCAAAAACCCCTGCCGGTAACGAGGCTAAAATCACGGGCAGAACCACCGATAGACCGATCAGTCCCAAGGCAAAGGGACTATGGGTTCGTGTCCACAGATCCCAGGCAACGGCAAAGGTCAGCATCTGACCCCCGAGCGCCGACGAAAATCGACCCGCCAATAGCAGACGAAAATCGCCGTACACTAAGGCTGCGTAAGCGGGTTTACTCAAAGGTCTACCTTAAGGTGAAGTTCCTTGAGTTGTAAAAGGTCGACTTCACTGGGCGAATTGTCCATGGGGCTTGCCCCTGTGGTGTTCTTGGGGAAGGCGATGACTTCGCGGATAGTCTCTTGTTGGGTCAAAATCATGACGAGGCGATCAAGCCCAGGGGCTATGCCTCCGTGTGGTGGAGGGCCGTATTGAAAGGCTTTAAGCAAAAAGCCAAAGCGGTTTTGGGCCTCTTCGGGCGGAAAGCCTACAGTGTTGAACAACCTTTGTTGAATCGCGGGGTCATGAATACGGATCGAGCCCGAAGCCAGTTCAAGACCGTTGCAGACCAAATCGTAGAGGTCGCCCTTAACCGGACCAGGGTCGGTGTCAAAGGTGGCCAGGTATTGGGCTTGCGGCATGGTAAACATATGGTGGGCCGGCTCCCAGCGGGCTT